>NZ_VFTY01000005.1:0-467345 GCF_006440715.1 Mesorhizobium sp. B2-7-3
GGGGGTTTGGGGTTGTGGGGGGGGGGGGGGGGGGTGCGCAATGTGCTGGTCGGCGCCGCGCTGATCGGCATCCTGCTCAACGCCATGACCATCATCGACATTCCGCTGCTCTACCAGAACCTGATCAAGGCGGCGATCCTGCTCGGCGCGATCATCGTCGACGGCATCATCAATCCGCGCGACGAACAGACCGCACAACAAGGTGACATTTAGAGCAGATGGGCTAGCCCATCTGCTCGGGGTACCCGGTCCGATCGGGACGATCGGCCGGCAATGAAAACCGAACCAGAGGATGAGACATGAAACTGATCAGAACACTCATGGCGGCGGCCACGGCGCTGGCCGTCACCGCCTTCGTGGCGCCGACCTTCGCCGCCGACGATCCAGGCCCCGCTGCCTATGCACAAGCGCTGAAAGGCAAGCGCGTCATGCTGGTGCCGCTGGCGATGGGCTTCGAC
The DNA here is from genome assembly GCF_006440715.1 of Mesorhizobium sp. B2-7-3. NCBI lineage: Bacteria > Pseudomonadati > Pseudomonadota > Alphaproteobacteria > Hyphomicrobiales > Phyllobacteriaceae > Mesorhizobium > Mesorhizobium sp. B2-7-3. The sequence continues at coordinate 459 of NZ_VFTY01000005.1, forward strand.
CTGGCGCAGGGCTGGGCGCATTATCTGAAGAAGGAGGTCGAAGCCTGGGGCGGCACGTTCGAAACGCGCGATCCCAACTGGGTCGTCGATGCCGGCGCGCAGGCGATCACCGACGCGATCTCGTCCGACACCAGACCTGATGTCCTGATCATCCATGCGCCGGACCTCAACTCCTATTCCAAGCTTATGAAGAAGGCGCAGGCCGCCGGCACCTATGTGATCCTGGTCGACAATCCGGCGAATTTTCCCGCCGATGCTTTCGTCGGCAGCGACTGGGACCGGCTCGGCCAGCTCGAGGCGGAAGCCGCGATCAAGGGCTGCGGCGAGAACTCGTCCAAGAAGATCGGGCTGGTGCAGGGCGACCAGGCCAACTCCTCCAGCCTTTACCAATATGCCGGCATCATGAAGGTGCTGGACAAGCATCCCGACTTCAAGGTCGTGGCCAAGCCCGATTCCAACTGGGATGCGACGACCTCGCGCAACGTGACCACGACCATGCTGCAGCAGAACCCGGACATCTGCTCGATCATCGACTTCTGGGATGGCGATGCCACCGGCGCGTCGGCCGCGATCCGCGACGCCAAGCTCGACGGCAAGGTGTTTTTGGTCACCACCGGCGGCGGCGAAAAGGCGGCCGATTGCGACAAGCTGAACGACGGCACCTACGGCGCCGTGGTGATGACCGATCTTGCCCGCCAATCGGGCGACATGAACGCCCTCATCAAATTCCTGCTGCAGAGCGGCCAGCCAGCCGGCACCTCCCACACCTACATCTACACGCTGGAGAAGGCGACGACCAAGGCCGACCTCAAGCCCGACAGCTGCTGGGACCTGAAGGCGCTGCAGGCCGAAGCAGCGGCGAAGTAAGCTGATCGTCTGCAACCGATATCGACGAGGTGGCCGGATCGTCCGACCACCTCTTTCTCTTGTGGCCCAGACCTGGCAGCAGTGACCCGATGAGCTTTCGCGAACGCCTCCAGTCCTGGCGCTACAATCTCGTGCCCGACCACCTCGTCGGCGAGATACTGACTAAGCGCTGGACCGACAACGCCATTCCCTTCCTGGCGCTGGTGGTGACGTTGGCGACCTTCGGCTCGATCATTCCGGGCTTTTTCAAGCTCTCTTCCCTGCAGGAATCGACCCGCCAGCTCGGCGAGTTTTCGATGGTCGTCACCGGCATGACGGTGGTGATGCTGGGCGGCGGCATCGATCTCTCGGTCGGTTCGATCTTCGCGCTGTCCTGCTTTTCCGCCGTCTATGTCTTCTTCATCCTCGAACAGTCGATCTGGCTGGCGCTGGCCGCCTCACTCGCCACCGGGTTGGTGTTCGGCGCGATCAACGGCTACCTCGTCGGCTATCTCAGGCTGCGGGCGTTCCTCACCACGCTGGTGACCTTCATCTTCGGGCGGGCGCTGTTCGACATCCTGGTCACCACCTATGCAGCCGATGTGCAGCTTTCGACCGCTACGTCAGACGTGCTCGATTTCATCGGCGACAGCACTTTCTGGGGCCTGTCCGTCTCGGTGTGGCTGGCGATCATCCTCGCCATCGTCACCCATGTCGCGCTGACGCGCTCGCGGCCGGGCTGGCACGTGCTGGCAGTTGGCGGCTCCCGGCGTTCGGCGCACAATGCCGGCATCCGGGTGCGCCGTACCGTGTTCATGACCTATGTCTTTTCCGGCTTCTGCGCCTCGATCGGCGGCTTTCTCATCGCCTGCCGCCTGAGCGGGGCGGGGCCAGGCACCGGCCTCAACCTCGAGATCATGGCGCTGACGGCGGCGGTGGTCGGCGGCGTCAGCCTCGGCGGCGGGCGCGGCTCGGTGATCAAGGGGCTGATGGGCGCCATCATCGTGCTGACCATGACCAACGGGCTGATCCGGCTGGGCTATGGCACCGGTACCAACCAGATGGTGCTCGGCATCATGCTGGCGGTGGCGGTGACCATCGACATTCGCTGGCTCAAGAACCGCCACAAGGTGCTGAACGAGGTCTATGTCGCGCCGGTCTATCTCAGGATGGGCGAAACCCAGTCCGCGGTGCCGGGCTCGGGCACGCCTTACGCGCTCGACAACCGGCTGTCGGCGGCCGACCATATCGGGCTCGGCGAACTGGAAGGGCCGGAAGACGTCATCCTCGACCGCGACGACAATCTCTATTGCGGCACGCGCCATGGCGAGATCGTTCGCTTCTTCGCGCCGGATTATGTCAGGTCGGAGGTGTTCGCCCATATTGGCGGTTTTCCGCTGGGCTTGGCCTTTGACAAAGGGGGCAATCTGATCAGCTGCGTCGGCGCGATGGGGCTCTATTCCGTCTCTCCGGATCGCGCGGTCAAAAGGCTGTCGGCCGAGACGTCGCGCTCCTGGACCTCGATCGTCGACGATGCGCGGCTGCGCGATCCCAATGATTGCGATATCGCGCCGGACGGCCGCATCTATTTTACGGACTCGACCAAGCGCTATGACGCGCATGACTGGGCGCTGGACTCGATCGAGAACCGCGCCACCGGCCGCCTCCTGGTCTACGATCCCAGGGATGGGTCGACCAGGACGCTGCTCGACGGCTACCGTTACACCAATGGTGTCTGCATGGCGCATGATGGCAAGTCGCTGTTCTTCGCCGAAAGTTGGGCCTGCCGGGTGCATCGCTATTGGCTGGAAGGGCCGAAGGCGGGCACCGCCGAATGCGTCATCCGCGACATGCCGGGCTATCCCGACAACATCAACCGCGCGTCGGACGGCAATTACTGGATGGCGTGGCTGGGCATGCGCACGCCGAGCTTCGACCTGTCGTTGCGCCACCCCGACATGCGCAAGCGCATGACGCGCCGGCTGCCGCAGGACGAATGGCTGTTCCCCAACATCAACACCGGCGGCGTGGTGAAATTCAACGAGAAGGGCGGCATCGTCGAGGCGATGGGCGACTTGACGGGCGGCGCGCACCCGATGGTCACCTCGATGCGCGAGCACAAGGGATATCTGTTCGTCGGCGGCATTCTCAACAATCGCATCGGCCGCTACAAGGTTTCCGGCGCCGACCCGAACTGGACCAGCTCCGCCTCGTATTGGGGAGCGCAGCCATGATCCTCGACCCGATCCTGGATATGTTTCGTGGCAAGGCGGTGACCATCCCGCCGCTCGACGGCGCCTTCCGTCCCAACACGCGGCTGGATGAGGCGCCTGCGTTTGCTGAACTGACCGAGCCGGACAATTTGCTGGTTGCCGATGGGCGGCTGCTGGCCTCCAGCGGCAACGCCATCTATTCGCTCGCCGCCGACACTGAACCGAAGGTTGTCAAGACCTTTCCTTCCCCAATCACGGCGCTGGCTCTGTCGCCATCGGGCCAACTGACGGTGGGGCTCGAAAGCGGCAAGCTCTTGATATCAGGCAAGGAGGTTTCGCCGCCGGCTGGTATCAGCTGCATAACAGCACTTGCCTATGCCGAGGACGGCGCGCTGTGGCTGGCCAACGGGTCGGCCGAGCATACGCCGTCGCAATGGGCCGCCGATCTGATGAAGAAGGGCGCGTCCGGTTCGCTTTGGAAACGAGACGGGGCAGGTGGCGAGTTCCGCAAGATAGCCGGCGGGATCGCCTTTCCCTACGGGCTCCAGCCCCTTGGCAGGGATGTGCTGGTGAGCGAGAGCTGGCGTCACCAACTCGTGCGCTTCGATGGCGCGACCGGCAATCGCTCGACCGTGATGACGCATCTGCCCGGCTATCCCGCTCGGCTGTCGCCGGCCGGCGATGGCGGGGCGTGGCTGACCTTGTTCGCGCCACGCAACCGGCTGATCGAATTCGTGCTGCAGGAAACGCACTACCGCCAGGACATGATCGACCAGGTGCCGCCGGCTTACTGGATCGCGCCGGCGATGGCCTCCAGCCGCAGCTTCCTCGAACCGCTGCAATGTGGCGGCATCAGAACCATGGGCATCCACAAGCCGTGGTCGCCGAGCCGTTCCTACGGGCTGGTGGTCAAGCTCGATCAGAACATGCAGCCGCAATTCAGCCTGCACAGCCGCGCCAACGGCACACGCCACGGCATTTGCAGCGTGGTGGAAAAGGGCGGCCAGCTGTTCGTTGCTTCCAGGGGTGGCGATTGCGTGCTGGCCGTCGACCTCGCCTCGGGAGGTTTCTGATGGAACCAATTATTCGCCTCGAAAACGTCACCAAGAATTATCGCGGCGTTCCGGCAGTCAAGAACGTCAGCTTCGAACTGCGCAAAGGCGAAATCCACGCACTGCTCGGCGAGAACGGCGCGGGTAAATCGACACTGACCAAGATCATCGCTGGCGTCGTCGATGCCACATCCGGCAGGATGTTCCACAAGGGCCGGGAGATCGCCTACGCTTCGCCGCATGCCGCACTCGAGGCCGGCATCGCCATGGTGTTCCAGGAGACCAGCCTGGTGCCGTCGATGACGGTGGCGCAGAACCTCTATCTCGGTGCTGAAAAATTCCTCAACCGGCTGCGCGGCACGTATATTTCAGCACAGCAGTTCCTGCAGTCGCTGAATTTTCCCGTCGATCCGAACGCGATGGTGGCCACACTTGGTGCCGCCAAGCGGCAGATGGTCGAGATCGCGCGCGCCGTGCGCCACAATGCCGAGATCATCATCTTCGACGAGCCGACGGCGACGCTGACTCCGGAGGAAAAACGGCATTTCTTCGCGCTGATCCGGCGGCTGAAGGCGAACGGTGTCTCGATCGTCTTCATCAGCCACGCGCTGGAAGAGGCATTGATGATTGCCGACCGCATCACCATCCTGCGCGACGGCGAGCTGGTCATCACCGACGACACGCCGGCCTTCGACCGCGACAGGATCGTCGCCGCCATGGTCGGGCGCACTTTGTCGGGGCAGATCTACCGCCAGCGCGACGAAGCCAAGCTGCGCAAGGCGGGCCGTAGAGTGCTGTCGGTGCAGGACATTTCGATGAGCAATGTCGTGCGCAACAACTCCTTCTCGATATTCGAGGGCCAGATCACCGGCGTGTTCGGCCTGATCGGCTCCGGCCGCACCGAGACCTTCAAGATCGTGTCGGGCATCTACAAGCGCGATTTTTTGCGCGGCGGTACAATCGAACTCGACGACAGGCCGGTGCGCTATCTCGTGCCGAGCGAAGCGGTGGCGGACGGCATCGTCTATGTCACCGAGGACCGCAAGAGCGAAGGCATCTTCGAGACGATGAGCATCGCCGAGAACCTGTTCGGTGGTCTGCTGGCGGCCGGCCGTGAAAAGGCCTGGGTGATCAACCAGCAGGAGATGCACGCGCTATCGGCCGAATGGACGAAGACGCTCAACATCAAGGCGATCAACGACAATGCTCGCGTGGTCGAACTCTCCGGTGGCAACCAGCAGAAGGTGGTGATCGGCAAGGGGCTGGTGCAGCAGCCGCGCATCGTCATTTTCGACGAACCGACGCGCGGCGTCGATGTCGGCGCCATCGCGGAGATCCACCAGATCATCAACCGGCTGGCCGACGAGGGATTGGCCGTGGTGGTGATCTCATCCTATTTGCCGGAGGTCATGAACCTGTCGGATCGGATACTCGTATGCCGGCAAGGCCGCATCGTCGAGGAGTTTTCTCCGGCGGAGGCCACGGAGGAGAAGATCATGTACGCGGCGGTGCACTAGGGGGCGGGGAAGGCGGATGATCGCACCGTTGGATGGAACACCGGAGGTTAGCCGCCTCATCCGCCATTTCGTCATCCACGGGCGGAGCAAGGAGCGCAGCGACGCGGCGCAGACCCGAGGATCCATGCCGGGGCTCGGAAGCGCTGCTACGGTGCGGAATTTCGCTCTGCTGCACACTTCGATAGACGTCACGGAATGGATCCCAGGGTCTCCGCGACGGCGCTTCGCGCCTGCTTCGCCCAGGGATGACGAAGTTTAGTGCTTCGGCAAATCTGCAAACGCTTTTGCGATCGAAAGCTGAATCAGGAAGGCCGGTTAGCCCCCTTTGCTCGAGACCTGAATCAACGACCTGATCACCGATCCAACGAAAGGAAATGCCATGGCCACCACAAGACTCCTGAGCGATGCCGAGGTGGAAAAAATCCCGGCGGCGAAGGCCGTGTTCGACGACATCAGGGCGACGCGCAAATCGGATTTCGTCAACAATTTCTGGCGCGGGCTGGCCAATGATCCGGCGGCGCTGAAGCGGATCTGGGAGCAGTTGAAGGTCGTGATGGTCGCCGAGAGCGCTATCGATCCGCTAACCAAGGAGATGATCTATATCGCGGTGTCGACCGCCAATGGCTGCTCCTACTGCGTGCATTCGCACACGGCGGCGGCGCGCGCCAAGGGCATGACAGACGCGCAGCACGGCGAGTTGGTGTCGATCATCGGGCTCGCCGGGCAGACCAATCATCTGGTCACGGCCATGCAGATCCCGGTCGATCCGCAATTCGAGGTGAAAAGCTAGCCGTCAGCCAGCCTATCGGCATGGCGGGGAACATTTGTCCCCTGCCTGTTAAGGAAGTGACATGTAACGGCACTAAGGAGACCCACGCGAAGTCGCGCCGGTGGGTTCCCGGCAGCCGGCTCTCGCAATGGAGCCGGCATGAAAATCGTCCAGATCACCGATACCCATTTCAGCCCGACCAAGCCGCATTTCAACGGCAATTGGGAGCCGCTGGCCGCCTGGATCGCGCAAAGCGGCGCCGATCTCGTCATCCACACCGGCGATCTCAGCGTCGACGGCGCCGACAAGGACGACGACATCGGCTTCTGCATGGAGCTGATGCGGGAAATCTCGGTCCCGATGCTGCTGGTGCCCGGCAATCACGATGTCGGCCATCTCCTCGGTTCGTTGCAGCCGGTCAATGCGGAACGCCTGGACCGCTGGCGCCGGCTGGTTGGTCCCGATTATTGGACGGAGGACGCCGGAAACTGGCGATTTATCGGTCTCGACAGCCTGCTGATGGGCTTTGATGATGCCGAGGAAGAGGCCCAGTTCGAATGGCTGCGTGCGGCGCTGGAAAGCCGTGGCGGCCGGCGTGTCGCGCTCTTCGCCCACAAGCCGCTGTTCATCGACGCGCCCGGCGAAGATGACACCGGTTACTGGAGCGTCCGCCCGGCAGAGCGGCAGCGTCTCTACGATCTCATCGGTGCCCATGATGTGGCGCTTTTCGCCAGCGGTCACCTGCACCGGGCATGGCAAGGCAAATACGAAAACACCGCGCTGGTCTGGGGTCCGTCGGCCGCCTTTGTCGTCGGCGACATGGAGCGCGACATGCCGGGCGAGCGGCTGCTCGGCGCCGTCATGCATGAATTCGACGACACGGTCGCCAGCGAGATCGTCGCCATACCCGGTATGACCGTCCACTATTTGGATGACGTGGTTGCCGAGGTCTACCCGCACGAGGCGCACAAGGTCCGCAGGAAAGTCGCGTCATGAGCGCGCTCTCGCTCCGCGGCTTGAACAAGTCCTTTGGCGGCAATGCCGTTCTGAACGGCGTCAGCCTCGATGTCGAAGCGGGCGAGTTCATCGCCCTGGTCGGCCCCTCGGGCTGCGGCAAAAGCACCTTGCTGCGCATTCTTGCCGGGCTTGATCATGCCGACAGCGGCGAGATATTCGTTGCTGGCAAGGACATGTCGGCGGTCGCCGCGGCCGATCGCAACATCGCCATGGTGTTCCAGTCCTACGCACTCTACCCGCATCTGACGGCCGGCCAGAACATCGCCGTTCCGCTGGCCATGAAGCGGCTGAGCCGGACGCAGCGGCTGCCGCTGGTCGGCTCCGCCCTGCCGGGCCAGAAAGAAATCCGCACTGGCATTTCGCGCGATGTCCGCGAGATGGCGACGGTACTCAAGATCGATCATCTGCTCGCCCGCAAGCCTGGGCAGATGTCGGGCGGGCAGCGGCAGCGTGTCGCCCTGGCGCGCGCCATGGTGCGGCGCCCCTCGATCTTCCTGATGGACGAGCCGCTTTCCAACCTCGACGCCAATCTGCGGGTGCACGCCCGTGGCGAGATCGTCGAACTGCACCGCCGCGCCGGCGTGCCGACGCTCTATGTGACGCATGACCAGGCCGAGGCGCTTTCGATGGCCGACCGGGTGGCGGTGATGATCGGCGGCAATCTGCTGCAACTCGCCGCGCCCGAGGCGATCTACAACGATCCGGCCCATATCGAGGTCGCCCGTTTCGTCGGCCAGCCCAGGATCAACATCATACCGGCACTTGCCGAAAATGGCCGTGTCAGCTTCGAAGGCATCCGGTTGGCCCTGATGGAGAAGGTGGCAAACGGCCCGGTCAGCCTCGGTATCCGGCCCGAATTCGTCAAACTGTCTCCCAGCGGGCGGAGCGGCTTTGCCGGGCGGATCGAGCGTCTGGAATTCCTCGGCTCGGAAGTCGTTGCCCATTGCCGGCTCGACGCGACGGGCGACATCGTCATCGCCAAGCTGGCGCCGCACGAGGCGAGGGACCTGATTGCGGGAATGCCGGTGGGTATCCTCCTTCCACCCGAGCATGCCATGGTCTTCGGGCCGGAGGGAAAGCGGCTGCGCACGGCGAGCGCCGCGCCCGCACGCCAGGAGCCGGCCTATGTCTAGCGTCGCGCTGGCTGGCAATATCCTGAGCGCCGCGGCCCTCCACAGGCGCAGCGAGGACCGCACCGCCTGGCTGCTGGCGGCCCCGGCGATCGTGCTCTTGCTGCTGTTCGTGCTGCTGCCGGTGGTCGCCGTCATCTTCCTCGGCTTCACCGATTTTGAACTCGGTTATGGCAAATTCCGCCTGGTCGGCTTCGAGAATTACGCGCATCTCCTGACCGACCGCACCTTCCGCAAATCGCTGTGGAACACATCGGTCTATACGGCGATCGTCGCACCGGTCTCGATCGTGCTTGGCCTTGGCGTCGCCTTGCTGATCGAAGGCGAACCTCGGGCGCGCGGTTTCTTCCGCACCGTCTATTTCCTGCCGGTCGCATCGCTGATCGTCGCCATGGCGACAGTCTGGCAATATCTCTTCCACCCGACCATCGGGCCACTCAACGCGCTGCTTGCGCTGGTCGGTATTCCTGGCCCGAACTGGCTCGGCGCCTCGAGCACCGTGCTCTACAGCCTGTCGATCATCGGCGTCTGGCAGTCGGTCGGCTTCAACATGGTGCTGTTCCTGGCTGGCCTGACGGCGATCCCGCGCGAGCTCTACGCCGCTGCTCACGTCGATGGCGCGAAATCGGCGCTCGACCGGTTTTTCCTGGTCACCTGGCCGATGCTCGGGCCGACGACGCTGTTCGTCGTCACGATCAGCATCACCAATGCGGTGAAGGTCTTCGAAACCGTGAAGATGCTGACCGATGGCGGGCCCAACAAGGCCTCCGAAGTGCTGCTGTTCACCATCTACCAGGAAGGCTTCGTCTACCTGCGCGTCGGCTATGCCTCGGCAATGACCGTCGTCTTCCTTGCGATCCTGGTCGTGCTGATGCTTCTCCAATACCGCGTACTCGACCGGCGGGTGCATTACACATGACCAGCCTGCCTGCCGGCCGCATCATCCGTTTCGCGCTGCTTTCGCTGGGCGCGTTGATGATCCTCGCGCCCTACATCTTCATGATCTCGACCGCGGGCAAGACGCAGAGCGACATCTTTACCTCGTCGCTGTCGCTCGTCCCCCAGCATTTCTACTTCGCCGAGAATTTCGCCAAGGCGCTGAGCAAGGTGCCGATGGCAACGCTGCTGTGGAACGGCGTCGTCGTGTGCGGCCTGATCTTCTTCTTCCAGGTGCTTGTCGCGATTCCCTGCGCCTACGCCATGGCCAAGCTGAAATTCCGTGCCGCGCGGCTGATGATGGTGCTGGTCATGCTCGGCCTGCTGGTACCGATCCATGCCACGGCGCTGCCGCTCTATGTCGCCTTCGACCGGATGTCGCTGCTCAACAGCTACACCTCGCTGGTGGCGCCGTTCACGATATCGGTGTTCGCGATCTTCATGTTCCTGCAGTTCTTCCGCGCCATGCCCGACGATCTCATCCACGCGGCAAGGCTCGATGGCATGTCCGAGCTCGGGATCGTCGCGCGCGTCATCGTCCCCAATGCGTGGCCGGCGGTCACTGCCTTCGCGATCTTCTCGGTGGTCGCCCACTGGAACGATCTCTACTGGCCGCTGATCGTCGTCAGCAAGCAGGCCTACGCCACGCCGCCACTCGGCCTGATGTATTTCCGCGCCGCCGAGGCCGGCGACGACTACGGCGCGCTCATGGCCGCCACGCTGATCATCACCCTTCCACTCGTCGTTGCCTTCCTGTTCGCACAGAAGCGCTTCGTCGAAGGCATCACCATGACCGGTCTCAAAGGCTGACCGGGCCAACAAGGAGCAACGAGGCAATGAAGCATATCTCCAGGATTTTTGCCGCGGCGGCCGTGTCGCTGGCGACAGCCCTTCCAGCCTATGCCGACACGACGCTGACGGTCCATTATCCGATGCCCGGCTTCTTCAAGAACGTGATGGACACGATCTCGAAGAAGTTCATGGAAGAAAATCCCGACATCAAGATCCAGTTCGCCAGCCCGTCCGCCACCTATGAGGAAGGCATCCAGACCATCCTTCGCCAGGCCGGCACCGACGAAATGCCCGACATCACCTTCATCGGTCTCAACCGCCTGCGCATGCTCAACGAACGCGACGTTGCCGTCGATCTTGGCCCGCTGGTCAAGAAGGAAGGTAACATGGCTGAGCTCGGCTTCTCCGACACGATCCTGAAGCTGGCGCAGGTCAACGGCAAGCAGGTCGGCCTCGCCTTCGCCACCTCGAACCCGATCATGTATTACAACGCCGACCTGATGAAGGCCGCCGGCGGCGATCCGGACAATCCGCCCAAGACCTGGGACGAGGTCATCGCGCTCGGCGGCAAGATCAAGGCGCTCGGCAATGGCGTCGACGGCATCGACTTCCGCTGGCAGGGCGACGACTGGATGTTTTCGGCGCTGCTGTTCGGCGCCGGCGGCAAGATGCTGAACGAGGACGAAAGCAAGGTCGCCTTCAACGGGCCGGAAGGCGAGAAGGCAGTCGAGATCCTGCAGCGGATGGTGAAGGAGGGCGGCATGCCGGTCTTCACCAAGCCGGCTGGCGAGCAGGCCTTCGCGGCCGGCAAGGTTGGCTTCGAGTTCCAGACCACCGGCGCGCTGGTCAACACCATCAAGAACGTCGGCGACAAGTTCACGCTGCGGACGGCCAAGATCCCGCTGATCGATCCGGCCAACGGCCATCTGCCGACCGGCGGCAATGCCGTGGTCATCCTGACCAAGGATGCCGCCAAGCAGGACGCCGCCTGGAAATTCGCGAAATTCGCCGCCGGCCCTTATGGCGCGTCGGTCGTCGTGCCCGGCACCGGCTATGTGCCCAACAATGAGCTCGCGGCAAAGTCTTCCGACTATCTCGGCGATTTCTACAAGAAGAACCCGCTGTTCCAGGCCGGGCTCAGCCAGATGCCACTGATGGTTCCGTGGTATGCCTTTCCGGGCACCAACGGCGTGAAGGTGACGCAGACCATCGTCGACAATCTGTCGCGGATCGTCGACCAGTCGGCGACGCCCAAGGAAGCGCTCACCGATGCGGCAAGCGACGTGGAAGGCATGCTGCCGACGCAGTAAGGACTTGCCAGGGCATCGCCGCTGCAATGGCGCGGCGAACTCCCTGGCGGTCAAGCCGGCCGGTAGATCCGCTCCGCCGTATTCCAGAAGATATCAGCCTCGGCCGCCGGACCGTGCTTCGCTACAGCCGCGCGGTGGGCCTTGATCAGTTCGGCGTGGCTCGTCCACAACTTCTCGATGGGGAAGTTGGAACCGAACATCAGGTGATCCGCGCCCAATATCTCGATCGCGTTGTCGACGATATAGGCGATCAGCCCGGGGTCGTTGCGGTGGACGAAAGTGCCGAGACCGGAGAGCTTTGCGTAGACGTTCGGCGCCGACAGCGTGCGCAGCCCAGCCTTCCAGGCTTCGGTTGTTTCCTGATCCATTCCGGTCAGCATGCCGGCATGGGTGAGGATGAAATTGGTTTCGGGGTTCTCGCCGACCAGCGTCAGCCCGTCCTTCATCTGGGCGGGAAAGAGCTGCAGGTCGAAGGACAAGTTGTAATCCTTCAGCCGCGCCACATTGGCCCGTATCCTGGGGTCGATCACCTGATCGGGGCCAGTGGCGAAGCGGAAGGCTGGCGTCTCGTGCCAATGCAACTGCATGCGCACGCCGCGCAGCAGCGGATATTTTTTCAAGCGGTCGACCTGGGGTCTGATATCGTCCACCGTCATGTCGGTGTAGCCGACGATGGCGTGCGGCCAGCCGGTTTCATCAGCCGTTTTCTGCAGGAAGGCGACTTCCTTCTCGAAGTCCTCCTTCGCCCAGTTGGTCTGGACGTAGACCGCTTTCTCGACGCCGGAACCTTGCTGGTCGGCGAGAAACTCCTCGATCGGGTAGTCGCGGCGGATCGGCTCGTAGGGGCCGAAGATGCGCGGCACCATCGGCCCGACCAGCCAGGGCTGGTCCTGCTGGCGCCAGATGTGGAAATGCGCGTCGATGGCTTTCTGCATCACGATACCCTTTTCCAGATTGTCGCCGCCCGTGGAGCAGGGCGGGCGAGCGACAGGATGAAATCGGTGAGGCCGGCGAGCGACGAGCCGTCGACCAGATCGTCGAGATCAGGCAGGATGGCGCGAAGTGCCGCCGTTGCCGGCTGGAAGCGCGGGTCGCCGGCCAAAGGTGTCGCCAACGACAGCCGGAACGCGCGGGCGCTCAGCCGGCGCATCGCCGTCTCCAGTTCGGCATGGTCGCCGCGCTCCAGCGCGTCGGACAGGATGATCACCGCCGCACCACGTGCGAAGGCGGAAAAACGCGGCACGGAGAGGAAAGCAAGCAGCGTTGGCCCCATGCGGGTGCCGCCGTCCCAGTCGTCGACCTGGACGGCCGCGCGCGCCAGCGCCTGCTCGCGGTCGCGGATGCGCAGCGCTGACGTGATGCGGGTCAGACGCGTGCCGAAGGTGAAGATCTCGGCGCGGTCAGCGCCTTGCACGGCGGCATGCGCGAGCTTGAGATAATCAGCAGTGTGCAGTTTCATCGAGCCGGACACATCGATCAGGATCAGCAGTTTGCGCGGCACGGTCTGGCGGCGGCGCAACAAGGGTGAGGGGACATCGCCATCGGCGCTGACGATTTCCCTGAGCGAGCGGCGCAGGTCGAGCTTGCCGCGCGAATGAGTGCGCACCGTGCGGAAGGAGCGGCGGGCAGGCAGGGCACTCGACAGTTGACGGCGGAAGGCGGTCAGCCTGTCGTTGTCGCGCTGGAAGTCGCGGCTGCTCAACTGTTCGATCGCCGAGGATAGCTCGCCGCCTTCCTGTCGCTGCTCGGCTTCGATCCGCTCGTCGTCGGCGCCGCCATCATCCTTGACGCGGGTTTCCTCGTCGCTGTCGCCTTCCACCACGGCTGATGTGTTGCCGTAAAAATGGCTTTGGAAATGCGCCTCGAATTCGTCGCGACGGTCAGGTGGCGGCGCCAGGGTGGCCAGCGCTGCCTCGCGGATGTCGGCCATCGAGCGTGGCCCGAGCAGCGTCACGGCCTGCATGAAGCCGGAGATTTGCTCCGGGGCGATTATAAAGCCGTAGCGGCGCAGCAGTTGGCCGAAGCCAAGGAAGGGCGTGGCGGCGGGAGGTACGCTCTCCTCGCCCCGTTTACGGGGAGAGGATGCCGGCAGGCAGGTGAGGGGCAGCGCCGACTTCTGGCCATCGTGGCGCCGCCCCTCATCCGCCCCTTCGGGGCACCTTCTCCCCGTGAACGGGGAGAAGGGATCGTTGACATCCCGGCTCACGCCAGTGCCTCCTGGACGATGCGGCCAAGCTCGGGGGCGATGTAGGAGAGGTCTTCCTCGTCCTTGATCAACACGCCGATGGCGCGGCGGAAGGCTTCCGGCCACGGGCTGCCGCCCTTCTCCAGGATCGTCGCGGCATTTGCCCATTCGACGGCTTCGGCGATGCCGGGCGGCTTGGCGAGCGGACGGGCGCGGATGGTCTGCACGGCGGCCGCCACCGCGCGCGCGGTAGCCTCCGCGACATCGCCAGCACGCAGCATGATGATGGCGGCCTCGCGTTCGGCGTCGGGATAGCCGATCCAGTGATAGACGCATCGGCGGCGCAGCGCCTCGGCGAGTTCACGGGTGCGGTTCGAAGTCAGGATGACGATCGGCTGAGCGGCGGCACGGATGGTGCCGCGCTCGGGGATGCTGATCTGGAAATCAGACAGGAATTCCAGCAGCAGCGCTTCGAATTCATGGTCGGAACGGTCGATCTCGTCGACCAGCAGCACGCGCCGCTCCGGCGCCTTCAACACCTGCAGCAGCGGCCGGGCAATCAGGAAACGGTCATCATAGATGTCGATCTCGTGCTCGCCGGCATGGCGGATGGCGAGCAGTTGGCGCTGATAGTTCCACTCATAGAGCGCATGCGCCGCGTCGATGCCTTCATAGCATTGCAGGCGCACCAGATCGCGGCCGAGCAGCTCGGCCATCGCCTTGGCGGCTTCCGTCTTGCCGACGCCCGGCGCGCCTTCGAGCAGCAGTGGCTTGCCCAGCCGGATCGCCAGGAAGATCGCGGTGGCGAGGCTGTCGTCGGCCAGATAGCGCGAGGCGGCGAGGCGCTCGGCCACCGCCTCCGGCGAGGTCGCGACCGTTTCGGCGTTTCCCTCGGGCATGTCGGTCCTCAGTTAGCCGCTTGCGCCTTGAGCGCGCGCAAAATGCGTTCGGGCGTGATCGGCAGCATGTCGATACGCACGCCGACGGCATCGAAGACGGCGTTGGCGACCGCCGGGATTTGCGGGTTGGCGCACATTTCGCCCGGTCCCTTGGCGCCATAGGGGCCATCTGCCGAAGGCCGCTCCAGCACGATGATTTCGGTTTCGGCGAGGTCGCCGGGGCCAGGCATCAGATACTGGTTGAAGTCGGTGCCGCCATGGTCGCGGTTGGGATAATAGGGTTCCGTCGTCTCGTAGAGCGCATGGCTGATGCCCATCCAGGAGCCGCCGACCAGCTGCTGCTCGACCATTTTAGGGTTCAACGCGCGGCCGATCTCGAAGACGTTCTTGACCGTCAGCACCGTGACCTCGCCGGTTTCGTCGTCGACTTCGACCTCGGCCACCGTGCAGGCATGCGCGTAACAGGTCGACGGCTTCATCGCGCCGGTCTCCTTCTCCGGATAGGAGCGCGGGATCAAAAACATGCCACGGCCTGAGATCGAGCGGCCGCGCTTGAAATGCGCCGACAGGGCGACATCGAAGATCGAGATCGATCTCTGCGGCGCGCCCTTGACCAGTATGTTGCCCTGGCCGTCGGTTTCGAGGTCCGAGGCATTCACTTCCAGTTCCTCGGCCGCCACTTCAAGCATCACCTGGCGGGCTTCCCTGGCGGCCTGGATGACCGCGTTGCCGGCGCGGTGGGTGCCGCGCGAGGCAAACGTGCCCATGCAGTGCGGGCCGGTGTCGGTGTCGGCGGTGTCGACGACGACGCGGTCGGTCGGCACGCCGATCGTCTCGGCGCAGATCTGCGCCATGATCTGCTTCATGCCCTGGCCGAGATCGACCGAGGACAGCGTGACCATGAAATTGCCGGTCGGGGTCGAATGCACCAGCGCCTGGGTCGGGTCGCCGCCAAGGTTCATGCCGGTGGGATAGTTGATCGCGGCGACGCCGCGCCCACGCCTGATCGCCATCTCAAGCTCCGTTCTTGTAGGAGGACATCGCCATGTATTTCTCCGCCACCGGCCAGTGGGCGGCGCGCGAGGCTTCCTGCATGCATTCGATGAGTGCCGCGCCCTCGGTCGGCTGGCGATGCGCCTTCATGTCGCCGTCGCGATAGGCGTTGACGAAGCGGAACTCGAGTGGATCCATGCCGATCAGCCGCGCCAGCTTGTCCATCTGCACCTCCAGCGCGAAATCGCCGATGGTGACGCCGAAGCCGCGCATGGCCGACGACGGCGTGCGATTGGTATAGACGCAGTAGGTGTCGATCCAGACGTTGGGGATGGTGTAGGGACCGGGATAGTGCCCGGCGCCCTTCTGCGCGCCATAGGGCGAGTGGCGGGAGTAGGCACCGGCATCGGTGTAGCCGGTGACCTTCCGTGCGACGATGCGGCCATCGTTCATGACGCCGTCCTTGATGACGACTTTTTCGGCCGCGCGGGGCGAGGAGATCTGCATCTCCTCCTCGCGGCTGTAGATAAAACAGACTGGTCGCCCGGTTAGTTTTGCGCCGAGGATGGCAATCGGCTCGACGATGACATCGACCTTGCCGCCGAAACCGCCGCCGACCGTGCCGCCGACAAAATGCAGCTTGCTGCCCGGCATCTGCAGGATGATCGAGGTGTTGTCGAGGGTGAAGAACATCGCCTGTGTGTTGGTGTAGCAGGTGAAGCGGTCATTGCCCTCGGGCGCCACCACGCAACCGGTGGTCTCGGTCGGCGCGTGCTCGATGGGCGAGGACTGATAGCTTTGCTCCAGCACGTGATCGGCCTCGGCAAAGCCCGCCTCGACATCGCCGAAGCGCACCTTGCGGCACGCGCCGCTGTCATAGAGGTAATGGTTCTGGCCGTGATATTCGTTGACGATGGGCGCGCCGGGCTTCAGCGCTTCCTCCATGTCGAACACGGCGGGCAGCACTTCATAATCGACCTTGACCTTGGCGGCGGCCTCCTGGGCGGCACGCTCGGTTTCGGCCAACACCGCCACCACGGCCTCGCCCTTCCAGCGCACCTTGCCGTCGGCCAGGACCGTCTCGTCTTCCGGTCCGACCTGGATCAGGATCAGGATCGTGTAGACATTGTGCGGCACGTCCCTGGCCGTCAGCACCTTGACCACGCCCGGATGTTTTTCGGCCTCCGACGTGTCGATCGAGCGGATGCGGGCATGGTGATGAGGGCTGCGCACCATCTTCAAATGCAGCATGCCGGGAAAGTTGCGGTCGGCGAAATAGGCGGTCTTGCCGGTGACGTGGCCTGGCGAATCCGAGCGTGGCCGCGGTTGACCGATCTCGTTGAGGTCATCCTTGCGAACGTCCGAGAAATAGCTTTTGCGCAGTTCCATCTTGTTTCCCTCAGGCCGCGTTCTGCGAGTTGGCGCGCGCGGCGGTGAGCACCGCCTGGATGATCGGCTCGTAGCCGGTGCAGCGGCAGATGTTGCCCGACAGCGCTTCGACGACATCGTCGCGGCTGGGATTGGGCGAGTGGTCGAGCAGCACCTTGGCCGCCATGATCATGCCCGGCGTGCAGAAGCCGCATTGCGTGGCGAAGGCGTCGAGGAAGGCATGCTGCAGCGGATGCAGCACACCGCCGTCGGCGAGACCCGATGTGGTGGTGATGATGGCGCCATTGCAGGTCTCGGCCAGCGTCAGGCAGGACAGCCGGAGTTCGCCGTCGATAATCACCGAGCAGGCCCCACAAGTGCCCTGATGGCAGCCGCCCTTAGGCGAGGTGTCGCCGATCTTGTCGCGCAAGGCGTTGAGCAGCGTGGTGCCGCTTTCGACGAATTCGGCCTTCTCAGATCCATTGAGCGTGAACTGGACGGGAATCTTTGCCATTCTTCCTCCTTGCGCGCCTGCCCCGTAGGGAAAGCGCGCCCCCCCGATTGTGATTAGCCGAGCAGCAGCCGACCGAGATGGACCGGCAGAACTTCGGCGCGATACCATGCGCTTGCGATCGAGTCGGTGATCGGCGCGGTGCCTTCGCTGGCGGCGGCCAGTGCTGGCGCGATGCCGTCATGGTCAAGCCTTTTGCCGATTAGCGCCTTCTCCGCCGCCTCGGCGCGCACCGGCCGGTCGGCCATGCAACCAAGTGCGATGCGCGCAGAAGAGACGGTGCCGTCGGCAGCCTGCTCCAGCAGGGCGGCAATGCTCAGCACCGAGACGCCCTTGGGTTTGATCCGCGACACTTTGAGGAAGCGGAAGCTGTCGGCCTTCGGAAGCGCGAAACTGACTGACGTGACGATGGAACGATTATCGTCTCGCCCCGTCAGGAAGGTCTCGATAGGCATTTCGCTGTCGCCGGTGCTGACCAGGGCGTCGAGCGCCAGCAAGGCGACGGCGAAATCGCCATAGGGGCTTGGCGCAAACAGGTTGCCGCCGACGGTGGCCATGTTGCGGATCGCCGGGCCGCCGACAGCGCGCGCGGCCTTGGCAAGCTGGCCGAGCTCGCGATGGCGGGCGATCGCCGCCATGGTCACCGAAGCGCCGATGCGGACCGTGCCGCCGGAGACCGCGATTGCCGACAGGGCCGGGTCGGTCGACCTGACAAGGCTGGAGACCGAGACATCGCCTTCATTGGCGGCGCGTACGACAAGCGTGCCGCCGCCGAGATAGCGCGTGCCGGCGGCTTTCAGCGCCGCGCTGGCGTCTTTCACCGTTGCAAAACTCTGCAATGCCAGCGCCATGGCCCGCTCCTCAACTCTGGCCGGCGAAATGGCTCTTCAGGGCGTTGAAGCCGCCCTGGAAGACATTGGCGCCCATGCCCTCGGCCAGCTTGTCGGCTTCTTCGGGTGCTGCGTCGAAGCTGGCGGTCCATTCGGCATAGGTGCGGTCGCCGTCGGTGACGCGCCTGAGCTGCAGCGTCGCCTTGTGGTTGGTGAGGGGCTGCGGCGTTTCCAGGATGGAATAGCTGACGAGGAAATTGTCATCGGAGAAGTCGAGCAGTTTTTCGCGCAGGCGGGCACCGCTGGCCAGCTGGAAGTTGCGCACGCAGCCGATCGTGCTGGCATCCTTGCCGTCTTCGATATGGCTCTCGACCATGCGTGGATGCCAATCCGGCAACCCGTTGAAGTCGCGTATGCGCGCCCAAACCTTTTCGACCGGTGCGTCGATCACGCTGGAAATGGTGACTTTGGGCATAAGATGTTCCCTTGCGAATTTCGTTGCGGCAAGGGTAGGGCGCTAGCGCGCACAGCGCTTATCAATGCGTCTTGAGCATCTATCAACCAGTCTGAAAAACAGATGGCTGCCGGCTCAGGCCATTGCCCGCGCGGCCTCGCGGTAGAGCGTCGGCGGCACGCCGACATGGTCACGGAAGAAGCGCGAGAAATTGCCTTGCGTGGTGAAGCCGAGATTGCAGGCGACCGAGATCAGCGGCTCGCGCGACCATTGCAACTGCCGCACCGCTTCCTCCATGCGCAGCGTGTTCCAATAGACATTGGGCGTCAGGTTGGTCTGTTCCTTGAACAAGGCGAAGAAATGCGGCCGCGAAAGGCCAACGGCGCGGGCAACGTCGTCGAAGGAGATGCGTTCGCAGACATTGGCCTTCATCAGCTGGATCGCCTTGCGAACGCGGAAATCCTGCACGGTGTTTATGCGGCCGCGCGCTTCCTGCGGCGCCGACGCGTCGGCGGCATCGAGCACCGAGTCGATGAAGCGCTCGATCTCGTAATTGGCGACATCGTCGACGCTCTCATTGTCGGTGAGATGGTCGAGCAGGCTGGCGGCCGCCTGGTGCAGCCAAGGCTCGAGCGCGATCGCCGCCCGCGAAAACAGCGGCGCGCTGGATGGCAGGTCGCGCCGGCGGCGGGCCCAGTCGGGATCGATGTAGAAGGCGAGAAACAGACCGGGCGTCCCGTTTTGCGCCAGGACATGGCTGTGGGGCTGGAAGGAATTGATGCCGGCGGCGGTGCGAGGGCCGAGGCGGACCGTCTCGCGGCCGATGGTCATCTCGCCGGCGGTGCCTTCGAGCCAGATGATCAGATGTGCCTCGACATGGGCATGGGTGACGAAGTCGCTCGCGACATTCAGGACAGAAACATGTCCGAACCGGCCCCAGTAGAGCCTGATCGCTTCCGTCATGGCATATCCTCCCGCAAGCGACTGGCCTCCCTTCGCTTGCAGGGAGGATTGTGCGGCCGGTTTTCGGCATCCGTCAAGGCATCGGCTGTTGGCCGCTACCAATGGAGGTCGGCTTCAGCCGATTTTCAGACTGAGCGATAGGAACCAGAATGAATGGCGCTTCGACGGCGACAAGCCCTCAATCGCTGCGCCTGAAATTGCGGATCCGGTCGAACAGAACCGCGAGCAGGATGGCGCCGCCGATGAAGGTGCCTTGCCAGAAGGCGTTGATGCCGAGCAAGCCAAGGCTGTTGCGGATCACCTCGATGAGGGCAGCACCGACGATGGCGCCAAAGGCGGTGCCGACGCCGCCGGCCAAATTGGCGCCACCGATGACGGTGGCGGCGATCACTTGCAGTTCCATGCCGTTGCCGAGATTGGTGGTGACAGCGCCGAGCCAGCCGGTTTCGATGATGCCGGCAATGCCGGCCGACAGCGCCGAGATCATGTAGACGGCGACCTTGATCTGGCGCACCGGCACGCCGGTCAGCGTCGCGGCGTGCTCGTTGCCGCCAATGGCAAAGATATGCCGGCCGAACTTCGTCCAGCGCAGGACGAAGCCGGTGATCAGGGCCAGCAGGATCGTGTAGAGCACCGGGTTGGCGATGCCGAACACCCAGGCGCCGCCGCCGAGTGCCAGCAGCTTGTCGTGGTCCGGGCCGAACTGGAAGACGACGGTGTTGTTGGAGGCGACCATGGCAAGGCTGCGGGCGATCGACAGCATGCCGAGCGTCACCACGAAGGGCGGAAAGCCCAGATAGGCGATAAAAATGCCGTTGAAGGCGCCGATGACGAGCGCGGTGGCGATCGAGGCCAGAATGCCGATCTCGATCGAATAGCCTGCATGCATGGTGACGGCCAGCACCATCGAGCACAGGCACAGCACCGAGCCGACCGACAGGTCGATGCCACCGGTGATGATGACGAAGGTCATGCCGAGCGCCACGATGGCGACGAAGGTGATGTTGCGGGTGATGTTGTATAGGTTCTTCGAGGTGGCGAAGGCATCGGTGGCGAAGGACAGGAAGATGCAGGCCAGGATGACGGCGACCACCACCCAGAAAGTCTGGCTTGAGAACAGGCGCGATAGCAAAGTGTGCTGCTTCTGCGCGATCGTCTGGTCAAGGGTGACTGCCATTATCGACCTTTCCTGCCGGTAGCGAAACGCGCCAGCGCAATGAAACCCGGTTTTATCGCTCTCACGCCGCCTGCTCGATGGCGCCGGTGATCAGCCCGGTGACTTCCTCGGGCGAGCTCGACGCGATCGCCTTGTCGGCGACCTTCCTGCCGCGCCGCATCACGATGACGCGGTCCGCGACGTCGAAGACGTCGGGCATGCGGTGGCTGATCAGCACCACGGCGATGCCCTGGTTACGCAAATTGCGGATGAGGTTGAGCACTTCGGCGACCTGCCGCACCGAGATCGCCGCCGTCGGCTCGTCCATCAGCACGATCTTGGCCTGCGACAGCATGGTGCGGGCGATCGCCACGGCCTGGCGCTGTCCGCCCGACATCTGCTTGACGAGATCGCGCGGGCGCGTCTCGGATTTCAGCTCGGCGAAGATATGGCCGGCGCGCTTGTACATCGCCGCATAGTCAAGGATGCGGAACGGGCCGACGCCACGACGCAGTTCGCGGCCGAGATAGACATTGGCCGCCGCCGTCAGATTGTTGCAGAGCGCCAGGTCCTGGTGGACGATCTCGATGCCGTGCTGGCGCGCCTCGACCGGCTTGTGCAGGATGAGTTCCTTGTCTTCCATGCGCATCGTGCCATGGCTCGGGCGGAAATTGCCGGCGATCATCTTGACCAGCGTCGACTTGCCGGCGCCGTTGTCGCCCATCAGGCCGACGACCTCTCCAGGCTCGATCGACAGCGACACGTCGTTGACCGCCTGGATGGCGCCGAAATGCTTCGAGATGTTGGTGAGTTCGAGAACCGCCACCAGTCTTTGCCTCCCATGCCTGGCCCATCCGCACGCGGACAAGCGACAGCTTCCATTGGCTTTCCCCAGCTCCTCCCGGGGGCAGCGATGCGGTCATTTACGCGAATGGCATCGCGGGCGTCAATTGTCGAACAGGCAATTGTCAGACGAATAGCGCCATGCGGATTTTGAAAAATCCGTTTTGTAGGACAAATAGCATTGACGTTGGCGGCAAGCCGTTATTAGTTGAGCGTCGGAGGAAGACATGCCGGCTTTGACGACGCCATCGGCGGCGCCAACGGCAAGAAGGTTTTGGCGATCGTGCAGCGTCGTCGCTGGGAGGGTCGCATCTGAAAATGCTTATCGGCCTGGCCGGATTGAATGGGCGCACGCGTCTCAGTCATCTCGCATCCTGGCTGGTTTGTGTGGCGGGCACGCCGTGTCCGTCTGGTTGCAAAGGGAGGACTGACATGAGGAAAACAGTATTGCTCGCCGCCGTCGCCGCCATGGCGTTGGGCGCCGGGCCGGCTTTGGCCAAGAAGCAGCTCGTCATCGTGGTGAAAGGTCTCGACAATCCATTCTTCGAAGCCATCCACCAGGGCTGCGAGAAATGGAACAAGGAAAACGCCAGCTCGGAATATGAATGCTTCTACACCGGCCCGGCATCGACTTCCGACGAAGCCGGCGAGGCGCAGATCGTGCAGGATATGCTGAGCAAGGCCGACACGGTGGCGATGGCGATCTCGCCGTCCAACGCGCCACTGATCGCACAGACGATCAAGAGCGCCAATCCGTCGATCCCGATCATGACCGTCGACGCCGACCTCGCCAAGGAAGACGCGGCACTGCGCAAGACCTATCTCGGCACCGACAACTACCTGATGGGCAAGAAGATCGGCGAGTACATCAAGAAGGCCAAGCCGAATGGTGGCACGATCTGCACCATCGAGGGCAATCCGGCGGCCGACAACATCTTGCGTCGCGCGCAAGGCATGCGCGACGCGCTGACGGGCAAGGAAGGCCTCACGGCACTTGCCGGCGAAGGCGGCTGGACGGAAGTCGCCGGCTGCCCGGTATTCACCAATGACGACGGCGCCAAGGGCGTTCAGGCGATGACCGACATCCTCGCCGCCAATCCCAAGCTCGACGCGTTCGGCATCATGGGCGGCTGGCCGCTGTTCGGCGCGCCGCAGCCCTACCGCGACCTGGTCGGACCGCTCAAGGACCGGCTGGCCAAGAACGACTTCGTCATCGGCGCCGCCGACACGATCGGCGACGAGGTGGCCATCGCCAGGGACGGCCTTGTCACCGCTCTGGTCGGCCAGCGGCCCTTCGAAATGGGCTACAAGGCACCATCGGTGATGATCGACCTGGTCGAAGGCAAGAAGGTTGACGATCCGGTCTTCACCGGTCTCGACGAATGCACCAAGGACACGGTCGACACCTGCATCCAGAAATAGACCGCGATTTCGGGGCGCTCGCCAACGAGCGCCCCGTTTCCTCCAATTCTTCAACAGGACGCCTTGGTTGGGGCTATCGGAGCCCGGCTTTGACGCGTCAGTGGTTTGGATTTTCGGCAACGGGATCGGTGCGCCGCGCGGGTTTGGATCAATCCGGGTGACTGGCGGCCGACCTATTGGAACGTGGATGCCGGACGAGAAGGCAAAGAAAAAAGCCGGCCGGGCCAAGGCGGAAGCCAGCCACGACCCGGCAGCCATGCGCAGGGTGGATGCGGCGCACTTTCCCGGGTCCAGCGTCCATGCCTCGCTCGCCAGCGAGATTGGCCTCAGGATCGTGCGCGGCGACTATCCGCCTGGCAGCATCCTGCCCAATGAGGCCAAATGGGCCGAAACCTTCAATGTCAGCCGTTCGGCGGTGCGCGAGGCGATCAAGATGCTGATGGCCAAGAGCCTTCTGGCGTCGCGGCCAAAGATCGGCAGTTGGGTCGAGCCGAAGGAGCGCTGGAACCTGCTCGACCGCGACGTGCTGGCCTGGTACGCGACCGCGCCGGATCGCGAAGCGTTCCTTCGCACCGTGCAGGAGTTCCGCCACATCATCGAACCGGAAGCATCCGCCTTTGCCGCAATACGGCGCAGCGACGAGCAGATGGCCGAGATCAGCCTGGCCTGCCGGGAGATGGGCGAGGCGGCCAACCTGCCCGAGCGCATCCGTGCCGACACGCGCTTCCACCTCGCCATCCTGCGGGCCTCGGGCAACGACCTTCTGGTGCCGCTCGGCGTGTTGATCGAATCGGCGCTCGACCATCTCTTCATCTTCACCACACGCCAGGTCGGCGATCAACGGCGGGCACAGAAACTGCACGAGGCGATCGAGAAAAGCATCCGCCTGCAGCGGCCAGCCGCGGCGCGCAACGCCGTGCACAAGCTGCTTGCCGACACCGATGAGGGGATCGGAAGGGGCCGGCGCTAAGGCCAGCCGACCGTCCGGGTCTCAGATCGTCTGCTTCCTTCCATCCTTCGTCGGCATCAGGTCGATGCCATTGACCTTGGCGATGTGCGTGGCCAGCATCGGCACGAACTGCTCGGCCGGGCCGGTTGCGTGAGCGCCGGCGAAGGCGTTCTTGGTGGCGTTGCCGAGCGGATTGGCGATGCCCGCCGCCCCCGCCATCGATTCCAGATAGGTCAGGTCCTTGAAGGCATTGGCGATGGTGAATTTGTGGGCGTCGCGGTCGCCTTCCAGCGTCCAGCGCATGAAGGTCTGATAGAAGCCGCAATCCATGCGGCCATTGCGGATGACGCTGTCGAAACGCGGCGGCGAGATGCCGACCTTCTCCGCCAGTGCCAAGGCCTCGGAATAAAGGGCGGCGTAGCCCAGCGAGATGAAATTGTTGAGCAGCTTCATGCGGTGGCCGTCTCCGGTATCGCCGATATGCACGATGCGGCCGGCCCAGGTGTCGATCACCGGCTTGACCCTGGCAAAGACGGCATCGGGCGCGCCGACCATGGCGTCGAGCGTGCCTTCCCAGGCTTCCTTCGGCGTGCGGCTGAGCGGCGCGTCGACATAGTCGACGCCGAGCGCCTTGAGTTCCGCGGCAAGTGCCACGGTCGAGACCGGATCCGATGTCGAGCAGTCGACGACGACCGCCCCCTTCTTCAAACCCTCCTTGAGGCCATCGGGACCGCGAATGATAGCCTCCACCTCGCGCGAGCCGGTGACGCAGATGAAGACGATATCGGATGCCGCCGCCACATCGCGGGAAGTCGATGCCTCACGAGCGCCTCGGCCGAGAAGATCCTCCGCCGGTTTGCGGTTCTTGCGGCCGAGGAAGGTCAGGGAATATCCCTTGTCGACGATGTTCTTGGCGATGCCGTGCCCCATCAATCCAAGGCCGACAAAGCCGATCTTCTCACCCGTAGCGGTCGTGTTCATGCTGTCTGTCCTGTTGCGTGATTATCGATAATGTCGCCGCTGTTTTAGCCATAGACGGTTGCAGAAAGCAATATTGTCTGACAATACACGTAAATCCCAGGACTTTCGTGGAGACCAGAAATGACGAAGCGGATCATGTTCACCGGCGGCAGCGGCAAGGCTGGGCGCCACGTCGTGCAATATCTGGTGGAGCAGGGTTGCCAGGTGCTCAACATCGACACCAGGCCGCTCGACAATCCCAAGGTGCGCACGCTGATCACCGACATCACCGACAGCGGCCAGGTGTTCAACGCGCTGTCTAGCTATATGGGGCTGCACGAATTCGACCCCTCGCTACGCCCGCAGCCAGTGGACGCCGTGGTGCATTTTGCTGCCATTCCACGCATCATGATCACGCCCGACAACGAGGTGTTCCGCATCAATGCAATGGGCACCTACAACATCATCGAGGCGGCGGTGAAGCTCGGCATCCGCAAGGTGATCATCGCTTCCAGCGAGACGACCTACGGCCTGGTGTTCGCCAACGAGCCGCGCGATCCCGCGTATTTCCCGCTCGACGAGGACTATGACGTCGACCCGATGGACAGCTATGCGCTGTCAAAGATCGTCAACGAGAAGACCGCGCGCGCTTTCGCGCAGCGCAATGGCACGGATATCTATGCCTTGCGCATAGGCAACGTCATCGAGCCGCATGAGTATTCGCTGTTTCCGAAATGGTTCGCCGATCCTGGTTTTCGCAAGCGTATCGCCTGGAGCTACATCGATGCCCGGGACCTTGGCCAGATCACGCTGCGTGCCGTCGAGAAGGATGGGCTGGGCTACCAGGTGTTCAATGCCGCCAATGACGACACCTCGTCCGACCTGCCGACCGCCGAACTCCTGAAGCGGTTCTATCCCGACGTGCCGGTCAAGGGCGAACTCGGTGAATACGAGACGCTGCTGTCGAACCGCAAGGCGCGCGACATGCTCGGCTTCCGCCCGGAGCACAGCTGGCGCAAATACGTCAAGACCGCCTGAGCGTGGTGGAATCGCGGCTGGGTTGTGCATAGAGGCCGGCTTTGCGGCCCCGCGCCCGCGCCGCGCTTGACAGCCTCCCTAAACCGGCCTTTCTGGACTGCATGCGGGACGCGAAGCCGAACAAGGAAAAATCGCCGAAAAAGGCTGTAGCCGCCGATCGCCCGGCCGGTGTTCGGCGAGCCGACGCGGCACGTATTCCGGGCTCCAGCGTGCACACATCACTGGCCAGCGAGATTGGGCTCAGGATCGTGCGCGGCGATTATCCGCCCGGCACCATCCTGCCCAATGAGGCCAAATGGTCGGAGACGTTCAGCGTCAGCCGCTCGGCGGTGCGCGAGGCGATCAAGATGCTGATGGCCAAGAGCCTGCTCGCATCGCGCCCCAAGATCGGCAGCTGGGTCGAACCCAAGGAACGCTGGAACCTGCTCGACCGCGATGTGCTCGCCTGGTACGCGACGTCGCCCGACCGCGAGGTTTTCCTGAAGACGGTGCAGGAATTCCGCCACATCATCGAGCCGGAAGCGACCGCATTCGCCGCCATGCGGCGCACCGACGAGCAGATGGCCGAGATCAGCCAGGCCTGCCGGGAGATGGGAGAGGCGAAAAGCTTGCAGGAACGGACCCGTGCCGACACCCGCTTCCACCTCGCCATATTGCGTGCCTCGGGCAATGATCTGCTGGTGCCGCTCGGCGTGCTGATCGAATCCGCCTTCGACCACCTGTTTGCCTACACGACCCGTGAGCTCGACGATTTGCAACTCGCCCAGAAGATGCACGAGGCAATCGAAAAGAACATCCGCCTCCAGCGGCCGGATGCGGCGCGCAATGCCGTGCGCAAGCTGCTGGCCAATACCGACAACGTCATCCGTTCACGATAGATTTCCGCGACACGGCCGTTGGGCGCGGGTGTTCGCGCCTTGGAATTCGAAGCAATTCGGGGCCGGACCGCACAAAATTCAAAAGCCTGTGTCGGATCGGCTGTGCGGCACCCGTCCTTGGGGCATCGAACAGAGACCACGAAGGAGTATCGACATGCCCAGCACCGTACGTCTGCACCGCGTCCTGACCACCAGCCCGGAGAAGGTCTACCGCGCGTTCCTCGAGGCCGATGCGCTTGCCAAATGGCTTCCGCCGAACGGCTTCACCTGCACGGTTCATCACTTCGAGGGCAAGGTCGGCGGTACCTTCAAGATGTCGTTCCGCAACTTCACCACTGGCGACAGCCATTCGTTTGGCGGTGAGTATGTCGAGCTCGTCGCGGGCGAACTCCTGCGCTACACCGACAGGTTCGACGATCCCAACCTGCCCGGCGAGATCCAGGTGACCGTGACGCTGAAGAAAGTGTCCGTGGGCACCGAGGTGAACATCACACAAGCCGGCATTCCAGACGCCATTCCCGCCGAAGCCTGCTATCTCGGCTGGCAGGAGTCGCTGCGCAACCTGGCCAAGCTTGTCGAACCCGAGATCAGACAATAGGGCGCCGACCGGCTGGATAGCGGTAATAAACGGGTTCCTCACCTCGTTTTTGATGGGGGTGAGGAACAAGCTTGAGGAGCCATTGGCGGCGAAAGCCTAATCCTCTTTTGGCCGCCCGAATGCCGCACGCAATTCGTCCTTGGCGTCCTCGAGGATCTTCTTGCGAGCCGCGGGCAGGTTTTTTCCGGCCCTGTTGATGTAGAAATTCAGCATCGACATGGCGGACTGGAAGGGCTCGGCCTTGCGGCGGTGGCTGTGTTCGGCCGAACGCTTGAGCGAGGCGGCGATCTTCTTGGCGTCGTCGGATTCGAACACGTGGTCCTCGAGATCCATCGCATCGCTGTGCTCGGTCACCTCGGCCGACCATTTCTGCCTGGTGGCGGTCATGGCTGGTCTCCTTTGCGGGGTTATTGATCAGAAACTCCAGATGCTGGCGCCGGTTCCCGGGCTCGTACCTCACTGGAGCCACGGATTTGCCCGCCGTGGCGCTGCTGTGCGCCGAGAATGCGTCGATAGTGGCCAAAACAGCAGCGGTTGAGGCCGCCGACAGGAAACGCCTTTGTCACGAACCGACTTGAGCCGGCCCAGCCCCGGTATCGACAGTTCCTACGCCTGGATGCGCCTGGCCATCTCGATGCTGCTGGCGACGATCGGTGCGGTCGGCATGTGGGCCGTCGTCGTGGTGCTGCCTGCGGTACAGGCCGAGTTCGGCGTCGACCGCGCCGCGGCATCCATGCCTTACACCGCGACCATGGTCGGCTTTGCCGCCGGCAATGTGCTGGTCGGCCGCGCCATCGATCGCATGGGTTACTGGATTCCGGCGCTGTTTTCCTCGATCGCGCTCTCCGCCGGCCTTCTGCTCGCGGCTTTGTCGACCTCGATCCTGCAATTCACCCTTGCGCAAGGCGTGCTGATCGGTCTCGGCACATCGGTGATCTTCGGGCCGCTGATCGCCGATATATCGCACTGGTTCAACCGCCGCCGCGGCGTCGCTGTCACCGCGGCCGCGGCCGGCAACTACCTCGCCGGAGCGATCTGGCCGACCATCATGCCGACGCTGATCAAGGCGGAAGGCTGGCGCTTCACCTATGCCGCCATCGGCGTCTTCTGCCTGGTCACCATGGTGCCGCTGGTGCTTTTGCTGCGCCGCGGCGCTCCGGAAGCGGCAGCCGCCGGCCCGGCCGGAAGCCGGTCCGTGCAGCCGATGCCAATGTCTCCGGCCGCGATGCAGATGCTGCTGGTCGTCGCGGGACTGGGCTGCTGCGTGGCGATGTCGATGCCGCAAGTGCACATCGTCGCCTATTGCATGGATCTTGGCTACGGGATGGCGCATGGCGCCGACATGCTGTCGATTATGATGGCCGCGGGCGTCGTCAGCCGGCTCGCCTCGGGCTTTGTCGCCGACCGCATCGGCGGTGTCAAAACCTTGCTTATCGGCTCCGTGCTGCAATGCCTGTCGCTGCTGTTCTACATCCCGTTCGACGGGCTCGCCTCGCTCTATGTCGTGTCGCTGGTCTTCGGCTTGTCGCAAGGCGGCATCGTGCCTTGCTATGCGATCATCGTGCGCGAATACCTGCCCGCCAAGGAGGCCGGCCAGCGCATCGGCATCGTGATGATGGCGACGATTTTCGGCATGGCGATCGGCGGCTGGATGTCGGGCTGGATCTACGACCTGACCGGCTCCTATGCCGCCGCTTTCCTGAACGGCATCGCCTGGAACCTGCTTAACATATTGGCGATCGGGCTGTTCATGTGGAAGGCAAGGCACAGAGCTGCCGTAGCCGCCTGAGGAAGGCCAAGCACGGCCACTTGGTGGCTCGGCTTGACAACAGGCAGTCACTGCGCGACGCCAGGGCGGATGGGTGCGGCAACAGGCCGGTGAGATGGCGACAGCTGGAAAGATCGCATTGCGGGCGCGCTTCGATGGCCATGCGCATGGGCCAAGAGCGTGACCAAGCCGCGTTCGCGCCGAGGCGGTGGCCGCCCAACCCTGTCGGATGTGGCACGCAAGGCCGGCGTCGGCGCCATCACCGTCTCACGCGCGCTGCGCGACCCGGCACGTGTTTCCGAGGAGCTGCGCCGTCAGATCCAGGCCGCCGTCGACGAACTCGGCTATGTGCCGGACCCCAATGCGCGCGCATTGGCCTCGGCGCGCGCCGAAGTGTTCGGCGTGCTGGTGCCTTCGCTGACCAACAATGTCTTCGCCGAGGTGGTGCGCGGCATCTATGACAGCCTGTCGGACAGCCCGTTCCGCATCCAGCTCGGCAACACGCACTATTCCGGACTGGAGGAAGAGCGGTTGCTGCAGCTGTTCGGTTCGCAACGCCCGGCCGCGCTCATCATTGCCGGCATCGATCAGACGCCTGCTTCGCGAAAACTCCTGGAGAATGCCGGTTGCCCGGTGGTTCAGGTGATGGAGACCGGACCCGATCCGGTGGACATGATGGTCGGCTTCTCGCATCTCGATGGCGGCCTGACGGCGACCGAGCACCTGATAGAGGCCGGGTATCGCCGGATCGGCTTCATCGGTGCACGCATGGACCCGCGCTCGCAGCGGCGCCTGGCTGGTTACCGGGTGGCGATGGAGAAGGCCGGCCTCTCGGACCCGCGCCTGATCACCACCACGCCGGTGCTGTCCAGCGTGCCGCTAGGCCGCGAACTCTTCCGCGATGCGCTTGCCAAGATGCCGACGCTCGACGGCGTGTTCTGCAACAATGACGACATCGCGCTCGGCGTGCTGTTCGAATGCCATCGTGCCTCGATCGAGGTGCCGAAGACCATCGGCATTGTCGGCTTCAACGATCTCGACATGATGCAGGTGGCGTTTCCCTCGATCACCAGCATCCGCACCCATCGCTACGAAATCGGCAGGCGCGCGGTGGCCATGGCGCTTGCGGCGATATCGGGTGACAGGCCGCGGCAGCGGGTCGTCGACCTTGGCTTCGAGCTCAAGCGCCGCGAGAGCACAGCCCGCTGAACACGCTTTCGAGAACACCCGCGAATGACGCTTTACACAACGTCATGGTAGCGCTACCATTTTCCATTGGAGAGCTTCGCCACTCAACTGTTGGGCCTGTTTATTATACATAAGCAACAGCTCATGCTTGTTTATTATGTATAATATGATACCTTTTTCCCAATCGAAGGAGACGGTAAGGGGTGGGATCGCGGAGGTCTTCGGCAGCTGGCAGGCGTGACTGGGTAAGGCGGGAGGTGCCAGCCGGGAGTGCGAAATCGCATAAAAACTGAACCGACAAATCGGAACTGCAATCGGGAGGATTATCGATGATCAAGTCACTTGTCGGCGGCATCGTTGCTGCCAGCGCATTCGTCATGCTCAATTCGGCGGCCATGGCCGCCGGCCCGGAGATCGTCTCCGGTCCCGCCGCCCAGGCCGACTGTTTCGCGCCCTGGGACGCGAACACCAAGTTCTTCAAATTTCCGAAGAAGGAAGGTCCGTTCCGCATCGCCTTCGCCAATGGTTATATCGCCAACACCTGGCGCATCCAGATGGTGCAGACGGCCAAGGCCTATGCGTCGCAGCCCGACGTGAAGGCAAAGATCAAGGAATTCAAGGTCGTCTCGACGGGCGAGGACGTGCCGGCGCAGATTTCGGCGATCAACAACTTCATCGATTCCGGCTATGACGCCATCGTCACCGACGCGCAGAACCCGACCGCCTTCGGCCCGGTCATCAAACGCGCCAAGGAAGCCGGCATCGTGCTGGTCGCCTTCGACAATATTCTCGACACCAAGGACGCTATCAACGTCAATGTCGACCAGAAGGGACTTGGCGAACTGTGGGCCAAGTGGCTGGTCGCCAAGATCCCGAATGGCGGCAAGATCCTGGAAGTGCGCGGCGTCGCCGGCACCTCCGTCGACACCGATCGCCACAACGGCATCCATGAGGTGTTCGACGCCTCCGGCAAGAAGTGGGATGTGACCGAAGTCGCCGGCAAATGGGATGACGGCGTGGCGCAGAAAGTGACCGCCGATGCGATCGCCACCAACGGTCCGTTCGACGGCATCACCGGCCAGGGCGGCGACACCGGCATCGTGCAGGCGATGATGGACGCCAAGCATCCGTTCGTGCCGTTCGGCGGCGAGACCGAAAACGGCTTCCGCAAGTTCTGCGCGGCGCATTCGGCCGATGGCCTGAAGTGCACCTCCGCCGGCTCGGGCCCGGCCCAGGTCGCCGTCGCCATCAAGACGGCGATCGCGGCACTCGAAGGCGAAGTGGTGCCGCAGGAGGTGAAGCTGCCTCTGGCCGTCGCCACGGATCCGGACATGAAGGAAGGCACGGATTACTTCCCGAAGGAGTCCGACAATTTCTTCGTCGGCAATTCCTTCCCGACCTGCGGCATCAATTTCAGCGCCCAGGAAATCATGGGGCAGACCAAGGAAAACCAGTAATCGCTTTCTATCGTCTGGCGCCGCGGCTGATCCCGCGGCGCCAGCCTGCAATCCCACAATCGCCCTGGGGAGGGTTGATGGACGGTGCGGTTCCACTTTTTCGCATGGAAGGCATTTCCAAGCGCTATGGCGGCGTGCGGGCGCTGGAAAAGGCCGAACTGACGGTCGAGGCCGGCAGCATCCACGCCATTCTCGGTGAAAACGGGGCTGGCAAATCGACGCTGATCAAGGTCATGGCCGGTGTCGTGGCGCCCGACGAGGGCCAAATGACGCTGGACGGACGCGAGGTGACCTTCGCGTCGCCGGGTGCGGCGAACAAGGCCGGCATTGTCTGCATTTTCCAGGAACTGTCGCTGATCCCCGAACTCAGCGTCGCCGACAACATCGTCATTTCCGATCCGCCAAAACGCTTCGGCATGATCGACCGCAGGGCGCAGCGGCGCATCGCCGAGGATGCGCTGGCGCGCGCGGGTGCCGGCGACATCCATCCGCTGGCGCTGGTCAAGGACCTGCCGCTGTCACGA
Organism: Mesorhizobium sp. B2-7-3; assembly: GCF_006440715.1. Lineage (NCBI taxonomy): Bacteria > Pseudomonadati > Pseudomonadota > Alphaproteobacteria > Hyphomicrobiales > Phyllobacteriaceae > Mesorhizobium > Mesorhizobium sp. B2-7-3. The sequence goes on from NZ_VFTY01000005.1 coordinate 33,025, forward strand.
CGGCAGATGGTGGAGATCGCCAAGGCGCTGGCCAGGAAACCGCGCATCCTCATCCTCGACGAAGCGACCTCGGCGCTGACGGCGGCGGATGTCGCGAAGATCTTCGGCGTCTTGAAACGACTGCGCTCGGAAGGGCTGGCGCTGCTCTACATCTCGCACCGCATGAATGAGATCGCCGAACTGGCCGACCATTGCACCGTGTTCCGCAATGGCCGCAATGTCGCCAGCTACGAGGCCGGCTCTAAGAGCGACAACGAGGTGGTCGAGCTGATGATCGGCCGTGAATATAGCCATATTTTTCCGCCCAAGCCGGCGGCGGCACCCACTGGCGCCGCCCCCCGGCTCGAGGCGCGCAAATTGTCCTGGGCCGACCGGCTGCACGATATCTCGCTGACGGTCAGGGCAGGCGAGGTGGTCGGCCTCGGCGGGCTCGACGGCCAAGGCCAGCGCGAATTGCTGCTCGCCTTCTTCGGTGTGCTGCGCGGCCTCTCCGGCGAGGTGCTGATCGACGGCAAGCCAGTGACGATCACCAGCCCGGCAGCGGCCCGCGAGGATAGCGTCGGCATGGCGCTCATCCCGGAGGACCGCAAGACCGAAGGACTGATGCTGCCGATGACGGTGCGCGAAAACCTGTCTTTCGCCGCGCTCGACCGGCTGTCGAAAGGCGGCATCATCGATCGCGCCGCCGAACAGCGGCTGATCGACGACATGGTCGGCCTGCTGGCGATCAAGACGGCGGGCCTCGACATTCCGGTCGGCGCGCTGTCGGGCGGCAACCAGCAGAAGGTGGTGATCGCCAAATGGCTGATGCGCCAGCCGCGCATCATCCTGCTCAACGACCCGACACGCGGCATCGATGTCGGCACCAAACAGGAGATCTATCAGCTGATGCGCAAGCTGGCGGATGCGGGCGCGGCGATCCTGTTCTATTCGACCGACTATGACGAACTGATCGGCTGCTGCGACCGGGTCCTGGTGCTCTATGACGGCGCCGTCAAGCGCGAGCTGGTCGGCGGCGAGATCACCGAGCGGGCGCTTATAGCGAGCGCGCTCAACATCCATGGCGAGGAGAGCCCGGTGGGCCTGGGAGCAAGCGTGTGAAAGACTGGCGCTACTGGCTGGCCGAGCAGCGCGGAACGTTGCTGGCTCTCGGCATCTTCATCGTCATGTTCGTCATCTACACCTCGAACCACCCGGCGGGCTTCACCGCCAATGTCGTGCAGACGGCGGCGAACAAGGGCGTGCTGCTTGCCTTCGTCGCCATGGCGCAGACGCTGGTCGTCATCACCTCCGGCATCGACCTGTCCGTGGGCATGATCTTCCTGCTCACCAACTGCCTGGCCTCCTGGCTGGTGGTAGGCACGCCGTTGCAGACCACGCTCGGCGTCATCGCCGTGCTTGTGGCGGGCCTTCTGTGCGGCGCCGTCAACGGCGCCATCGTCATCTATGGGCGGCTGCAGCCGATCGTCGCCACCATCGCCACCGGGGCTGTCTACTACGGCATCGGACTGTTGTTGCGACCTTTCCCGGGCGGTTCGGTCAATGAGGACCTGGCCGACGCGCTGACCGGCCGCGTGTTCGGCTTTGTGCCGGCGAGCCTGGTGGTGCTGCTCGCCATCGTGCTGGTGATCTGGGTGCCGTTCAGCCGCTCGATCCTTGGCCGCGCGGCATACGCGGCGGGCTCTTCGGAAACGGCGGCCTATATGTCCGGCGTGCCGATCCGGCGCGGCAAGTTCGCCGCCTATACGCTGGCCGGGCTGCTGGCGGCGATCGGCGGGCTGTTCCTCACCTTCTTCACCTATACGGGCGAGGCTGCCTACGCGAGCGGCAACTCCTACACGTTGTTCTCGATCGCGGCGGTCGTGCTGGGTGGTGTGTCGCTGTTCGGCGGCAAGGGAAGCGCCATCGGCGCCATCTTCGGCGCCCTTGCCTTCCGCACCATCGGCGACCTGTTGTTCGTGTTCGACTTCGATCCGCTCTGGCAGCCGCTGTTCCAGGGCGTTATCCTGCTGGTCGCCGTCAGCCTCGGCGCCTTCGCCCTGTTTCGGGTCCGCAACCGGCTGGAGTGGTTCCTGTGAGCGAGACGACCTTGGGCGGCATTGCCGGCCGCATGCCGAAATTCATCCGCCGCGCCGACCCGGCGGTGCTGACCGCCTTTGCCTGCATCGTGGTGCTGCTGTTGGTCGGCAGTCTCTATTCACGCAGCTTCCTGTCGCCTGAATATCTCCTGCAGCAGCTCAAGGTGGCCTCGTTCCTCGGCGTCATCGCCACCGGCATGATGCTGGTCATCCTGCTCGGCCAGATCGACCTGTCGGTGCCGTGGTCGGTGGCGGCGGGCGCGATGATGGCCTGCGCGGCAGCCGCCTACGGTCCGGCCGGGGTGGTGCTGGCGATCCCGTTCGGCATCTTCTGCGGCGTGCTGATCGGCATCGTCAACGGCATCGGCGTCGCCTATTTGCGCATTCCCTCAATGATCATCACGCTCGCCACCAATGCCGTCGCGCAAGGGCTGATGGTGGTCTATACCGGCGGCTTCTCGCCACAGGATTCGGCGACCGGCGCCATGCGCTACCTGGCCACCGGCTTCACCATTCCGGGCGTCCCCAACGCCGTCATCATCTGGGCGCTTATAGGGATCGCGATGGTGTTCGTGCTGACGCGCACCGGCTTCGGCCGCGCGGTCTATGGCATCGGCAACCGCGAGCGTGCCGCCTATCTCTCCGGCATCGACACGAGACGCGTGGTGATGATCGCCTTCGCCGTCTCCGGAGGGCTCTCCGCCTTCGGCGGCGTGCTGCTGGCCGGCTACGCCTCCAAGGCGGCGCAGTCGATGGGCGATGCGTATCTGCTACCGTCGATCGCAGCCGTGGTGCTGGGCGGTACCTCGATCCTGGGCGGGCGCGGCTCCTATCTCGGCACCGTCGCCGGCGTGATCCTGATCACGCTGTTGCAATCCATCCTCTCGGTCATGCAGATGCCGGAGGCGGGACGGCAGATCATCTATGGCGTCGTCATCGTCGCCATGCTCCTGCTTTATGGCCGCGCGCCGGCGAGCCGCTGACGGTGGACGAAAACGCAGCGCAGGCGCCGACGGGCGCTTCCGGTTTGGCGCCAGCGGCCATCGTGGTGATGGGTGTCGCCGGCTGCGGCAAGTCAGCCGTCGGCATCGCGCTGGCCACCGCGCTCGGTGCCGTCTTCATCGAGGGCGACAGGCTGCATCCGCCCGAAAACGTCGCCCGCATGGCACGCGGCGAACCGCTCACCGATCAACTGCGCGAAGGCTGGCTCGACGCGATCGGCGAGCAGATCCAGGCATCGATCGGCAAGCGGCAAGGTGTGGTCGCCGCCTGCTCGGCGCTGAAGCGCGGTTATCGCGAGCGCCTGCGCGGTTTTTGCCCTGATATCGTCTTCCTCTATCTGGAGATCGATCCCGCCACCGCGCGGCGGCGCGTTGGCAACCGCAAGGGCCATTTCATGCCGGCAAGCCTGGTTGACAGCCAGTTCGCCATCCTCGAGCCGCCGGGGCAAGACGAGCGGGCATTGACGCTCGACGCGACACGGCCGGTCGACGAACTCGTCGCCCAGGCAATGCGCTTGATACGCCCGTCATGAGCCTTCTTCAGCGCTGATGCCGATGCCGTCCTGGGCTTCCGTCAACCGCTCATGGCGCGACCAGGACATCATCTGCTCGGGGCACTCTTTCAGCGCTTGCAGCAGGCGGTCGCGTTTGAGCAAGATGTAGCGTGCCTGCAGGGCCATGTTCTTGGCGCCGTCCCTGACTGTGTCCGCTGCCTGGAGCGCCGGTGCCGCCGGCACCAGCTCGGGGCTCAAGACGGCGCGATATTCCCGGAAGGGAACGACCTCGAAGGTCGACATCGCAAACAGGGCCGTCTTGCCGCGCGCGGCGAAATTCGCCGGTGCCGAGGCAAGGTGCGTCCAGCCGCTTTCGCCAAGCGCGGTTTCGGTGAAGGTCGAGCCGGCGTGGATTGTGTTGGTCATCATCACGACGCCGTTCTGCCTCAGCATCTTCTGAATGCGGATGGTGACCTGATAGGCATCGTCACGGTCGAAGACGATCCGGCTTTTCAGGAACCGGTTCTCGACACGAACCATTGGCGGATTGAGAAAGCGCTGGCCGAATGCCGTCTCGGAAACGCCATGCGTGTTGACGCTGACCTGATGCGCTTCGATGCCGGCCTCATGCATGGCGCGCTTGCCGATCATTGTCTGGGCGGTGAACTGATCGCACCAGAGGATCGCGCCATGGCCGCGTTGCAAAGCGGCCTGCAAGTCCTCAAGCCCTTCCAGCCGGATCGCCGGCGTCCAGCGACGGGCGACCAGATGCGCGGCAAGCTGCATGCGGCGGCGATGGCGCGCCGCGAGCAATGCCTCGAACAGCTTGCGCGCATCGATGTCGCTGCCGAGCACCGCGCGGGTTGCGGCGGCATATCCGGGGAAATCCTTGCGCATATGACGCTTCAGGCGAAACCGCGACGCCCAATCGCAGATCGGCGACCACCAGCGCACCGGCAGCACCGCCGCGACCGCTAGGTAGAAGAGGGCGGCCAGGCTTTCGCGAAGATCCCTGGTGGAGAAGCGGCGGAGCTTGCCGGCGTTAAGCTGCTTGCGGCTGAAGAAGCGCACGTCCTCGGCATATTCGGGGACAAAGACGTCGGTGATGATCTCGGTGCGGAAGCTGGCTGCCGATGGCTTGCGGCGGGCTTTTCGGGATTTCGTGAACCTCGACAGCCTCATTCGCCCGGCTCTAGATCTGGGATGTCAACCCGACCGGAAAATCGTCGTTGTCGGCATCGCGCATGGCGGCGAGGCTGCGGTTGTCCAGCACCTCGGCGATCGCCTGACGCACTTCCAGCATCATGTGCCGGACCTGGCAGGTCGCTTCGTCGCAATCCTCGCAGCGCTGGTACTGCGTGCGGCTGGCGCAAGGTATCGGCGCCAGCGGACCGTCCAGCACACGCACGACATGGCCGATCTTGATCTCGGAAGCGGGGCGGGCGAGGCGATAGCCGCCTTCCTTGCCCTTGCGGCTCTGGACGAAGCCGGCGTTGCGCAATTCGCCCAGTATGGCATCGAGGAATTTCTTCGGGATGTTGTTGGCGACGGCGATGTCGTTGACGAAGGCCAATTGGCCAACCGGAAGGTTGGAAAGATGCACGAGGGCCTTGAGGCCGTATTTGCCTTTTTTCGTCAGCATGCCCGAGTCAACCCGTTGAAGCCCCAACCACCCCGCATCTGGCGGCTGTTTGTGTGCAAATGATGACGGCATTGCTTCCACACGCTGCCGTTCGCGAAAACAAGCCATTGGAAAGGCATGTTTGGCACATACGCGTTGATTGTTTGTAACGTTTTGCACGAAGGGCGCCGGATTTGCCCTATCGGCTGCCTAAACAGGAAAAGCCGGCCTCGGGGCCGGCTCTCCTGATCTTTCTTTCGGACCGCTGAAACTTTACCGGCTGCCATAAGCTTGGTCGAGCAGGCCGCCGGCGGCGAAATGCTCTTTTTGGACCTTGTCCCAACCGCCGAAGACGTCTTCCACCGTCAGCAGGCGCACGTCCGGAAAATCGGCCTTGTATTTGGCCGCGACAGCCGCGTCGCGTGCGCGCAGGCCATTCTCGGCAGCGATGCCCTGGCCCTCGGGCGTATAGAGGAAGTCGAGATAGCTCTTGGCCAGGTCGCGCGTGCCGTGTTCGTCGGCGACCTTGTCGACGATCGCCACCGGGAATTCCGCCAGCAGGCTGACCGAAGGGGTGACCTGCTCGAACTTGTCGTCGCCATATTCCTTGCGGATGCCGCGCGTCTCGGATTCGAAGGTGATCAGCACGTCGCCGATCTCGCGCTGCACGAAGGTGGTTGTCGCGGCGCGCCCGCCGGTGTCGAAGATCGGCACGTTGTTGAACAGCTTGGTGATGAACTCCTTCACCTTGGCGTCGTCGCCCTTGAAGGCTTCCTTGGCGTAGGCGGTGGCCGCCAGATAGGTGTAGCGCGCATTGCCCGACGTCTTCGGATTGGGAAAGATCACCTGCACATCGTCGCGCACGAGGTCGTTCCAGTCCTTGATGTGCTTGGGATTGCCCGCGCGGACGAGAAACGAAGGCAGCGAATAGAAGGGCGAGGCGTTGTCGGGAAAATCCTTCTGCCAGTCGGTCGAGACGAGGCCCTTCTTGACCAGGAAGTCGACATCGGTGACCTGGTTGAAGGTGACGACATCGGCGCCGAGGCCCTCGGCTATGGCACGCGCCTGCGCCGAGGTGCCGGCATGGGACTGGTCGACGCTGACGCCCGGATGCTTGGCGATAAAGGCCTTGTTGACCTGCACGAAGAGTTCGCGGCCGACGTCATAGGAGGCGTTGAGCAGCTTGTCGGCCGACCAAGCCTGGGAGGATGCGAGGATGAGGCCGGCTGCGACGGCAACGCCGAGGAAAAATCGCTTCATGAAATGGCTCCGGATGTAATGTTTTATCGTTCAAGCATAGCGAGGGTACAAAGGGGCGGCGAGGCATAGATTCAGGGCTTGGCACTCGTTGCTAGAAAACCGTTTCCCAGACAGGCTGATCCTAGGTTTTTCTTTTGAGCGGCATCATATTGGAGCTCGGTTCACGTCAACCTTTTCCCAATGGAAAGGACAAATAGATACACATTGTGTATGCGGCATGTTATGGTGAAGGAAAGGAGCCCTCCATGGCGAAAGCCGCAGCCGAAACTCACGCTAAGCCTGTCAATCTGCGCATTCGCGAGGATATGCGCATACTGATTGACCGCGCCGCGAAGCTACGCGGGAAAACCCGTTCCGATTTCATGATCGATGCCGCCTACCGCGCGGCCGAGGATACGCTCCTGGACCAAACACTGATCAAGGTGGATGCCGAGAGTTACCGGCACTATCTCGACATCCTCGATGAACCGCCAAGCGGGGAAGGTTTTGCGCGTCTTATGAACGTGCCCAAGCCATGGCAGGACTGAGGCTGTCGGCGCCCACGCCGCTGGCCGAGAACCACGATCTCGAACTTTTCCAAAGCGGAACGGAAAGTCTCGACCAATGGCTTCGCCGCCGCGCACGGGCCAACCAGGTCAGTGGCGCATCTCGTACTTATGTGGTCGCGGAAGGCATACGCGTTGTCGGCTACTACTGCCTGTCTTCGGGCGGGCTTGACCTAGCGGAAGCGCCCGGCATTGTTCGGCGCAACATGCCGGATCCCATTCCAATGGTCGTGCTCGGGCGTCTCGCGGTGGGCACAGGCTGGCAAGGGAAGGGACTGGGTGCAGCGCTTCTGCAAGATGCCGTCCTGCGCGCCGGTCAAGCCGCGACGATCCTCGGGATACGCGGAATTTTTGTTCATGCGATATCGGACGAAGCGAAAGCCTTTTATGAGCGCCATGGCTTTGCGGCTTCCCCGAAAAATCCCATGACATTGGTGCTGTCGTTGAAAGGCCTGGTGAAAGGGTAGGCGGCCGCCCTCGACCGGGATAGGGATTGACGGCGGTCCTATCGCTACGCAGCCGGAAACAGCTTCCAGCGCCCCGGCCGGAACGCCACGCGGCTCTTCTGCGCCGCCGGATGATCGACCGGCAGTTCGATCTCGACCCGCTGGCGTTCGCCGCCGATCTCGAGCTCGACGCGCCTTGTGCCGGCGACGCGGCGGCTGGCGGCCACGGTGCCGGCGATGCAGCCGCTGCAGCCGTCCAGCAGTTCGACGTCATGCGGCCGGAAGTAGAGCATCGCGTCGCCCTCGGGCGCATGCGGCGCCGACAATCCGATCGGACGGTCGGCCAGCCAGATCTCGCCATTCTCGACCTTGACGGGAAGGGAGCTGGATTCACCGATGAAGCCGTAGACGAAAGGCGAGTTCGGCGTGTCGTAGATGTCGTCGGCGGTGCCGACCTGTTCGATGCGCCCCTGGCTCATCACCACGACGCGGTCGGCAAGCTCCAAAGCCTCTTCCTGGTCGTGGGTCACGAAGACGGTGGTGTGGCCGGTGCGGTCATGGATTTCGCGCAGCCAGCGACGCAGTTCCCGGCGCACCTGCGCATCGAGCGCGCCGAACGGCTCGTCGAGCAGCAGCACCTTGGGTTCGATGGCCATGGCGCGGGCGAGCGCCACACGCTGGCGCTGGCCGCCCGAAAGCTGCGCCGGATAGCGCTTCTCCAGCCCTGAAAGCTGGACAAGATCGAGAAGCTCGGAGGCGCGGCGGCGGATTTCGGGGGTCGACGGCCGCGTCGGCCCGTGCCGCACCTTGAGGCCGAAGCCGATATTGTCGGCCACCGTCATGTGGCGGAACAGCGCGTAGTGCTGGAAGACGAAGCCTACGTTGCGCTCCTGGATCGATTTCTGCGAAGCGTCCTCGTCACCAAAGAAGATTTTCCCACGCGTCGGGCGCTCCAGTCCGGCGATCAGCCTGAGCAGCGTCGTCTTGCCGGAGCCGGACGGTCCGAGCAGCGCGATCAGTTCGCCCGACTTGATGTCGAGCGAGACATCGTGGAGCGCCGGAAACCGCTCGAACTCCTTGCGCACGTTGGCAACGCGAACTTCCATGCAATGAACCTTCTAATGTCCGCGCGTCGCGGCGAGTTCGGCGCCGTAGCGCATCTCGAGCAGTGTTTTCAAGACCAGCGTGACGAGCGCCAGCCCGGCAAGCAAGGAAGCAACGGCAAAGGCGCCGACGGCGTTGTACTCGTTGTAGAGGATTTCGACATGCAGCGGCATGGTGTTGGTCAGGCCGCGTATGTGGCCCGACACCACCGAAACCGCGCCGAACTCGCCCATGGCGCGCGCATTGCACAAAAGGACGCCGTAGAGCAGGCCCCATTTGACGTTAGGCAAGGTCACGTACCAGAAGGCCTGCCAGCCATTGGCGCCAAGCGACAGCGCCGCCTCCTCGTCGCCATTGCCCTGTTCCTGCATGAGCGGAATAAGTTCGCGGGCGACGAAGGGGAAGGTGACAAAGACGGTGGCCAGCACAATGCCCGGCACGGCGAACAGGATCTGGATGCCATGTGCCTTCAGCCACTCGCCGAGCAACCCTTGAGCACCGAAGAGAAGCACGTAGACCAGACCCGAAATGACCGGCGAGACCGAGAAGGGCAGGTCGATCAGCGTGGTCAGGAAGGCCTTGCCCTTGAACTCGAACTTGGCGATCGCCCAGGCGGCCGAGATGCCGAAGACGATGTTGAGCGGGACCGAGATCGCGGCCACCAGCAAGGTCAGGCGGATCGCCGAACGCGTGTCGGCATCGCTTAGCGATTGCAGGTAGGTGCCAACGCCTTTGGCGAAAGCTTCCTTGAAAACGATGATCAGCGGCAGCAGCAGGAAGACGGCGAGAAAGACGAAGACGATGGCCATCAGCACGGCGCGTGCCGGCCGGCTCTCGGTCACCGCCGCCGAGCGGCTCTCATGATACGGTTCGTATGATTTGATCTCGGGATCAGCCATAGCGCTTGCGGCTCCATGTCTGCACCAGATTGACGATCAACAGCATGATGAACGACAGCGCCAGCATGATCGCGGCGATCGCGGTCGCCGCCGGGTAATTGTATTCCTCGAGCCGGATGACGATCAGAAGCGGCGCGATCTCGGATTTGTAAGGCAGGTTGCCGGCGATGAAGATGACCGAGCCGTATTCGCCGACGCCGCGCGCGAAGGCCAGCGAGAAGCCCGTGATGATGGCCGGCGCCAGGCCGGGAAAGAGCACGCGGGTGATGATCTGGAAGCGGCTGGCGCCGAGGGTGGCGGCGGCTTCCTCCACTTCCTTGTCGATCTCTTCCATGATCGGCTGCACGGTTCGCACGACGAAGGGCAGGCCGATGAAGATCAGCGCAATGACGATGCCGAGCGGCGTGTAGGCGACCTTGATGCCGAGCGGCATCAGCAATTTGCCGATCCAGCCATTCGGCGCGTAGAGCGTGGTCAGCGCGATGCCGGCCACAGCCGTCGGCAGGGCGAAGGGCAGGTCGACCATGGCGTCGACGATGCGGCGGCCCGGAAAACGGTAGCGCACCAGCACCCAGGCGACGAGCGTGCCGAAGACGACATTGACGACAGCCGCGATGAACGCCGTGCCGAAGCTGATTCGAAGGGCGTTGATCGTGCGGCGATCGGTGGCGATGGCCCAGAAATCGACCCAGCCGAGAGCGGCCGAACGCCAGATCAGCCCGGATAGGGGGATGAGGATGATGAGGGTGAGGTAGGCAAGCGAGAAGCCGAGCGTCAATCCGAAACCCGGAATGACGCTCGGCTGTCTGAACCGCCACCCCGCCCGCGCGGGTGCTGTGGTCATGTCGTCCCGATCTAGGTTTAGCTCACTGGGCCGGCTTGTAGATCTGGTCGAATATACCACCGTCGCCGAAATGATAAGGCTGCGCTTTCTTCCAGCCGCCGAAAAGCGGATCGTCGATGGTGATCAGCTTGATCGGCGGCAGCTTGGCGAGATCCTGGGGCGGAACCAGTTCGGGCTTGGACGGCCTATAATGGTTCTTGGCGATGATGGTCTGGCCTTCCTTGGAATAGAGGTAGCTCAGATAGGCCTCGGCCACCTTGCGTGTGCCCTTGGCGTCGACATTGGCGTCGACCACGGCCACCGGTGGCTCGGCCAGGATGGAGGTCGGCGGATAAACGATGTCGAAATTGTCGGCGCCGAACTCGTCGAGCGCCAGATAGGCGTCGTTTTCCCAGGCGATCAGCACGTCACCCAGGCCTTTTTGCGCGAAGGTCACGGTCGAGCCGCGCGCGCCGGTGTCGAGCACGGGAGCATTGGCGTAGAGCTTGCCGACGAAGTCCTTGGTCTTGGCTTCATCGCCGCCATCATTGGCGTTGGCATAGGCCCAGGCCGCGAGATAGTTCCAGCGTGCGCCGCCCGAGGTTTTGGGGTTGGGCGTGATCACCTGGACACCGTCCTTGACGAGGTCGTTCCAGTCGTGGATGCCCTTGGGATTGCCCTTGCGGACAAGGAAGATGATCGTCGAGGTGTAGGGCGCCGAATTGTTTTCGAATTTGGTGCGCCAGTCTGGATTGATCTTCTTTGACTTCGAGACGATGGCGTTGATGTCGCCTTCGAGCGCCAGCGTCACCACATCGGCGTCGAGGCCATCGATCACCGCGCGGGCCTGGGCACCCGATCCGCCATGCGACTGCTGGATGGTCACCGTCTCGCCGGTCTCCGCCTTCCAATGCGCGGCGAAGGCCTCGTCATAGGCCTTGTAGAGCTCGCGCGTCGGATCGTAGGACACATTGAGAATGGTGGTGTCGGCAAACGCGAAACCGAGCGTGCCGAACTGGATAGATGTGGCGACCAGTGCGCCGAGCAGTTTCCTGAAATGAGGTTTGGTCATTTCTGCCTCCGTTGAACCCGCGCCAAATCTAGCGAATTGATAGAAATAAGATGCATTGAATGTTGCCTTTTTTGTCCTTCTGAAGAAAATCTTCGGCGATCTGTCGTTGTTGTGAGAACTATTTTGCTCGCGGTCGCTCCGCGCCGGAGTCGGCCCACCTCCGGCCTATCTAGGGATGCGCGGTTGCCGGGCAAGGCTGGTTGGGCAAGGCTGGTTGGGCAAGGCTGGTTGGGCAGGTTACTCGACGGTCACCGGGAAATCGAAGCGCTGCTTTTGAAATGGCTCCCGGGCCAGCGCAAAATGCCACCATTCGCGCGCGTAGTTCTTGAACCCGCCAGCACGCATGGCATCGACGAGCAGCTTTCGGTTTGCCGCGGCTTTGGCGCCGAGCGGGCGACGCGCGGTCTCGCTCATCGGGTCGAAACAATCGAAGCCGGTGCCGAAATCGAGGGTGTCGGCATCGATCGCGCCGCAGGCCGGTTTCGGCACGGGCGTACTGTCGACAGGCGCGATGGCAACATCGACGGTCGAGCCGCGCGAATGACTGGACAGTTCGCCGACATAGCCCTTGGCGATGAGATCGCCACGCTTGACCTTCGGATACCATTGCGGGTCCGGCGGTCCACCCGCGGCCGTCCATTCGCCCATGTCGGCAACGGCGCGGGCAGGGCGATAGCAGTCGAAGACGACCAGCGTCAGGCCTCTGGTGGCGATCGCCCGCTGGACTCTGGAAAGTGCCTCGGCGGCCTCCCGGGTCAAAATGCAGACCGGCGCGTCATAGCCATTCACCTTGCGGTGCAGAAAATTGTCGGCGTTGGCGTAGCGAATGTCCTGGCGGATCGATGGGGCTACATCGGCGAGGCGAACGAAACCCGCGGGGAGGGGATCGGCACGCACCGGCAGGGCCGAGCCGGCACTCATCAGCGCACAAAAGCCAATGCGCTGAATCGCCTGGCGCATACTATTCAAGGATCGCTTTCACTGGACGAAGACCTTCACACTGGCCGCCCGTCCAGCAGCGTCGATGACGGTGAGCGTCGAATAGCCCGCGCCGTCGGGCAGCCAGGTCGCGGTGCGGCGGCGGTCGAGGCCGATGAGGGGCTTGCCATTGGCCAGCCAGCGGAACGGGGCGCGGCCGCCTTGCAATTTCAGCACCAGCGGCGAGGCGTCGGCCGAGTTGGTGGAGAGATCGACGCGGGCGCCGTCCGGCGGGAAGATGATGCTCGGCGCCGGTTCGGTCGGCGTCGCCTGCACCAGGCCATCCGCGCCGGCGCCGAAGCGGGCAAGCGTCACAGGCAGGTCCTCGCGCTTGGGTGTGAAGGCACCGGGCGGTTTGCCCGGCAGAGGTACGGTGGCGAGGCCGGAGCGGACAAAAGCTTCGAACAGGATCGGGGCGGCCGAGACATAGCCGGAGAGGCCCGGCACCGCGCCGGCATCGGGCCTGCCGACCCAGACGCCCAGCACATAGCGGCCATCGAAGCCCACCGACCAGGCGTCGCGGTAGCCGTAGGAGGTTCCGGTCTTGTAGGCAATGCCGCGCTGCAAGGCACCTTCCGGCGGTTTTACTCCGGAGAGGATGTCGATGATCTGCCAATTGGCCTGGTCGCTGAGGATGGTGGTGGTCGAACTCACGGCATTGGCCGGTTCGGTGCCGTCGCGCAGCGAGTGCGTCTTGCCGCCATTGGCGAGCCCGGTATAGAGCTGGACGAGGTCGCGCAGCGTGACGCCGACGCCACCAAGCCCGATGGCCAGCCCCGGCGCCTCATTGACCGGCAGGATCGGGTTGACGCCCGCCTGGCGGAAGCGCGCCGTCAGCCGCGCCGGACCGACCGCGTCGAGCACCCGGATCGCCGGCACGTTGAGCGACAATTGCAGCGCCTGGCGGATCGAGACATCGCCCTGATAGCCCATGTCGAAATTCTTGGGCCTGTAGCCGCTGAAATCGACCGGGCTGTCCTCGATCAGTGTCTCCTGTGCCACCAGTCCCTGTTCGAAGGCGAGGCCATAGATGAACGGCTTCAGCGTCGAGCCGGGCGAGCGCACGACCTTGGTCATGTCGATCCAGCCGGAACGGCTGGAATCGAAGAAATTGGCCGAGCCGACTTCGCCCAGAATGTCGCCGGTGCGGGCATCGGCCAGCACCATGGCGACCGACAGACGCGGCCGGAGCCTGGTGGCGGCGTCGCGGGCCACCTCTTCCAGTCCCTGCTGGACGCTTTTGCGGATCGTCAGCTTGAGCGGCTGGCCGGGGACGGCCTTGGGCAGCATCGCGTAAGAGGCATGCGCGGCGAGCGCCGGCAAGCGCCGGCGCAGGCTCAACACATCGTCAAGCGCCGCGCGTGCGGCCTCGCGTTCGCCGATCAGGCCTGATGAGACCATGCGGGTGAGCACACGGTCGCGAGCTGCGTGGGCGATCTGCAGGTTGCGGTCAGGACGGCGCTTTTCCGGCAATTGCGGGAGGGCCACCAGAAGCGCGGCTTCGGAAACGGTGAGCCGCTTTGGCTCCTTGCCGAAATAGGCGAGCGAAGCGGCACGCACGCCCTCCAGATTGCCGCCATACGGCGCCACTGTGAGATAGCGTTCGAGGATCTCGCGCTTCGACAACCGCCGCTCGATCTGGATGGCCCGCAGCATCTGCTTGAGCTTGGAGCCGAGGCTGCGGCTCTCGCGCGGCTCGATCAGGCGGGCGAGCTGCATCGACAGGGTCGAGCCGCCGGAGACGATGTGGCCGCTGGTCGCGAACTGGCCGGCGGCGCGCGCCAGCGCCAGCACGTCGACCCCCTCATGGTCCCAGAAGCGCTTGTCCTCATAGGTGACCAGCATGTCGACGAACTGCTTGTCGACCTGGTCGAGCCGGGTTTCCAGCCGCCAGTAGCCGTCCGGTGTGGCAAAGGCGCGCAACAGCTGGCCGTCGCGGTCCTGGACTTCCGTGGAGACGGTGAGCCTTTCAGGAAGCGGGGGCGGGAAGGCGCGGTCGAGTTGCCAGAGGGCGGCGGCGGCAATCGTGAAGAAGGCGGCAAGGGAGGCAACTGCGATGGCAGCGCGACGGAGGAGTTTCTTGGAAAGCATGGCGCCGCCCCTCATCCGGCTGCCGCCACCTTCTCCCCGTTTAGTGACGGGGAGAAGGGAGCTGTGGCATGCATTGGCGCCTTTCCTGCGACGTTTAAAGCTGGCGAAAGCTTTGGTGCAGGCTTCTTTCTCCCCGTCTCTATACGGGGAGAAATGCCCGGCAGGGCAATGAGGGGCGGCGCGAACCTCACGTTCATTTCCGCCAAGGCACCTTACGGTGCCTTGATCTCCATCATGCCGGTAGCTGTACGGGCCGAATATTGCGGACGGTACATGTCCTCCACCGTTGCCGCCGGATGGGCATAGGTGCCCGGCGTCACGGCGCGCACGACATAGGCAAGCGTCAGATTGTGGTCGTGGTCGCCATCGGCCGGGTTGAATGCCGCGACGAAGCGATCGTCGCGGAATTCCAGATGCGCGGCGTCGGTCTGTGCCAGCCAGGAGAAGTTCGTCAACTGGGCGCTGGAGACCAGGCCTGGATTGTCGATCTCGAAGCCGGCCGGCAACAGGTCGGTGACCAGCAGGCGCGACGGCCAGCTGTTCTGCTCGGTGACCTTGAGCACGACGACATAGCGTTCGTTCTGGGTTGCCTCGGTCACATTGGCTTCAGTGCCGTCGAGCTTGTAGTAGGTGCGGCTGATGGTGAAGCCGTCACCGCCGGCCGGCAAGGGCTGGATCGGCGACGCCACGGTGGTGACGACGGCCTGCAGCGGGGTCTTGCCGGTGTTGGCGATTTCGAGCGGGCTGTCGATAAGCTCGGAGCCGTTGACCTGGTTGGAATAGCCGCCGGAATGCGGCGCGCCATTGACGGTGAGCGCGATAGAGTCGTTGCCCTCCTTCAGCGCGCGCGCCGCCAGCAGCATCCAGGAATCGTCCTGGGTGCTGGTCCAGCGGGCTTCGGCGCGTTCCCTGGTCACCAGTTTGATCAGCTCGGGCACGATGGTCGATACCGGCTTCGATTCCGCCGCCAGCGACAGCATCGCCGCGCCGTCGCGCAACGCCGAACCGTAGTCGGAGCGGTACCAGTCGTACTCCGTGCTCGACTTGGCGAGCTGCAGCGCGGTCTTGAACGTCGCCTCCGAACGCTGCGTGTCGCCGTAGAGCGCCAGGCTCGCCGCCAATTGGGCAACGGCCATCGGGCTCGAGAAGGCTTCGAGCTGGGTGTCGGCGTAATAGCGCAGATCGCCGATCGAGGCCTTCTTGTTGCGGGCGAGCACATAAAGGGCGTAGGCGATCTCGCTGCCGCGGTCCTGTACGCTCTGGTCGTAGCCGAGCGAGTTCTGCAGGTTGTTGAGGGCCTGGTTCATCGCCAGAGCCGGCACGTCGTATTTCTGCTCCCGCGCCCTGGTCAGGAATTCGCTGACATAGGCGTCGAGCCACAGATCGCCGGAGCCCGGACCCCACAGGCCGAAGCTGCCGCTCGATGACTGGTAGCTCAGGACCTTGTAGATTGCGTCCTGGACGCGGCCGTGCAGGTCAGGGTCGCTTTCCATGCCGACGCCGGATGCCATCTCGTTGACGTAGAGAAGCGGCATGGCGCGGCTGGTGGTCTGCTCGGCGCAGCCATAGGGGTAGCGATCAAGCGTCATCAGCAGCGAGGGCACGTCGAAGGCTGCCGCCTGCGAAACGCCGACACTGACCGAAGCGCCGTCGAGCAGGCTGGCCGCCAAGAGTTCCTTGTCGACGCGCAGCGCGCCGCCATTGCCCTTGAGGTCGACCACAAGGCGCGTGGTGACCGGCAATTGCGCCGGGCGCACCGGCACATAGAGCGTCTGCTCGACCTTGGTGCCGTCGGCGTGCGCCAGCTTGATGGTGAGCGAGGCATTGCCCGCCGTGCTGGCGATCAGCGGCACGGTCAGCGTCTGGCGCTTGCCCTGGGCGAGCGTCAGCTTCTGAGGCAGGGACTTGTCGCCGGTCGACAGGTCGCCCGTCGTATCGATCGACAGCGCGTAGTCGCCGGCCGGGCCGTCGGTGTCGGCCACGTCGAGGCGCATGACGGCGTTGTCGCCAGGCGCCAGGAAGCGCGGCAGGCCGGCGGTAATCACTATGGGATCGCGCACGATCACGTCCGCCTGGGCATGGCCGACCGCTTCCTTGGTCCAGGCGACGGCCATGACGCGCACGGTGCCGTTGAACTGCGGGATATCGAAGTCGATCCGCGCCTTGCCGTCGGCATCGAGCTGGACAATGCCGGAGAAGAAGGCAACCAGCTTTTCGGTGGGCGGGCTGCCCTGCGCCTGCATATTGGCGCCGTCGCCGCCGGTCCGGAGCTTGCCGGTGGTGCCCAGCGAGCCATCGATCAGGCGGCCGTAGATGTCGCGGATCTCCATGCCCAGCATGCGCTGGCCGAAGAACCAGTTCTCCGGATCCGGCGCCTTGTAGTTGGTCAGGTTGAGGATGCCGACATCGACGGCGGCAACCATGACATAGGCGTTCGTGCCCGGCTGCACGCCGGCCACTGAAACCGGGATCGACAGCTGCTGGCGCGGCACGGTCTTGTCGGGCGGCGTCAGCGTGATGGCAAGCTTCTTGGCGGCCGGATCGACCGTCAGCCATTTCACGCCGATGGCGCGGGCCGGCATGCGCGTTTTCTGCGCATCGCCCGGCCGGAACAGGGTTGCCGTGACATAGGCGCCGGCACCCCAATCGTCACCGACGGGGATATCGACGGTGCCGCCGCCTGCCGGTACGGTCGCCGTGATGGTCTTCAACAGCTTGTCGGAACCGATGTTGATCAGAAGTTCGCCGGCAAAATGCGGCGAGATTTTCAGCTTCGCCACTTCGCCCGCGGCATAATTGTCCTTGTCGAGGGCGATCTCAAGGCCATCAGGCGTTTCGGTGGTCGTCGAGGCGACATACCAGCCGGCGTCGAACTCGTAGCTGGTCGCCGGCCCCTCGGGATCGGATGTCTCGACCTCGAGCCGGTACTGGCCCCAATCGACCGGCACGGAGACGGTTGCGTCGCCGTCGGCGCCGAGGTCGACCTGGCCGTTGGCGATCGACTTGGTGAAGGAGACCGGCTCGTAGTTCCAGGAGTTGTTGGAGCGGTACCACTGGTAATTGCGTTCGACCTTGACCAGTGTCCACTGCGCGCCTTTCAGCGCCTCGCGCTTGCCGTTGGGATCGACGGCGATCAGGCTGAACTTGGCGGTGCCGCCCTGCGGCACTTCGCCATCGGCGAAGTCCGGTCGGATGCCGATCATCTGGCCTTGCGGGCGGATGCCGATGTTGAGCGAGCGCTCGATGGCGCGGCCGCCGGTTTCGCGCATGCGCACCGTCACCTTGCCGTCGACCAGCTTGGTGGTCGAGGGCAACTGGTCGACGGTAACAGGGAAGGTCGCCTTGCCGTCATCGCCGACCACCGGCAGGTCGGTGAGCGGCGTGACCGTCGGCTCCGCCGACTGCTCGTCGGCGAGGCCGAAGGAAAAGTTGGGAAAGCGGTCCCAGTCACGAGAGGTCGACAGCGTCAACTCCCCTTCCAGCGCAAGGCCCGCCGCCGGCGCGCCATAGAGGAAGCGGCCGTCGATGTCGATGTTGGCGGTTTCGCCCCGCGCAATCTCCTGCTTGTCGGCTTTCATGTCGAATTCGATGCGATCCGGCACGAAGTCCTCGACCAGGAACATCTGGCTGGCCACCGCCGGCTGCTTGGGATCGGTGTGGATCGACACCGACCATGTGCCGCGCATGGCGTTGGGTTCGAGCGGCAGGTCGACGGCATGGCCGCCGGCCGAGGCGCCGTCACTGACGATGCGGCGGTCCTCGACGCCATCGGGGCGCGAGAAGATGAAGGTCAGCGGCAGGTTCTCGACCGCCTTGCTCGCACCATCGCGGGCAAGGGCGGCGACATGGACGTCCTCGCCGGCGCGGTAGATGCCGCGCTCGGTCCAGGCATAGACGTCGAGCGCGCCTGGTGCCGCGCGTCCGGTGACGCCACGGTCGGAAAGGTCGAAGCCGGCCTTGGCCATGTCGAGGAAGACGAAATCATTATCGCCCTGCTTGGCCATCAGCACGGCCGGCACCATGCCGCCGTCACCGCGCGTCAGGCCGGGGTTGAAGACGGCGTGGCCGTCGGCATCCGACGTCGCGGTGCCGAGAACCTCGTTGTTCCTGGCGACCAGCGTCAGTTCGGCGCCGGCAATCGGCTTGGCGCTGCCCAGCGAACGGGCAAAGACATTGAGCCCGTCCTGGCCGGTATAGGTCGACAGGCCGATGTCGGAAACGACGAACCACTGCGTGGCCAGCGAACCGTAGTCGTCGCTCTTGTCGTTGACGGGCTGCGCGGTCAGCACATAGACGCCGGGCTTGCGCTGCGGCAGCGCTTCGTCGACCGGGAAGGAGGTGGTGACTTCCTTGTTAAGGTCGTTGCCGATGTCGAGTTGGCCCTGCCAGACCGGTGCGCCCATCTGCTCGGAAATGTTGGAGATGTCATAGCCGTCGAGCTGGTGCAGGAACTGGTAGCCCGACAGAAGCTGCGCCAGCGAACGGTCGCCGATGCGGTAGAGCTTCATTTCGGCGGCGTTCATGTTGACGGTGACGACCGGGATGCCGCGGCGCGCGCCGGCCGGCAGCACGAAGCTGTCGCCGGTGAAGCGGGCGGACGGCGCGCGGTCCTGCACGTAGATCGACAGCACCACGGGGGCGGCGGTCACTTCGCCGATCGCCGCCGGCAGGCCGGCGCGGAAGGTGACGTCGTAGTGCTGGCCATGCTCCAGGCCCTCCACGCAGATCTGCTTGTCCTTGGCCTCGACGCCCTTGGGCGGCGCGTTGTCGACGGTGACGAACTGCGCGTAGTCGACGCCGGTCTTGACCAGTTCCTCGGAGAATTGCGCACAGATGCGCGGCGCGCTGGTGTCGGCATCGATGCTGTGATCGACAACGCGGAATCCTTTACGGGCTTTCAGATCGGCATAGTCGGCCTGGACCGCGGGCGAGCTTTCCAGCGCAAGGCTGGCCTCATAGGCCTGCAGCGCCGGCCGGTAGAGATCGCGCTTGTCGAGACCGTTGCCGAGCAGCGCCAGCACTTCGGCGCGCGTCTTGGTGGTGCGCAGCAGCTTATAGGCGTTGAAGGCGGCCGACGTGCCGTTTGCCGGCAAAGTCGAGGCTTCGGAGGTGTTGGCGGCAGGCTGCACGGCCAGCGTTTCGCGCGCCAGCTTGAGCCAGAGCTGGCCATCGTCAGGCATGACCGAGACCGCGGCCTCGTATTTCTGCATGGCGGAGCGATGGTCGCCGGTCAACACGGCCTGTTCGGCGGCATTGGTCAGCGCCGCCATGCCCTCTGTCGGCTTGTCGAAGGCCGGGCCGAGCAGCTTGTTGCGGTATTGCTGGGCCTGGTCGGCCATCCAGTTGGGAAAGAAGGCGAGTTCCGGCGGCGCGCCGATGTCGGGATCGCCGTCCATGTTGACGACCTTGCCGGCGACCGCGCCGGTGAAGGATTTCAACTGGTTATAGTCGGATTTGAGAAAGCACCATTTTGCCTTGGTGTTGTAGGTGAAGGCGCGGCAGGCCGGATCGCCGAGGCATGTCGTCTTGCACTGGTCGAGCGTGACGTTCTGGTCGGACCGGAGATCGAAGCCGAAATAATCGGAATTGTCCGTCGTCGCAATTCGCCGGGCCTCGGCCGCTTGCGCGACGCTACCCCAGGCAAGGAAGAAAAGGACGAGAATCGACAGACCACGAGCCGCGCGCATTGCCATTACACCCTCCAGACAATTGCAGACGTCCGGGCATGATCAAGCTTCAGTCGGGCTTGTCAACGCGCGAACGCGGCAGGTGCCGCCTGCCAACGGTTTATTTTCCGGCCAAGGACCGGTATGCGGACAGTAACCTCCATGGGAAAGGGGATCACGCTTTCTTGCGGAAACGCAGAAGGTGTGAATTCCAAGCCCGTCCTATTTCAGACAATTGGATTGTGGCCCCTTTACGAGCGCTTCAGAACTTCATTCCAATTTTAGTTTTACGAACTAGGTTGTCTTAATGCCGGCGCATGAAGAGCAGATGTCAGGAGGGATCGCGCCAGGGCGCGTGCTTCCGCGCGCCCTGCTTTTGGCCATGATGTGCTCGATGGCGCTGCTTTGCGAATCGAGGCCCGCGGCCGCGTTCGAGCTTTTCGGCATCAAGCTGTGGGGATCGTCCAGCGACGAGGACGCCGACATTGTCGATCCCCTGCGCTATACGGTGACCATCTCCGCGCCGGACGCCGACAAGGACCTGGTCAAGAAGCTCGAAAACGCCTCGGCGCTGAAAGGCGACGAGGACCGGCCGGTTTCGGGCTCGCTCGGGCTGATGGCCAAGGCACGCAGCGACCGTGAACAGCTGGTCGCCGCCCTTTATGCCGATGCCCGTTATGAAGGCGTCGTCACCGTCACCATCGACGGCAAGCCGCTCGACGAATTGCCGCCGGACGCCGAATTCAAGGGGCCGCAGCCCATCCCCGTGGCGATCGCCATCTCGGCCGGCCCCAAATTCACGCTCGGCAACATCAGGCTGGAAGGCGACGCGGCGGGGCTGATGAGCGCCGATTATGGGCTGATATCAGGCGGCGACGCCGGATCGGGCGCGGTGCTCAAGGCCGAGGCGCTGATCGTGCGGACGCTGAAGGAGCAGGGCAGGCCGCTGGCCAAGGTGACCGGCCGGCAGATCGTCGCCGACCATGCCACCTCGACGCTCGACGTGACGCTGACGGTCGCGGCCGGCCCGGTAGCCGGCTATGGCGCGACCACGGTGGAAGGCACCGAGAAGGTCGACCGCGACTTCACCGAATACATGACCGGGCTGAAGCGCGGCAGGCAGTACTCGCCGCAGGAGATCAGCGACGCGCGCGACAGGCTGCTGGCGCTGGAGGTGTTCAACAGTGTCACCTTCAAGGAAGCCGACAAGCTCGACGCCGACGGCAACATCCCGATCGGCGTCCAGGTTAGCGAGCGCAAGCCGCGTTATTTCGGGCTGGGCGGCACATTCTCGAACACCGAGGGGCTTGGCCTGGAGGGCTACTGGGGCCATCGCAACCTGTTTGGCCGTGCCGAAAAGCTGCGCATCGACGGTGCCATCAGCGGCATCGGCAGCAACAATCTGTCCGAACTGAACTACAACGCCGGCATCATGTTCGAGAAACCCGGCGTCATTGGGCCGGCGTCGAAGTTTTTCGCCAGCGTCAAGACGGTGCTGGAACATCCCGACGCCTACGACCATTTCTCGGTCAAGGGCAGCACCGGCCTGTCTTATGAACTCGACAAGAAGCAGACCGTGTCGGCCGAGGTCGCGCTCGATTATTCGCGCATTCACGACGCCTTCGGCAAGCACAAATACCTGATCGCCAGCATTCCGCTGCAGTATGTCTATGACAACAGAGACAACCGGCTCAATCCGACCACCGGCTTCCGTTTGCTGGCCTATGCCGAGCCGAGCTACGACATTTTGAGCGGTGCGGCCTTCCTCAAGCTGAAGGGCGAAGGGTCGGCCTATCAATCGCTGGACACGGCCTCGAAGTTCGTGCTGGCCGAACGTGTCGCGGTAGGCTCGATCGTCGGTACCGGGCTGCAGAACGTCCCGGCCGACCGGCGTTTTTATTCCGGCGGCGGCGGTTCGGTGCGCGGCTATGCCTATCAGGGCATCGGCCCGAAGGACTTCACCGGCCAGCCGATCGGCGGCCTGTCCTTCTTCGAGACTTCGGTCGAGATGCGCATCGCCGTCACCGACACGATCGGCATCGTGCCGTTCGTCGATGCCGGCACCGTGTCGACCAAGTCGGTTCCCAACTTTTCCGACGTCAAGGTCGGCGCCGGTGTCGGCCTGCGCTACGTCACGCCGTTCGGGCCGCTGCGCATCGATGCGGCCGTGCCGCTCAACCGCGACCCAGGTGATCCGCATTTCGGCATCTATGCCGGCATCGGACAGGCGTTCTGACGATGAAAACGGTCTGGCGCATCCTTCGCATTGTCCTTTACACGCTGCTGATCGTGGTCGCGGGTGCGATCGGCGCGCTGGTCGTGCTGACCAAGACCGAGCGCGGGCGCGACAACCTCGCCGGCATCATTTCGCGGCTGGCTTCGAGCGACGACCGCAAGGTCACCGTCAGCGGCATCGACGGCATCTGGTCGGGTAATCTCAGCGTCGACCATGTCGTGCTTGAGGACCGTGAGGGAGCCTGGCTGGTGGCGCGCAAGGTGGCCGTCGACTGGTCGCCGACCGCGCTTTTGTCCAAAAGCTTCAGCGCCGATCGCATCGCCGCCGATCGCGTCGAACTGGCACGCCTGCCGGTGGCCGGTACGGAGCCGCCCGCGCAGAGCGGCACGACGACGCTGCCGGTCTCCATCGACATCAAGCAGATCGAGCTGCCGGAAATCGCGCTTGGCCAGCAACTGGCCGGCAGCGGCATCGCCGAGCTCGCGGCCAAGGGAATGCTCAAGGCCGATGCCGCGCCACTGGCGGTCCAGACGGTGCTCAATGTCACCCGTCATGACGGCAAACAGGGCAATGTCGACGCCAAGATCCATTTCGCACCCGCCGACAACAAGCTGGACCTCGACCTCAAGGCATCGGAGCCGGCCGGCGGCATCATTGCCAACCTGCTCAAGCTGCCGGATGCGCCACCAGTAGATATCGTGGTTTCGGGCAGTGGGCCGCTTGCCAACTGGAGCGGTGTCGGCACCTTCCTCGTCGACCATCGGATCGTCACCCAGCTCACCGGCCGTCACCAGCTCACCGACAAGGGCAATCATGTCGAGGCAAAGGGCGACGGCGATTTTGCGCGCTTCCTGCCGGAAAACCTGAAGCCCCTGTTTGCCGGCAAGACCAGCTTCGATGTCGCGGGCACCGCCACGTCGGTCGGCGGTATCAGCATCGACCGGGCCAGCATCGAGAGCGATGCGGTGCACGGCACCGCGTCCGGCATTGCCGATCCTGCCGGCGCCAGCGACCTGTCGGTCGAACTCGCCGCCAAGGGCCCGCCCGTGGTGATCAGCGTCGGCAGCAAGGCGCAGCCGATCACGCTCGCGATCAAGAACGCCACCGCGCGCGCCTTCGGCGACGGCAAGGCGCCGATCGTCGACATCGGCGCCTCCTTCGTTTCGATCGTCGCCGGCGGCACGCGGCTGGACGATCTGGCGGCGCAAATCCATTCCGATGGTTTCGATATCCAGAACCGCGCCGGCCCGGTTGCCGTCAAGCTGGAGGCGGGCGGCCTGAACACCGACGTCGCGACGTTGGCGCCGCTGATCACCGGCAAGGTCAATGTCGATCTGGCCGGTTCGATCAGCAAGGACGCCATTGCCATCGATCAGGGTACGCTGCGCTCCGATGCGGTCAATGCCTCGCTGACGGCGACGGTGGCGCTCGCCGACATGTCGATGCAGCTCAAAATGAATGCCGATGCCGTGGCGACCGCGTTTCCCCAGCAGATCGCCTCGGTACTCGGCGGGCGGGTGAAGTTCTCGGCCACGGCATCGCGCGATCCGCAGGGATCTTTCGCCGCGAACTCCATCGAACTCACTTCGGGATCGCTCAGCGCCAGCGGTACGGCCAGCATGCAAGGCACGGACATCCAGGCCGACATCAAGGGCAAATTGGGCGACGTCTCGGTGTTGTCGCCGACGGTCGGCGTGCCAGTTGCCGGCGGGGTCGATTTCGCGCTGTCGGCAAGCGGCGCGATGACCGCGCCGGATTTCACCGTTAGCGCCAACAGCGACAGCCTGACCGCTTCGGGCCGCACGGTGAAGGCCATCAAGCTGACCGCGAGCGGCAAGGCCGACATAACGAACCCTTCCGCCAACGTCTCGCTGACCGGCGCCGTCAACGACCAGCCGCTCGACATCAAGGCGGCCCTGGTGACCAGCGAGGGCAAGCGTTCGATCAATGGCTTCCTGGTATCGCTGGGCGACAACAAGGTCTCAGGCGACCTGGCGCTCGACGACAAGTTCATGCCCCTGGGCACGCTGACGCTCGCCGCACCTGCCATCGACCAGTTGGCCGCGCTCGCCGGCCAGGCGGTGACCGGCGACATCAACGGCACCATCCTGTTCGCCAAGGACGGCGATGCACCGTCCATTGCCATCGATGCCAAAAGCACGTCGGTCGCGCGTGGCGAGGTGACGGCCAAAGCGATCGCCATCAATGCGCTCGTCGCCAATTATCTCAAGGCGCCGGCGATCTCGGGCACCATCAAGGCCGATGCGGTCACTTCGGGAAACACGGAAATCAGCAGCATCGGCGTCGACCTCAAGCGCGACGGCGACTGGACCGATTTCACTGGTGGCGCGACCATAGCAGGCATTCCTGCGACCGCTGCCGGCCGGGTGAAGATCGCCGAGGGCACCACCAGCGTCGAGATCGCCTCGGGCGACGCCACCGTTCGCGGCATCAAGACGGCGATTGCCGAACCGTCGGCTCTGACCATCGCCGACGGTACGGCCAAGATCGAGAAGCTGGTGCTCGATATTGGCGGCGGCAAGGTGGCGCTGTCGGGCAGCGCTGGCGAGACGCTCGATCTGGCGGCGCAGGTCTCCGCCTTGCCGGCAGCGCTTGCCAATGCGTTTTCGCCTGGCCTGGATGCCACGGGAACGCTTGACGGTATCGCTGAAGTGAGCGGAGCGCCGGCAACTCCCGATATCCGGTTCAACGCGAAACTGGCCGGTGCCGAGACCAGCCAGACCCGCCAGGCAGGGCTCGGACCGCTCGCCGTCGATGCGGCCGGCAGCTACACGATCGCCGGCGGCGTCGCCCTCGACCATGCAACCCTGTCCGGCGACAAGGTCTCTGGGCAGGCCACAGGCACCATCAATCCGAACGGGGCGAGCGATTTTGCGATCGATCTGACCTCGTCGGGTCCCAGCCTGCCGCTGACGGTCGGCAGCGCCGAGAGCCCCGTCAAGATCGAGGTCCGATCAGTATCGGCTAAAATCGCGGGCGAAAGCACGCATGCCCGACTGGACCTTTCCGTGATCCTGCCCTCGGTCGTTACCAGCCCGGCGAAGGTGGACGGACTGACCTTGGCACTGCACTCGGACGCATTCGATCTCCGGAATCGCGCCGGGCCGGTTTCCGGAACGGTATCGGTGGACAAGGTTGGGCTCGACAATCCAACGATCGCGCCGCTTATCGCCGGCAAGGTCACGGCCGCGCTCAGCGCCCGGCTGAGCGCCGACACTGTGGCTATCGACAGCGGCTCGCTGAAAAGCGATGCGCTGAGCAGCCAGGTGGCCGGTCACGTATCGCTGCGTGACGGTGCCATCGATCTCAACCTGAAGGCGGATGCGCCATCGTCGGCCTTGCCGGCGGCGGCGCGCGGCATGCTTGGCGACCGCGCCCAGATAAGCGCCATGCTGAAGCGCGAACCCAACGGCAATCTCCACATCGGTGGATTGAAGCTGACTTCCGGCGCGCTGAGCGCCGACGGACAGGCAAGCCTTGCCGACAACAAAGTGACCGCCGACATCAGGGGGGCGCTGAGCGACATCTCGCCATTGTCGAAGGATGCCACGGGCGCCATCGCCTTCGCGCTGAGCGCGCAAGGGCCGGCCATGGCGCCCGACCTGTCGCTTACCGTCAACAGCGACAGACTGTCGGTGGCATCGCGCGAGATCACCGGATTGAAGCTCACGGCTACCGGCAAGGCCGATGCCGCCAATCCGGCGGCCAATGTCCAACTCACCGGCAATGTCGCCGGGCAGGCGCTGCAGGGGAGTGCCGTGCTGGCAACGGCGAACGGCAAGAGCGCCGTCAACGGCCTGCTGCTGTCGCTGGGCAAGAACCGGATCTCGGGCGATCTGGCGCTGGACGACAAGTTCGTGCCTGAAGGCATCATTTCGCTCGACCTCCCCGACATCGGGCCGCTTGCCGCACTGGCACTGGAAAAGGCCGAAGGCGACGTTCGCGGCACGATCGCCTTCTCCAGGAATGGCGCGGCGCCGCAGGTCGCCATCAAGGCGACGAACGGCTCGATCATACGCGGCGACCTGCAGGCGAAGGCCGTCTCGGTCGATGCGCTGATCGCCAATTATCTCGCCGCTCCCGTGATTTCAGGCAAGATCCGCGCCGACACCGTCACCTCGGGCGGTACGGTGATCAGCGGCATCAATGTCGATTTGAAGCGCGATGGCGACTGGACCGGCTTTTCCGGTGGAGCGACGGTCAAGGGCATTCCGGCGCAGGCGGCAGGCCGGGTGAAGGTAGCCAACGGGACGACCACCATCGAGCTTGCTTCAGGCCAGGCGACCGTCCAGGGCATCAAGGCGGCCATCGCCCAGGCCTCGACCGTCAGCATCGCCAATGGCACGACGACGTTGGACAGGCTGGTGCTCAACCTTGGCGGCGGCACCGCGACGGTGACCGGCAAGGTCGGGCAGGCGCTCGACATCAATGCGGTGCTGGCACGCGTGCCGATGTCGCTCGCCAACAGTTTTTCGCCCGGGCTCGATGCCGCGGGTTCCATTTCCGGCACGGTGAAGGTGACGGGCGCACCGGCGAGCCCCGCGGTTGCCTTCAACATAGACGCGGCCGGCGTGCAGACATCGCAGACCCGTGGCGCGGGCGTCGGCGCGGTGAGCGTTTCTTCGTCCGGCACCTTTGCCGGCAACAAGCTGGCCTTCAACGCCAATATCAGCGACGGGGCCGGCCTTGGGCTCAAGGGCGGCGGCACGGTGACGACGGTGGGCACTCCGGCGCTGGCGCTCGACTTCAACGGTGCGGTGCCATTCGGCCTTCTCAGCGAGAAACTTGCCGCGCAGGGCTTGTCGCTGACCGGCAACGCCAACGTCAATGTCCAGGTGCGTGGTCCGGCGACATCTCCGGTGATCGGCGGCAGCGTCAAAACCTCCGGCGCGCGGCTGGTCGATGCACGCTCGGGCCTTGCCATCAACGATATCGCGGCCGATGTCTCGATCGGCAATGGCGTTGCCAGGGTCAATCGGTTGACCGGAACCCTGTCGACGCGCGGCAGCCTGTCGGCCAGTGGCACGGTCGGCATCAATCCGGCGCAAGGATTCCCGGCCGACCTGTCGATCAAGCTCACGGACGGTCGTTATACGGACGGTCGCGTGGTGACCGCCAACCTTGGCGGCGACCTGACGATCAAGGGGCCGCTGACTTCGGCACCGGCGATTGCCGGCACCGTCAACCTGGCCAAGACCGTCATCACGGTCCCGGACAAATTGCCGGGCTCACTCTCGGCGCTCGACGTCAAGCACAAGAATGCGCCGGGTCCGGTCAGGGCGCAGGACAAGGCGCTGCGCCCGGCCACGACCAGCGGCAAGAGCGGTGGCAGCGGCCTTGCACTCGACGTCACGGTCAACGCGCCGAACCAGATCTTCATCCAGGGCCGGGGTGTCGACGCCGAATTCGGTGGCTCGCTCAAGCTAACCGGCCCGGCCTCGTCGCCGCAAGCCGTCGGCACCTTCACCTTGCAGCGCGGCCGGCTGTCGATCCTTGGCAAGCGGCTGACCTTCACCGAAGGCACGGTCGGGTTCTCGGGTTCGCTGGTGCCTTACCTCAATCTGACGGCGACGACGACGACGACCGGCGCGACCGTCACCATCGTGGTGTCGGGCGAGGCGACCAATCCCAAATTCACCTTCAGTTCGGTGCCTGCGCTGCCGGAGGACGAGGTGCTGGCGCAGTTGATCTTCGGGCGGTCGATGTCGAACCTGTCGCCGCTGCAGATCGCGCAGCTGGCCGAGGCCGCCGGACAATTGGCCGGCGTCGGCGGTTCGACGTCGCTTCTGGAAAACCTGCGCAGCGCCATCGGCGTCGACGACCTCGACGTGACCACCGATGATAAGGGCGGCACGGCGGTCTCGGCCGGCAAGTACCTGAACGACCGCACCTATGTGACCATCCAGAAGGGCGACAAGCCGGGTTCCGGCAAGGCGACCATCGATCTCAATGTCGGGCGCGGCGTCAAATTGCGCGGCGAGGCGACGGACGCCGGCGAAGCCAAGGGCGGCATCTTCTACGAGAAGGAATATTGAGGGCCTGGCCTTCATCCTGGCCGCAACTGGCGCTGTCGTAACCAGTGCGAATGTGTCAATTTAATTGCCCGAAGAGATTTTGGCGAAATCTGGGCGCACTAGCAATTTTGCGCCAAGACTGTCGCTATCACGCGAACTGCCCCCCTTCCAAAGTTGCACATTCGCTAACATGTTCCCAATCCATGCCGTCTTTGACATCATGGCCCGGATGCGGAATGTTAATCGGCGGAAAGCCAACAATGGGAGTTAGTCATGACAATCTATAAGAGCAACGGCGACAGCGTTCCGGATCACATCCTGGCGATGGCCGAAGAAGCCAAGTCGGGCAAAGTCGATCGCCGCGAATTCCTCGCGCTCGCCAGCGTCTTCGGTGCCTCGACCGCTATGGCCTACGGCCTGCTCGGCCTTGCCGCTCCGACTCCGGCCAAGGCCGAGGACGTCCAGGGCAAGAAGGGCGGCGTGCTGAAAGTGGCGATGTCGGTCAAGGATCCCAAGGATCCGCGTACCGCCGACTGGTCTGAGATTTCCAACGCCGAGCGCCAGGCGCTCGAGCCGCTGGTGAAATACACCAAGGAGTACACATTCGCTCCATATCTGCTGGCAAGCTGGGACATCAACGACGACGCCACCGAGTACACGCTGCATGTGCGGCCTGGCGTCGAATGGAACAATGGCGACAAGTTCACCGCCGATGACGTGATCTACAATTTCACCCGCTGGGCCGACAAATCAGCCGAAGGCAACTCGATGCCTGGACGTCTCGGCAGCCTCGTCGACGAAAAGACCAAGAAGTTGCGCGAAGGGTCGATCGTTAAGGTCGACGACATGACCGTCAAACTGAAGCTGTCGAAGCCCGACATCGCCATCATCCCGAACCTGTGCGACTATCCCGGCCTCGTCGTCCACAAGAGCTTCGACGAGAAGGGCGCCAACTTCAAGAACTGCCCGATCGGCACTGGTCCGTTCGAGCTCGTCTCCTATGATGTCGGCCAGAAGGTGGTCTACAAGCGCCGCACGACCGGCAAGTGGTGGCAGGGCGAAGCCTTCCTCGACGGCGTCGAGTTCATCGACTACGGCACCGATCCGGCCGCGACCGTTTCGGCCTTCGAATCGGGCGAAGTGCAGACCAACCACGAAACGACCGCCGACTACGTCAAGATCATCGCGGACGTCGGCGCGCCGCCCTCGGAAGTGGTGACCGCGGCTACCGTGGTTTCGCGCTTCAACGTCAACGCCAAGCCTTATGGCGACCAGAAAGTGCGTCAGGCGATGTGCCTGGCCGTCGACAATTCGGTGGTCCTGCAGCTCGGCTACGGCAATGCCGGCACGCCGGCCGAAAACCACCATGTCGCGCCGATCCATCCGGAATATGTCGAACTGCCGAAGATCAAGCGCGACGTCGCCAAGGCCAAGCAGATGCTGACGGAAGCCGGCGTGATCGATTTCGAACACGAGCTGATCAGCAACGACGAGGACTACCACAAGAACACCACGGACGCGATCGCGGCCCAGCTGCGCGAGGCCGGCATCAAGGTGAAGCGCACCGTGCTGCCGAGCTCGACCTTCTGGAACGACTGGACGAAGTATCCATTCTCGGAGACCAACTGGAACATGCGTCCGCTTGGCATCCAGGTCATCGCCATCGCCTACCGCTCGGGCGAAGCCTGGAACGAGACGGCCTATGCCAATCCGGACTTCGACAAGAAGGTCAACGAGGCGCTCGGCATCGCCGATGCGGAGAAGCGCAAGGTGGTGATGAAGGACATCGAGCAGATGCTGCAGGATTCCGGCATCATCATCCAGCCTTACTGGCGCAAGCTCTACATCAACATCAAGCCCGAGGTGAAGAACCACTCGATGCACCCCACCTACGAGCACGATTTCGGCAAGGTCTGGCTCGATCAGGCGTGACCGCTGCTTGATGAATATGAGGGGCGCCTGCCCCTCATATTCGCAGGATCGTCGCCGTTGCATTGGATGCAGCGGCGGCGGGACGCTACAAGGTTTTCGTCACAGGGTTGACCATATCTGACCCCAACCCGGCCGGCAGGGGGGCACAATGTTCTCATTCATCATCAGACGCATCGGCACGATACTGCTCACGATGCTGTGCCTGACGCTGGTCGTCTTCTTCCTCGTCAATCTCGAACCCAATCTGAAAAAGCTGGCGATCAGCCAGACCGAAATGCACACATCGGCGGAGCAACTCGAAAGCTGGCTGGTCAATCACGGCTATCGCCAGAATTTCTTCGTTCGCTATGGCCAGTGGCTCGGCGTCGTGCCCAAGCAGCCGATCACGGATCCGGCGACCGGAAAGACCGCGCAGCGCTTCTCCTTCTGCAATGACCCGGCCGTGCCGACATTCTCCGGCGTGATCGAGGGTGATTTCGGCTGCTCGACCAAGTTCAAGACCACGGTCGCGGCCAAGCTGTTCCCTGCGCTGGGCGCTACCGGCATTCTGATGCTCTGCGTGCTGGGCGTAATGGTGCCGGTGTCGCTGCTGGTTGGCATCCTTGCCGGCATGCGGGAGGGGTCGCGCACCGATCGCGTGCTGTCGATCGCCTCGATCGCCTCGACGGCGACGCCTGAATATGTGTCGGGTGTCATCTTCACCGTCATCTTCGCTTCGTGGCTCGGCTGGCTGAACGGGTCGGCCGCGTCCGCGAGCCAGGGCATCACCTTTTACAATTTCACCCTGCCGGTGATCACGCTGGCGATCTACGGCATCGGCTATATCGCACGCATGACGCGCGCCTCGATGGTCGAGGTGATGACGCAGCAATATATCCGCACGGCACGCCTGAAGGGGCTTTCCTTCAAAAGCGTCGTGGTCAAGCACGCGCTGCGCAACGCCTTGATCGCACCGTTCACCGTCATCATGCTGCAGTTCCCCTGGCTGCTCACCGGCGTCGTCATCGTCGAGGTGATGTTCCGCTACCAGGGCTTCGGCTACACGCTGGTCGAGGCCGCCGGCAACAACGACATCGATCTTCTGCTCGGCTGTTCGCT
Organism: Mesorhizobium sp. B2-7-3; assembly: GCF_006440715.1. Taxonomy (NCBI): domain Bacteria; kingdom Pseudomonadati; phylum Pseudomonadota; class Alphaproteobacteria; order Hyphomicrobiales; family Phyllobacteriaceae; genus Mesorhizobium; species Mesorhizobium sp. B2-7-3. The sequence goes on from NZ_VFTY01000005.1 coordinate 64,404, forward strand.
GGTCTCGGTGTTCATCGTGCTGATCACCCAGCTCATTTCCGACGTCGGCTACGCATTCCTCAATCCGCGCATCCGCGTTCAGTAGGGAGAAGGCGCATGCAAGCTCAATATATCGGCGCCTCCACCATCATCCTCGAAGTGCTCTGGCGCTTCTGGCCGGTCTGGGCCGCGCTCGCCATCGTCATGGGTGCGAGCTTTCTCTACAAGAAGAAGCTGGCGCTCTACGGCCAGTTGTTCGACAGCGGCGTCGGCATAGCGGGCGTGTTCATCTGCCTGTTCTGGCTGTTCACGGCGATTTTCGCCTCGACCATCTCGCCTTTCGATCCGCTCGGCCAGATCCCGATCATGAAGGACACGCTGCCGGGCGCCATCGAACCGCAATCGGGGCTCGTCTACCTCTTCGGCGGCGACAAGCTCGCCCGCGACGTGTTCTCGCGCATGGTCTATGGCAGCCAGATCGTGTTGATCATCGCACCCGCCGCGACCGGTTTCGCGCTGATGGTCGGCATCACGCTTGGCCTGCCGGCCGGCTACTACGGCGGCAAGATCGATTCCATCCTGTCGTTCCTGGCCAACCTCGTGCTGGCCTTCCCGGTGATCCTCCTGTTCTACCTGCTGGTGACGCCGGGCATCATGGACACGCCGATCCCCTATGCGCTGGCCGGCGTCTTCTTCCTGTTTCCGATCATTTTCTTCAGCGTGCTGTTCTGGACACGCTACAAGAACCGGCCCGACCGGATTTATATCCTGCTCGGCCTGACACTGATCATCGGCGGCTGGATCTACCTCGGCCTTGTCTTCGACAGGGATCCGCTGCACATCGTCCACATCGATCCCAACCAGCTCAATATCTTCGTGGCGGTGGTGTTCGCCTCCAGCCCGGGCGTGTTCCGCATCGTGCGCGGCCTGGTGATGGACATCAAGACGCGCGACTATGTGGCGGCAGCGCAGACGCGCGGTGAATCGCCTTGGTACATCATGCTGTGGGAGATCCTGCCCAATGCGCGCGGGCCGCTGATTGTCGATGCCTGCCTGCGCATCGGCTACACCACCATACTGCTCGGCACGCTGGGTTACTTCGGCCTGGGCCTCGCGCCCGAGAGCCCGGACTGGGGTACGGCGATCAAGGATGCCAGCCGATTGCTGCGGTCCTTTATTCACCCGGCGCTGCCGCCGACGATCGCGTTGATGTCGTTCGTGCTGGGTCTCAACCTGCTCGCCGACTCACTGCGTGAGCAATCGATGAAGGATTGACGGCGGGGTCTCAGATCCCGCTTGGCCAAGAATAAGGATTGGAGCGACCCATGAACGAGGCAGTTCGAAATCCGGCACAGCCGATCATCGAGATCGAGAACCTTTCGATCTCCTTCTTCACCCGCAAGGGCGAGATACCGGCCGTCATGGACTTTTCCTGCACGGTCATGCCGGGCGAGGCGATGGGCATCGTCGGCGAATCCGGTTGCGGCAAGTCGACCGTGTCGCTCGGCATCATGCGCGACCTCTCCAACATCGGAAAGATCGTCGGCGGCAAGATCAAGTTCCAGGGCAAGGACATGGGCGAGCTCTCCGACGAGGAGCTGCGCGCCATCCGCGGCAATAAGATCGCCATGATCTACCAGGAGCCGATGGCCAGCCTCAATCCGGCGATGAAGATCGGCCAGCAGCTGATGGAAGTGCCGTTGATCCACGACAAGGTGTCGACGAAAGAGGCCTACTCCAGGGCGCTCGAAATGGTGCGCTCGGTCAAGCTTCCCGATCCCGAGCGCATGATGCGCTCCTATCCGCACCAGCTTTCCGGCGGCCAGCAGCAGCGCATCGTTATCGCCATGGCGCTGCTGTCGAAGCCGGCGCTGCTTCTGCTCGACGAGCCGACGACGGCGCTCGACGTAACCGTGGAAGCGGGCATTGTCGATCTGGTCAAGGGGTTGGGCGAGAAGTTCGGCACCTCGATGATCTTCGTGTCGCACAATCTCGGCCTCATCCTGGAAACCTGCGACCGCATCACGGTGATGTATTCGGGCGAGGCAGTCGAGACCGGCAAGATCAAGGACGTCTTCGACCGGATGCGCCACCCCTATACGCAGGGGCTGTTCCGTTCGATCCCGCTGCCTGGCGCCGACAAGAACTCGCGGCCGCTGATCTCGATCCCGGGGCAATTGCCACTGCCGCACGAACGGCCCAAAGGCTGCAATTTCGGCCCGCGCTGCCACCATTTCGTCGAGGGCGTCTGCAACGCCGCCGAAATCCCGATGATCGAAGTCGCCGGACACGAGGGCCATTTCTCGCGCTGCGTGCGCTTCAACGAGATCGATTGGGAGGCATTGCCGCCCGGCGCCAAGAAGGTGAATGAGCGCGTCGTGCCCGGTGCGCCAGTACTCAAGATCGAGGACCTGCGGAAATACTACAAGGTCGGCGGCAGCGAGGTGTTCGGCTCGAGCGAAGGCCGCGTCGTCAAGGCCAACGAGACGATCTCGTTCATGGCACGCGAATCCGAGACCGTGGCCATCGTCGGCGAATCCGGCTGCGGAAAGTCGACGCTTGCCAAGGTATTGCTCGGGCTGGAAACCGCCAGCTCCGGCAGCGTCACGCTCGGCAACAAGGAAATCCAGTCGACCGGCATCGAGAAGCGCAGCGTCGACACCGTGTCGTCGATCCAGATGGTGTTCCAGAACCCGTTCGACACGCTCAACCCCAGTCATTCGGTCGGGTCGCAGATCATCCGGACGCTGGAAAAATTCAATGTCGGCAAGACCGTTGCCGACCGGCGCAAGCGCATGCTGGAACTGCTCGACCTGGTGAAACTGCCGCGGGCGTTCGAAACCCGCAAGCCGCGCCAGCTTTCCGGCGGCCAGAAGCAGCGTATCGGCGTGGCGCGAGCCTTCGCCGGCGACGCCAAGGTGGTGGTGGCCGACGAGCCGGTTTCGGCGCTCGATGTCTCGGTGCAGGCGGCGGTGACGGAACTGCTGATGGATATCCAGCGCAAGAACAAGACGACGATGCTGTTCATCAGCCACGATCTCTCGGTCGTGCGCTACATCGCCGACCGCGTCGTCGTCATGTATCTCGGCTATATCGTCGAGCAAGGCACGACAGACCAGATCTTCGCGCCGCCCTATCATCCCTATACCGAGGCGCTGCTCTCGGCGATCCCGATTGCAGACACCAGCGTGGTCAAGAAGCACATCGTGCTGGAAGGTGACATCCCCTCGGCGATGAACCCGCCGTCCGGCTGTCCGTTCCAGACACGTTGTGGCTACAAGAAGCTGGTGCCTGACAATCTGTGCGAGACCAAGGTGCCGCCGGTCAAGAATCTCGGCGATGGCCATATGAGCCTGTGCTGGCTCTCCGACGACGTGCTCAAGACCATGGAGCCGGTGATCAAGTTCGACAGGGGACATGCTGCCCATGAAGGCGTGCCTGACGACGCGCCGCATGGCGAAGGTCCGGGCTTTGCCGGCGAACCGCCGAAGCGGCCACATGGCAAGGTAGCGGGTGCTGAGGCCGACGCGATCGGGGAGGCCGCCGAGGAGGCGGACGCCGTTTCGCGGGCCCGTCGCCACGAAGTCCGCGACGAGGTGTCGGAAACCGGTGATTCAAAACCGAAGGACACGACAAAGCCGCACTAGCGCGGACAGGACATCAGCTCCCGCATTGCTGCAGCTGAACAGCATAGTCGCGGGCCATCTTGTCGGTGGCCCGTGCGTAGCCCTGGACGCCCGCATCGCCACGATTGCCGCGGCCATAGGCGGTCCAGCCCAGGTAATAGGCGAGGTAGAGGTTGTAGGTGTCGTTGCGCGCGACGCCGTATGTGTCGGCTGTCTTGGAATGATACCAGCCGACGAAGTCGACGGCGTCGGCGAATCTCGTGCGCCGCGCCGCCCAGTTGCCGGTTTCGCGCTGATATTGCGACCAGGTGCCGTCCAGCGCCTGCGAGAAGCCGGTGGCCGAGGAGACATGTTTCCACGGAATGAAGCCGAGCAGTTTGGTGCGCGGCGGCCGGGCGTTGCTCTTGAAGCCGGATTCCTTGCGCACCGTTGCCATCAGCACCGGCACCGGCACGCCGTATTTCTGTGAAGCGCGCTCGGCACCCGACTGCCAATTGTCGAACCAGCCATCGTTCTGGTCGAAGACGGCGCAGACATTGTTGATGTGACTGGGTGCCGTCGCGCAGGCCGAAAGTGCCAGCAGCACGCCAACCGCTACAATTTTACTAAAACTCGACCTACGCATTGGATGAGCAATAGGCCGAAATCATAAAGGGAATCTTGCTGCCGCTGTTAACGCCTCGTCGGCACGGTCAGGTGAGAAAATGCCATAGCTGTATTCCGACGCCAATTGTCGCCTTTTATAAAGTCGTGCTGAGCATATGCCGCCTTGGCTAAAATCACGCCCGTAAACGGCGCATTTCTGACAGCTTGCGCGGTTTACCGAAGCTTTGATGCCGGCATGACCGAACCAAGACGCAAGCGCGGCGCCGAGCGTACCAGCAACCGGGGGCCAGCGCCCATCGCACAGCTGCGGCCCAGGCGGGTGATCAATCCCTATCCGCCGATGGCCTTGCTGTCACCAGACCAGATCGAGGCGATCCATCAGGCGTCGATGCACATATTGGAGAATTTCGGCATCGAGGTGATGAGCCCGCGTGCGCTGTCGCTGTTCGAGAAGGCCGGCGCCAAGGTCGATCACGCTTCGGCCAATGTGCGCGTCGATCGCGGCATGATCGACGAGGCGCTGAAGACGACGCGGTCCGGCTATACGCTGACCCCACGCAATCCGGCCAACACAATCCATCTCGGCGGCAACACCATCAATTTCACGCTGGTTGCGGGTCCTCCCAATGTGCATGACATGGAGCGGGGCCGCCGTGCCGGCAATCTGCGCGACTATGCTGATCTGACCAGGCTGGCGCAGCATTTCAACTGCGTCCACATGCTTGGCAACCAGGTCTGCGCACCGGTCGAACTGCCGGCCAACTCACGCCATCTCGATACGTACTTCACCAATCTGACGCTGACCGACAAGAGTTTTCATGTCTCGGCGATCGGCCGGGGCAGGGCGCTGGACGGCATCGAGATGATGGCGATCGCGCGTGGGATGACGCTGGATCAGATGGCTGATGATCCCGGCATTGCCACCATCATCTCTGTCAACTCGCCGCGTCGCTTCGACGAGATGATGGCCGAGGGGCTGATGACCATGGCCGAGTACGGGCAGTCGGTGGCGGTGACACCGTTCACGCTGATGGGGGCGATGAGCCCAGTGACGCTGGCCGGGGCGCTGGCGCAGCAGAATGCCGAGGCGCTGTTCGGCGTGGTGCTGACGCAGCTGGTGCGGCCAGGCGCGCCCGTGATGTACGGCGCCTTCACCTCCAATGTCGACATGAAGTCGGGCGCGCCGGCCTTCGGCACGCCTGAAAACACCAAGGCCAACATTGCTTCGGGTCAATTGGCGCGCCGCTATGGCCTGCCATACCGGACGACGCCCGGTTCGGCTTCCAACGCCGCCGACGCGCAAGGCGCCTATGAGACGCTGATGGCGTTGTGGGGCGCGGTGCTTGGCCATGGCAATCTCGTCTACCACGCCGCCGGCTGGCAGGAGGGCGGGCTGACGGCTTCGTTCGAGAAATTCATCATCGACGTCGAGATGATCCAGCACATGATGGAGTTTTTGCGCCCGATCGTGGTCGATGAGGCCGAACTTGCCGTCGAGGCGCTGGGCGCGGTGCCGACCGGCGGCCATTTCTTCGGCGAGCCGCACACGCTGGAGCGCTACGCCACCGCCTTCTACCAGCCGATGCTCTCCAACTGGCAGAATTACGAAGCCTGGCAGGAGGCCGGCGGCCTCGACGCGACCGCGCGCGCGACGCGGCTGTGGAAGAAGGCGCTGGAGGATTATGTCGAGCCGGTGATGGACATCGCCGTACGCGAAGCGCTCGAGGCCTACGTGGCCAAGCGCAAGGAAGCGATCGGACAGGGCGAGCCGTGATGCGCCACGAACGTCCCGTTTTGAATCATCCCACCCATCCAACTAACTGATATCAGAGAAGAACCATGAAATCGCATGCAAAGGTCGTGGTCATCGGCGGTGGCGTCGTCGGATGTTCGGTGCTGTTCCATCTCGCCCGTCATGGCTGGACCGACGTCGTGCTGCTGGAGCGCGACGAGCTGACCTCGGGCTCGACCTGGCACGCGGCCGGCGGCATGCACACGATCAATGGCGATCCCAACGTCGCCAAGCTGCAGAAATACACCATCAACCTCTACAAGGAGATCGAGGAGCTGTCGGGCCAGGCAACCGGCGTCCACCTGACCGGCGGCGTGCTTCTGGCGGCCACCGAGGCGCGGCTCGACTGGCTGCGCGGGGTGGTCGCCAAGGGCCGTTATCTCGGCATCGAGCTGGAGGAAATCTCCCCGAAAGAGGCGGCCGAACTGATGCCGCTGCTCGATCCCAAGCAGTTCGTCGGCGCCGTCCGCAACAAGGAGGACGGCCACCTCGATCCCTCCGGTGTCACCCACGCCTATGCCAAGGCGGCACGAAAACTCGGCGCCGAGGTGGAGCGCTTCACCAAGGTCGAGGATATCGTGCGCCGTCCCGACGGGCTGTGGCGCGTCATCACCAACAAGGGCGAGGTGGTGGCCGAGCATGTCGTCAATGCCGGCGGCCTGTGGGCGCGCGAGGTCGGCCGCATGGTTGGGCTCGAACTGCCAGTACTGGCGATGGAGCACATGTACCTGATCACCGAGGACATGCCGGAGGTTGCCGCCTGGAACCAGAAAACCGGCACCGAAATCATCCATGCGGTCGATTTCGACGGCGAACTCTATCTGCGCCAGGAACGCGGCGGCATGCTGATGGGCACCTATGAGAAAGCCAACAGACCATGGTCAGAATACCAGACGCCGTGGAATTTCGGCCATGAATTGCTGGCGCCGGATATCGACCGCATCGCGCCGTCGCTCGAGGTCGGTTTCCGGCATTTCCCGGCTTTCCAGAACACCGGCATCAAGCAGATCATCAATGGGCCCTTCACTTTCGCGCCCGACGGCAACCCGCTGGTCGGGCCGGTGCGCGGCCTGCCGGGCTTCTGGGTCGCCTGCGGCGTCATGGCCGGCTTCAGCCAGGGCGGTGGCGTTGGTCTGGCGCTATCCAACTGGATGATCGAGGGCGATCCCGGCGCCGATATCTGGGCGATGGATGTTGCGCGCTACGGCGACTGGGCGACGATGGCCTACACCAACGCCAAGGTGCGCGAAAACTATTCCCGGCGTTTTTCGATCCGCTTCCCCAACGAGGAACTGCCGGCCGGGCGGCCGCTAAAGACGACGCCCGTCTATGACCTGTTGTCGGCCAAGGGTGCGCAGTGGGGCGTCGCCTACGGGCTGGAAGTGCCGCTCTGGTACGCGCCGGAAGGCGTCAAGGACGAGTTCTCATGGCGGCGCTCGAGCGACTTCAGCCATGTCGCCGCCGAAGTCGCGACGGTTCGCGCAGGCGTCGGCTTGTCGGAGATATCGAGCTTCGCCAAATACAAGGTGACGGGCGAGGGGGCCGCGGCCTGGCTCGACCGGATGCTCGCCTGCAAGCTGCCGAAGCCCGGCCGGATGACGCTCGCCCCGATGCTGAAGGACGACGGCAGGCTGATCGGCGATTTCACGCTGGCCAATCTCAGCCCCCAAGGTCGGGAAGAAGCGGGCTGGTTCCTGGCCGGCTCCGGCATTGCCGAGCAATATCACATGCGCTGGTTCGAGCAGCATCTGCCCGACGATGGCTCGGTCCATATCGAAGCGCTGGGACAAAAGCTTACCGGCCTGTCGATTGCCGGCCCCAAGGCCAGGGACGTGCTGGCGAAAGCCACGCGCTCCGACATCTCGAACGCGGCATTTCCCTTCATGGCCGTCGGCAAGATGGATGTCGGCATGGCGCCGTGCCTGGTCGGCCGCGTCAGCTACACCGGCGATCTCGGCTACGAGATCTGGGTGGCGCCGGAATATCAGCGTGCCGCCTATCAGGCGCTGATGGCGGCGGGGGCGGAATTCGGCATCGGTCTGTTCGGCTCGCGCGCGCTCAACGCGCTGCGGCTGGAGAAGAACTACGGCTCATGGGGGCGCGAATACCGGCCGATCTATGGGCCGCTGGAAGCCGGCATCGATCGTTTCGTCGCCTACGGCAAGGACGCAGATTTCATCGGCAAGGCGGCGGCTCTGGCCGAGCGCAAACAGGGCGGCAAGTTGCGGCTGCGCGCCTTCATCGTCGATGCCGACGATGCCGATGTCATCGGCGACGAACCGATCTGGTTCGGTGGCGCGGTGCGCGGCTGGGTGACGTCGGGCGGCTATGCCCATCATTCGAAGAAGTCGGTCGCTGTCGGCTATGTGCCGAAGGAGATCGCAGAGGAGAGCGACGGCTTCGAAATCGAGTTGCTCGGCAAACGGCATGCGGCGCGAATCCAGGCGGCGCCGCTGTTCGATGCGAATTTCGAACGGATGCGGGGGTGAACCACCCCCGCATGGGGTTCACGCGCTACGGCGGTTGTCCAGCGCGAAGGCGCCGGCGCCGGCAAAGACCAGATAGAGGAAGATGAAGCAGAACGAGATCGCCGAATCGCCGCTGTTGTTGACGGGGAAGAAGTCGCGCGGCATGTGAGCCATGAAATAGGCGATCGCCATTTCGCCGGCCAGAAGGAATGCGACCGGGCGGGTGAAAAGGCCCAGCGCCAGCAGAATGCCACCGACGAATTCGAGGATGCCGGCTGCTAGCGGCAGTCCGCTCAACGCGCTGGCTACGTGGTCGCTGGCGGGGAAATTGAACAGTTTCTGCGTGCCGTGCTCGATGAACTGCAGCGCGGTCATGATGCGCAGAACGCCAAGCGCCTGCGGCTGGTATCTGGCAAGGCCATCGAAAAGCTTCATCCAAAACTCCGTTTGGCTTCTCGGACCGGCCATAGGTTATTGCCCGGCAGTGGACCATTCACATCTCATGGCCAGCCATCAACAATTGGTGATTGGAAATGTTCCCCGCCTTTCATATTGTTCTCGTAAAGGTTGCATTTTTGCCTGTTTGGTTGTATTGGTTGTAGGCGTCGATTTGGATGCTCTTCACATGTGGGTCCCCTTGCCATGAAAAAAGTCGCCATCAGCCTGTTCGCAATCCTTGTGAGTACCAGTTTAGCCATGGCCGAGGACGCCGGCTGCGAGGCCTTCAGATGGCCGGTGACGCGCGAACAGGCGCTGTTTGCAACGGCACCCTCAACGCCGTCCGGAGCGATACTGGCAGTAGGGGCGGCCGCGGATCTGGCGCTGGTGCCGGCCGAGAAGGCCGGCTTTGCGGTGCCGCCCGAACGCGCACCTGCGGAAGGCACATTCGGCGCTGTCGCCAGTGTGGCGGTGCCGCCGGAGGGGACCATCCAGATCAGCCTGTCGGGCGAGGCCTGGGTCGATGTTATCCAGGACGGCAAAGCCGTGAAATCGTCCGGCTATAGCGGCGTCAAGACGTGTCCCGGCATCCGCAAAAGCGTGCGCTTCAAGCTCGCGGCCGGCCAAGCCACCGTCCAGTTCAGCGGTGCCAAGAAAGAGACCCTCAAGGTCGCGGTGCTGGCACCGGAATAAGTCGACGCCAGCAAGCGTGATATCAGCGGTTGACGCGGGCGCTTATCGCACCGGCGCCATCAAAGCGAAGTGCGCGCCTTGCGGATCCTGGCATTGCACGACCCAGCTGCCTCCGGGGACCTCCATCGGTCCCATCAGGATCTTGCCGCCATTGTCGGTGACGCGTTTTGCGGCCGCGTCGATGCCGGTGACGTTAAAATAGAACTGCCAGACCGGCACCGGAATCTGCTCGGGCTTGTTCATGATGCCACCGCCGGATTCGGGGCCGGCGGTAAAGGTCTGGTAAGTGCCCATCGGCCCCATGTCGAATTCGCCGGCATTGGCCCAGCCGAACTGGCTGGAATAGAAGTCAAACGCGGCCTTCCAGTCGCTCGTATAAAGCTCATGCCAGCCGATATGGCCCGGCGTGCTGGCCGGCACGACGGGCTGGTCGGGGCCGTTCGGCTGCAGGAGCATGAAGGTCGCGCCTTGCGGATCGGCCACGACGGCAAAGCGGCCGACGCCTGGAATGTCGTCGGGCTGGCGGTGAACGGCGCCCCCCGCCTTTTCCAGCGACGCTGTTGCCGCGTCGACATCCCTGGCGTGGATGTAGCCCAGCCAGGCGGGCGGCATGCCCATCTTGGCGGCATCCTGAGGCATCGTCATCAGGCCGCCGACGCCACGCTCGCCGGCATTCATGACGACATAGCGCGGCATGCCTGGAGCCTTATCGAAGGGCTCGGCCTTCCAGCCCACCACGGCGGGGTAGAAAGCCTCGGCGGCGTCGAGGTCTGATGTCATCAGTTCGTACCAGAAGAAGGGCATCGGGGATTGTGGCATGGTCGGTCTCCTCACCTTTGTGCGCCGATCGTCGTTCGATCCATCCTAGGACGATCTTGACGACGGAAATCCGACATCTGGGCTGGAAATCGGGAACGGCAAGGCGCACCCTCTTGGCAATCTTGCGTGTCTTGCGATTTTCGCCTTTGCTTGGCCTCGAGGAGGAGGTCGTCGTTCCATGCGGCAGATGTCACTTACAGCCGAGCTTGTCGCACTGTGCCATCGCGACGAGGCCGATCCCGGGCCCAGCGGCGGCTGGACGCAACTGAGCGACGAGGATTTCCGGGTCCTTTCCGCGCGGCTCGCCGATGAAGCAGATGCGGGGCCGCTATGGGTGTTCGCCTATGGCTCGCTGATCTGGAAGCCGGCTTTCGAGTCCGTCGAACGCCAGCGTGCCACCGCCCATGGCTGGCACCGCTCGTTCTGCATCGACATGGTTCGCTGGCGCGGCAGCGTCGCGCAGCCTGGGCTGATGATGGCCCTCGAACGCGGCGGGCGGTGCGATGGTGTGATCTACCGTTTGCCGGAAGGGGAGAAGACTGCTCAGATCGAAAGGCTGTTGCGGCGCGAGATCGACGATCATGAGAGCGTCGCTTCGGTCAGGTGGGTCTCGGTGCGTACGGCGCAAGGGCATCTTCGGGCGCTGGGTTTCTGGGTCGGGGTGACGGGCAGGGGCACTTCGCTCGGGCAGCCGCTGGACCGGGTGGCGCGGGTGCTGGCGCGGGCCTGTGGCCATGTCGGATCGGGCGCCGAATATCTCTACAACACCGTCAGCCACCTCGAGGAATTCGGCATTCGCGACCGCAATCTGTGGCGCCTGCAGCAATTGGTCGCCGACGAAATCAGGTCTATCCATGGCAATGGCAGGGGTGGCGGCCTTATCCCAGTGTCACCGTCATCATAACATGAATACCACTATCATGTTTTCTTCCAGTCTTTTCAACGGTTTGTGCCAAAAATTGACCAATTGATAAAAAAATAAAACGTGCTAGCCTTCCCCAAAACGAAAACATGGGGAACTGAGAATGCCAGAAGGCCAGTTCAAAGAGGGTATTGTCGGCGGCCGGCTTCTGCCCGACCAATACGCGGATAATTTTTCCGACCTGCATCCCCCGCTCGATCATCACGAGGCGCTGGTCGAATCCGACCGCTGCTATTTCTGCTACGACGCGCCGTGCATGAACGCATGCCCGACCTCGATCGACATTCCGCTGTTCATCCGCCAGATCTCGACCGGTAACCCGATCGGCTCGGCCAAGACCATCTTCGACCAGAACATTTTGGGCGGCATGTGCGCCCGCGTCTGCCCCACCGAGACGCTGTGCGAGGAGGTTTGCGTGCGCGAGGTTGCGGAAGGCAAGCCGGTCCAGATCGGTCGTCTGCAGCGCTACGCCACCGATGTCGCGATGAGCGAGAGCAGGCAATTTTATCCGCGCGCCGAGCCGACAGGAAAAACCGTAGCCGTCGTCGGCGCCGGCCCGGCTGGTCTTGCCGCGGCGCACCGGCTCGCCCGCCATGGCCATGACGTGACCATCCTGGAGGCGCGCCCGAAGGCGGGCGGCCTCAACGAATATGGCATCGCCGCATATAAGAGCGTCGACAACTTTGCCCAGGCCGAGGTCGACTATGTCACCGCGATCGGCGGCATCGACATCCAGAATGGCAAGGCGCTCGGCCGCGATTACCAGCTCTCCGACCTGATCCGCAATTACGACGCCGTTTTCCTTGGCATGGGGCTTGGCGGTGTCAACGCGCTGCGCGCCGATGGCGAGGATGCCGCCGGCGTCACCAACGCGGTCGAATTCATTGCCGAACTGCGCCAGGCCAGCGACCTCTCCGGATTGCCGGTCGGCCGCCGCGTCGTCGTCATCGGCGGCGGCATGACGGCGATCGACGCCGCCGTGCAGTCGAAGCTGCTTGGCGCCGAGGAGGTGACGATCTGCTACCGGCGCGGCCAGGAGCATATGAACGCCTCCGAATTCGAACAGGACCTGGCCGCCGCCAATGGCGTCACCATCCGTCACTGGCTGCAGCCGAAGCGGGTGATTGCCGAAGGCGGCAAGGTCAGTGCCATCGAACTCGAATACACGGCACTCGACGGCGACCGGCTTGCCGGCACCGGCGAGACGCTGACGCTGGTTGCCGACCAGGTGTTCAAGGCCATCGGCCAGAGTTTCGTGCCGGCTGCACTCAACGGCAGCGGGGCGTCGATCGATCTCGAAGCCGGCCGTATCAAGGTCGACGCGGAAGGGCGCACATCGCTGGCCAAGGTCTGGGCCGGCGGCGACTGCATTTTTGGTGGCGACGACCTGACCGTTTCGGCTGTGGCGCAAGGCCGCGACGCGGCGGAAAGCATCCACAGGAGCCTGACCCAGGGATAAGGACCATGGCCACGGTGGAACCGGGCATTGCCCGTCACTACGAGATTTCAGGCCTGGAGGAGCGGATTCTTGCCGCGCTTGCCGACACCGGCGTGGAAATTGACCATCTGAGCGCTGACGATCTCGCAGCGGTCGACGAATTCCACATTGGCGGCGTGGCCGCCACCAGGGAACTCATCGACCAGATGGGGCTGAAGCCTGGAGCCCGGCTTCTCGACATCGGTTCAGGCATCGGCGGCCCGGCCCGTTTTGCCGCGAACAATGCCGGCGCCGATGTCACCGGCATCGACCTGACCCAAAGCTATGTCGATATCGCGACCAGCCTGTCGAAACGGGTGGGAATGGCCGGCAAGACGCGCTTCGTGCAAGGCAGCGCGCTGGACATGCCGTTCGCCAAGGCCAGCTTCGATGCGGCAATGATCCTGCATGTCGGCATGAACCTTCCCGACAAGGCCAAGCTGATGAGCGAGGCCGCCCGCGTGCTGAAGCCCGGCGGTGTCTTTGCCGTCTATGACGTGATGCGGCTCAAGGATGGAGCACTGACCTATCCGCTGCCATGGGCCTCCGACGCGACCATGTCGTTCGTCGCCACGCCTGCTGATTATCGAGCCGCCGCCACCGTCTGCGGCTTTTCAGTAATCGCCGAGCGCCCGCGCGGCGCTTTCGCCATCGAATTCTTCGCCACCATGCGTGCCCGCATGGCCGCCGCGCAGGCCGAGGGCAAAAAGCCGCCGCCCGGCGTCGGCCTGATCATGGGCGAGGATGCCCGCACCAAGATCGCCAATCTCACCGCCGCGCTTGAAGGCGGCATTCTTGCACCCGTGGAAATGCTCCTTCGTCTCGGTTGAAAGGGACCTGTCATGGCTGACATCAGAAATAATTTCGTCGGCATCAAATCGCCCAATCCGTTCTGGCTGGCCTCGGCGCCGCCGACCGACAAGGCCTACAACGTCATCCGCGCTTTCAAGGCGGGTTGGGGCGGTGTCGTCTGGAAGACGCTGGGCGAAGAGGGGCCGCCGGTGGTCAACGTCAACGGCCCGCGCTACGGCGCGATCTGGGGCGCCGACCGGCGCCTGCTCGGCCTCAACAACATCGAACTGATCACCGACCGCGATTTGCAGACCAATCTGCGCGAGATGAAGCAGGTCAAGATGGATTGGCCCGACCGTGCGCTGATCGCCTCCATCATGGTGCCCTGCGTCGAGGAGAGCTGGAAATCGATCCTGCCGCTGGTCGAGGAGACCGGCGCCGACGGCATCGAGCTCAATTTCGGTTGTCCGCACGGCATGTCGGAACGCGGCATGGGCGCGGCCGTCGGCCAGGTGCCGGAATATATCGAAATGGTGGTGCGCTGGTGCAAGCAATATACGCGCATGCCCGTCATCACCAAGCTGACGCCCAACATCGCCGATATCCGCAAGCCGGCGCGGGCAGCGCATGCCGGCGGCACTGACGCGGTGTCGCTGATCAACACCATCAATTCGATCACCGGCGTCGACCTCGACAGTTTCGCGCCGATGCCGACCATCGATGGCAAGGGTTCGCATGGCGGCTATTGCGGCCCGGCGGTGAAGCCGATCGCCATGAACATGGTGGCCGAGATCGCCCGCGATCCCGAAACCCGCGGCCTGCCGATCTCCGGCATTGGCGGCATCACCACGTGGCGGGACGCCGCCGAATTCATGGCGCTAGGCGCCGGCAATGTGCAGGTCTGCACGGCGGCGATGACCTACGGCTTCAAGATCGTGCAGGAGATGATCGCCGGCCTCGAAAACTGGATGGACGAGAAGGGCCACCGCTCGCTCGACGACATTATCGGCCGCGCCACGCCCAACGTCACCGACTGGCAGTATCTCAACCTCAACTATGTCGCCAAGGCGCATATCGACCAGGATGCCTGCATCAAATGCGGCCGCTGCCACATCGCCTGCGAGGACACCTCGCACCAGGCGATCACCAGCATGGTCAACGGCGTCAGGCATTTCGAGGTGATCGAGGCCGAATGCGTCGGCTGCAATCTGTGCGTCAATGTCTGCCCGGTGGACAATTGCATCACCATGGAGCCGCTTGCGGCCGGCGCGTTGGACCAGCGCACCGGCAGACCTGTGTCGCCGGTCTATGCCAACTGGACCACGCACCCGAACAACCCGATGGCCAAGGTGGCGGCGGAGTAGGGCAACCTTTCAAAAGCGGCGTCTCCGGGCGTCGCCTTTTCATTTTCTTATTGCAGATAAATTTTATCCAGGATATGATGTATCTACGAATTGGAGACTAGCATTATGAAGCTGGGCGAGGGCGTTGAGGCGGCCATCCACTGCGCGGCGACACTGGCGAGCGTCGACGGCAACAGTACCATGCCGGGCGCGGCGCTGGCGGAATCCTTCGGCCTGTCGCCGAGCTATTTGCTGAAGCACCTCAACATGCTGACGGCGTCCGGCATTCTGGAATCGGTGCCGGGTCCCGCCGGCGGCTACCGGCTGGCGCGGGCTGCCGAACGCATCACGCTGCTCGACATCGTGCTGGCCATCGAAGGGCGCGAGCCGGCTTTTCGCTGCGGCGAGATCCGCCGCAACGGTCCGGTCAAGATCGATGCCTCCGCCTATGTGAAACCTTGCGGCATCAATGCCGCGATGCTCAAGGCGGAGCGCGCCTACCGGGCAGCGCTCGCCGAGGTGAAGTTGTCCGACATCGTGGCGGATTACGCTGCGGAAGGCGACCCCAGATCGTTTGCCGCGAGCTGCGCCTTTGTCGAGCGCCATCAACGGCGGCAGAAACCCAGTTCAACCAACCAAGCCTAAATTAACCTCCCCAAGGATGTGAAAGGAAAGACGATGAAACAGAGGCTGCAGTTCTTCGCCAAGGCGCCCGAGATCATGAAGGCCGTGTCGGCACTCAACAAGGCGGTCGACGAATGTGGACTGGAGGTGAGCCTGCTGCACCTGGTCAAGCTCAGGGCCTCGCAGATCAATGGCTGTTCCTTCTGCGTGGAGATGCACAGCCGCGAAGCCAGGCGCGACGGCGAGACCGAGCAGCGGCTCTATCTCGTCGCCGCCTGGAAGGAATCGCCGCTGTTCTCCGAGCGCGAACGCGCCGGACTGGCCTGGACCGAGGCGGTGACGCTGGTCGCCAACAACGGCGTGCCGGACGAACTCTATGCGCGCACGCTGGAGCATTTCTCGGAAGAAGAGTTGGTCAAGCTCTCCGTCGCGATCGGCATGATCAACACATGGAACCGACTTTGCATTCCGTTCCACGCCATCCATCCGATGCCGGCCGCCAAGGCGGCCTGACAGTCCGGACATCTGTTGGGGCGCAGCCGGGGAAAGGCGGCGCCCCTACTGTTTCAAAGGGGGAGTTCAATGCCTGTCGATTTGCCTTCGACCTTGCTGTTTCTCGGTCGCCTGCTGCTCGGCGGTGCCTTTGTCTTCGCCGGCCTGCGCAACATCCAGAACGCGGATTTCCTGACCAGGTTGGTGGCCGCGCGTGGCGTGCCCCAGGCCCGGCTGGCGTTGTGGGCTGGCATTGTCGCGCAGATCATCGCGGGAGTGCTGGTGATGGTCGGCCTCTGGACCGCGATTGCCTGCGTGGTGCTGGTGCTGTTCCTGATCGTGGCGACGCCGATGTTCCACAATTTCTGGGATCATCAGGTCCGGAGCGTGCATCCCGCATCAATGGCTTCGTCGGCAATGTCGCACTGAGCGGAGGTTTTTGTCGCTGATCGCGCAGTCGCTTTAACTCTTCAACGTTTTACGCCGCGAACCGTAGGCCGCCGTCGCAGGTCAGCACCTGGCCGGTCATGAAGCCGTTGGAGACGAGGAAGGCTATCGCCGAGGCGACGTCCTCGGCGCGGCCGATGCGGCCGACCGGCGTTTTCCCCGCATAGTCGGCAAAGACCGCCTGCCGCTGCTCTGCGGGCAAAAAGTCCCACCATGGCGTGTCGATGACACCCGGCGCCACGACGTTGACGCGCAGCGGCTTCAGCTCGATGGCCAGGATCGGCGCCACGGTCAGGAGCATGCCATTGATGGCGCCGATGCCGGCGACGCCCGGCGTGGCGAGCTGGGCCGATACCGCCGAGATGAAGGTGACCGACCCTGATTTGTTCAGCGTCGGCAAGGCGGCCTGCAGGCAGGAGAGTTGAGGCCGCACTTTCTCGTCGACGCCCCCGGCGATATCGGTGAGGTCGAGGGTTTCGAACGGACCGAGGCCCTTGCCGCCGCTCGCCGCCAGAACGAGGTGGTCGAACGAGCCGAGGCGCTCGAAAAATTGGCGGACTTCATCCGGTTCCGAAGCGTCGAAGGCCGCCTTGTCGGCCGCTCCGCCAAGGCTTTTCCAGGCGCTGATGAGCCTGTCCTGGTTGCGCCCGGTGATCGTGACCTTCATGCCCGGGCCGAGCAGTTTGCGCGCCGTCGCCAGGCCGATGCCGGATGAGCCGCCGATGATCACCGTGTGTTCGATGTTGCTGGTCATGAATGCTGTTCCTTCGTTTCAGGGAAAGCCAGCCCGACGAGGTCGAGGCTCAGGCTTCGCAATTGTTGTCTTGCCTTGGCATCGTAAGCCTGGGCGTCGGCGCGGGATTCGCGCAGGCCGTCGAAATAGAGGCCGCTGCGCCCTTCCAGCGCGGGCGAGGTGGCGAGATTCAAGATAGCCTCGGCGCCGGTCTCGACCGAACTCCATGGCGTGACGCCCGCCTGGCGGACCATGGTGGTGTTCATGTAGCTCGCCGGATGCAGCGCGTTGACGGTGACGCCGCTGCCTTCCAACTGCCCCGCCAGATCGACGGTGAACAGGATCTGCGCCAGCTTGCTCTGGCAATAGGCGCGCACGCCGCTGTAGCCGCGGGTCAGCATGACGTCGTCGAAATCGATCGCCTGCTGGCCGGCGGACGCGACGTTGACGATGCGTGCCGGCGCGCTCGCCTTCAGCAGCGGCAGAAGCTCCGAAGTCAGCAGGAAGCCGGCGAGATAATTGACGGCAAAGCGCAACTCGTGGCCATCGGCGCTTGTCTGTCGTTTGTCGCCAGCGGTGCCGACGCCGGCGTTGTTGATGAGGATGTCGAGGCGGCTCGTGCTGGCGCGAACGGCTTCGGCGAGGCGTCGTACCTCCGCCAGCGAAGCGAGATCGGCCGCGAAAAATTCGGCCTTGCCGCCGGCCGCTTCGATGGCGGCGATAGTGGCGTCGCCGCGTGTGGAATCGCGGCCATGCACCAGCACCCGTGCGCCGGCGGCACCCAGCCTTTGCGCCAGCACGCGGCCGACGCCGTCGGTCGAGCCGGTGATGAGGATGGTCTTGTCTTTCAATTCCATGTTCAGAGCCTCCTGTTGTTGCTCTGAACGCAAGATGGGGCGCTTCGCCCATGTCAAACAGTTCAAACTTTATCCTGGTATCAATACTGCTATAATAGCCGGTATGAACGCTCCCGTTGCCTCCACCCGATCAGCCGACGAGAGCCGCCGGCGCGAACTCGGCGCCTTCCTGCGGTCGCGCCGGGAAAGGCTGGCGCCATCGGCCACCGGCATCGCGACAGGTCCGCGACGGCGCACGCCGGGTCTGCGGCGGGAGGAAGTGGCGATGATCGCCGGTGTCGGCACCACTTGGTACACCTGGCTCGAGCAGGGCAGGGACGTGCGGCCCTCGGTGGAAGTGCTGGCGGCGCTCTGCGAGGCTTTGCGCCTCGACGCTGTCGAGAAGCGGCATCTGTTCATCCTGGCCGGCCGCCAGCAGCCGGAGCGTCGTGTGGCGGCGCCTGAAAAGGTCGACGCTACGCTGTTGCACATGCTGCAAAGCCTGGTGCTGCAGCCCGCCTATGTCGTCGGCCGCCGTTGGGACGTTCTTGCCTGGAACGACGCGGCCGTGGCGGTGTTCGGCGACTATGGCTTGCTCGAGGGCGATAGCAGAAACATCGTCCACATGGTGTTCACCAACCCGCACCATCGCCGCCTGCTGGTCGACTGGGAAGAACTTGCCCGCGTGGTGCTTGCGTCGTTTCGTGCCGAAAGCGCCAAATATGTCGGCGATCCGGATTTCGAACGGCTGATCGCGCTGATGATGAGTTCAAGTCCCGAGTTCAGTGACTGGTGGCCCCGGCGCGACGTGGCGCGCAGGCTGACTGGCGTGAAGCATGTCCGGCATCCCACAGTGGGCCTGATGGCCTTCGAGCATATGAGCCTGTCGATCGACGACGGCTCCGATATGCGGCTGATCGTCTACACGCCGCTCGCCGAGCAGAACTCGATCTCCAAACTTCAAAGATTGCTGGAGGCGATGCCGGCCGAACGGCGCAGCGCGTGAAGTTATCTGCCGGCGCGCTCTCAACTTCGTCATCCACGGGCGGAGCGGAAGCGAAGCGGACGCGCAGACCCGAGGATCCATGCCGTTACCTTGACAGTATAGTGCAGCGGAGCAGAATTCTGGACCGTAGCGGCGCTCATGTGTCGCGGCATGGATTCTAGGGTCTGCGCCGCGTCGCTTCGCTCCTTGCTTCGCCCTAGAATGACGAAGCCAATGTGCGCTTCGGCCAATCTAGACATGATTTCGCCTGTTACCCTTTCGGCTTCAGCCCATCGAGGAACAATTGCTCCAGGAAGCGGGCAGCGTCCTCGAAGCGGCCGTCGCCGCCACGGTTTGGCCCCAGCACGGCGCGGACCTGGACATCGAAATCGGCGTAATGCTGCGTCGTCGCCCAGATCGAGAAGATCAGATGCCAGGGATCGGTCCGGGCGATCTTGCCGGCGCGCATCCAGCCCTTGATGACGGCGGCTTTCTCGTCGACCAGCGTCTTCAACTCGCCCGCCAGCAGCGGCATGATGCGCGGCGCGCCTTGCAGGATCTCGTTGGCGAACAGGCGGCTCTCGCGCGGAAAGTCGCGCGCCATTTCCAGCTTGCGCCTGATGTAACTCCTGAGTTCAGTCATCGGATCGCCGATGTCGTCGAGTTCCCGCAGCGGCGCCAGCCAGGTTTCGAGCAGCCGTTCCATCAATGTCTCGTGAATGTCTTCCTTGCGGCGGAAATAGTAGAGCAGGTTCGGCTTCGACATGCCGGCGGCTTCGGCGATCTGGTCGATGGTCGAACCGCGGAAGCCGTTGGTGGAAAACACTTCGAGCGCGGCCTCCAGGATCAGTTCGCGCTTTTCCTGCTGGATGCGGGTGCGGCGAGGGGCTTGCGTGCTCGCGGTCACCGTTGCGGACCCTCGTATTGCCAAATCTCGCATTCAAGGTCATCTGGACCAATTCTCTGGACCAGTTTTTCCCCAGGCTGTGGAACGCACTTCAGGAGCCGCATTTCCGCTAGTAATCCATTGACCGCCGACATGGCGGTGCTAAACGTTTGTCCAATCGGTCAAAATTTGCGTAGCATGAAAGCGCGGCAAAGACCAAGCGTTGGACGCAGCGAAACAGGTTACAAGGGGAAGTCTTGGTCATGTCCAACCGGCTGAAAGTCACGCCGAACGATCTCAGCGCATTCTGGATGCCGTTCACGGCAAACCGGCAGTTCAAGCAGGCGCCGCGCATGTTCGTGTCCGCCAAGGACATGCATTACACGACCAGCGATGGCCGCAAGGTATTGGACGGCACCGCCGGCCTGTGGTGCGTCAACGCCGGCCATTGCCGTCCCAAGATCACCGAGGCGATCCAGCACCAGGCCGCCGAGCTGGATTACGCACCCGCCTTCCAGATGGGCCATCCGATCGTGTTCGAGCTCGCGAACCGCCTGGTCGACCTCGCGCCCAAGGGCATGGACCATGTCTTCTTCACCAATTCCGGTTCGGAATCGGTGGAAACGGCGCTGAAGATGGCGATCGCCTATCATCGCGTGAAGGGCGAGGGGTCGCGCACCCGCCTTATCGGCCGCGAGCGCGGTTATCACGGCGTCAATTTCGGCGGCATCTCGGTCGGCGGCATCGTCACCAACCGCAAGATGTTCGGCACGTTGCTGGGCGGCGTCGACCACATGCCGCACACGCATCTGCCGGAGAAGAACGCCTTCTCCAAAGGCGTGCCGGAGTATGGCGCGGAGCTCGCCAACGAGCTTGAGCGTATCGTCGCCCTGCATGACGCCTCGACCATCGCCGCCGTCATCGTCGAGCCGGTCGCGGGTTCCACGGGCGTCATTCTGCCGCCGAAGGGCTATCTCGAGAAGCTGCGCGAAATCTGCACCAAGCACGGCATCCTGTTGATCTTCGACGAGGTCATCACCGGTTTCGGCCGTCTCGGTGCGCCGTTCGCGGCCGACTATTTCGGCGTCACGCCCGACATCATGACCACCGCGAAGGGCGTCTCCAACGGCGTCATCCCGATGGGCGCGGTGTTCGTGAAGAAGGAAATCCACGACGCCTTCATGACCGGCCCCGAGCACATGATCGAGTTCTTCCACGGCTACACCTATTCGGGCAACCCGATCGCCTGTGCGGCTGCACTCGGCACGCTCGACACCTACAAGGAAGAGGGCCTGCTGACGCGCGGCGACGAACTGGCGCCTTACTGGGAAGATGCACTGCATTCGCTGAAGGGCGAACCGCATGTCATCGACATCAGGAACATCGGCCTGATCGGTGCGATCGAACTGGCGCCGATCGCCGGCAGTCCGACAAAGCGGGCCTTCTCGGCGTTCGTCAAGGCGTTCGAGCGCGGCGCGCTGATCCGCACCACCGGCGACATCATCGCACTGTCGCCGCCGCTGATCATCACCAAGGGCCAGATCAACGAACTGATCGACCATGTGCGTGAAGTGCTTAGGATGATCGATTGAAGAACTGGGCGCCGATATCCCTCCCCCTCGAGGGGAGGGTGGCCGCCCCGCAATTGATGAGGTTTTGAATGGCCGCACCCGGCGAGAATCTGCGAATCAATTCAGACCGTTTGTGGGATTCGCTGATGGAGATGGCGAAGATCGGCCCCGGCATTGCCGGCGGCAACAATCGCCAGACCGTGACCGACGAGGATGGCGAGGGACGGCACCTGTTCAAGCGCTGGTGCGATGCCGCGGGGCTCGAAATGGGCGTCGACGAGATGGGCACCATGTTTGCCCGCCGCGAAGGCACCGACCCCAGCCTGCCGCCGGTCTATGTCGGCAGCCATCTCGATACGCAGCCGACCGGCGGCAAATATGACGGCGTTCTCGGCGTTCTTGGCGGCCTGGAGATCGTGCGCTCGCTCAATGATCTCGACATCAAGACCAAACATCCGATCGTCGTCACCAACTGGACCAACGAGGAGGGCGCGCGCTTCGCGCCGGCCATGATGGCGTCCGGTGTGTTCGCTGGCGTGCTCGACCAGGCCGATGTCTACGAGCACACGGACAAGAACGGCAAGAAATTCGGCGAGGAACTGGAGCGCATCGGCTGGAAGGGCACCGAGAAGGTTGGTGATCGCAAGATCCACGCCTTCTTCGAACTGCATATCGAACAGGGGCCGATCCTCGAGGACGAGGACATCGACATCGGTGTCGTCACCCATGGCCAGGGCCTGAAATGGCTGCAGGTGACGCTGGCCGGCAAGGAGGCGCATACCGGCTCGACGCCGATGCCCAAGCGCCGCAATGCCGGGCTCGGGATGGCGCGGGTGATCGAATTGGTCCACGAGATCGCCATGGACTACCAGCCCGACGCCGTCGGCGCGGTCGGCCACATGGAGGTCTATCCCAACTCGCGCAACATCATCGCCGGGCGCACCGTCTTCACCATCGACATACGCTCGCCGGAAAAGGAAGTGCTTGACGCCATGGATGGCCGCATCCGCGAAGGCATCGACACGATCTGCGACGCGCTCGACATCCAGTACAAGATCGAGCAGGTCGGCGCTTTCGATCCGGTCACTTTCGACAAGGGCTGCGTCAAGGCGATCCGCGATGCGGCCGAGCGGCTTGGCTACACGCACCGCAACATCGTCTCGGGTGCCGGCCACGACGCCTGCTGGATCAACCGCGTCGCGCCGACCGCCATGGTGATGTGCCCTTGCGTGGATGGGTTAAGCCACAATGAGGCGGAAGAGATCACCAAGGAATGGGCAGCGGCCGGCGCCGACGTTCTGTTCCATGCGGTGGTGGAGACGGCCGTTATCGTTGAGTGAACTTAGAGATTTACCTTCAAACGCCGCTCACCAAGAAGCGGGAAGAGAAGAACAAGGGAACAGCAAAATGACCAAAGTCATCAAGAACGGCTCCATCGTCACCGCCGACCGAACCTGGAAGGCCGACGTGCTGATGCAGCACGGCAAGATCGTCGCCATCGGCTCGGACCTGCATGGCGACCATGAGTACGACGCCACCGGCTGCTATGTGATGCCGGGCGGCATCGACCCGCACACCCATCTCGAAATGCCGTTCATGGGCACCTATTCGGCCGATGATTTCGAATCCGGCACGCGTGCGGCGTTGGCCGGCGGCACCACCATGGTGGTCGACTTCTGCCTGCCGGCGCCGCAGCAATCGCTGCTCGAAGCCCTGCAGATGTGGGACAACAAGACCTCGAGGGCCTCCTGCGATTATTCGTTCCACATGGCGATCACCTGGTGGGGCAAGCAGGTGTTCGACGAGATGGCCACCGTGGTCGATAAGGGCATCACCTCGTTCAAGCACTTCATGGCGTACAAGGGCGCGCTGATGGTCGACGACGACGAGATGTACGCGTCGTTCCAGCGCTGCGCCGACCTCGGCGCGCTGCCGCTGGTGCATGCCGAGAATGGCGACGTGGTCGCGGCCCTGTCGCAGAAGCTGCTTGCCGCCGGCAATAATGGCCCCGAGGGACATGCCTATTCGCGCCCGCCGGAAGTGGAGGGTGAGGCGACCAACCGCGCCATCATGATCGCCGACATGGCGGGCGTGCCGCTCTATGTCGTGCATGTCTCGTGCGAACAGAGCCACGAGGCGATCCGCCGGGCACGCCAGAAAGGCATGCGGGTGTTCGGCGAGCCGCTGATCCAGCACCTGACGCTGGACGAGAGCGAGTATTTCGACAAGGACTGGGACCATGCGGCGCGCCGCGTGATGAGCCCGCCCTTCCGCAACAAACTGCACCAGGACTCGCTATGGGCCGGCCTGCAGGCCGGTTCGCTGCAAGTGGTGGCGACCGACCATTGCGCCTTCACCACCGACCAGAAGCGCTTCGGCGTCGGCAATTTCACCAAGATCCCCAACGGCACGGGTGGCCTTGAGGACCGGTTGCCGGTGCTGTGGACCAAAGGCGTCAATACCGGCCGGCTGACGATGAACGAGTTTGTCGCCGTGACCTCGACCAACATCGCCAAGATCCTCAACATGTATCCGAAGAAGGGCGCGATCGTCGAAGGCGCGGATGCCGACATCATCGTCTGGGACCCCCAGCGCAAGAAGAAGATTTCCGCCAAGAAGCAGCAATCCGTCATCGACTACAACGTCTTCGAAGGGGTCGAAGTGACCGGCCTGCCGCGCTTCGTGTTCTCGCGCGGCGAGCTGTCGGTCGAGGAGGCCGAGGTCAAGGCGAAGCCTGGCCATGGTGAGTTCGTCGGCCGCGAACCGAACGCGGCCGTCAACCGGGCGCTGTCGACCTGGAAGGAGATCACCGCGCCGCGCAAGGTCGAGCGGACAGGCATTCCGGCGACGGGTGTTTGAGGTGAGGTGCGCGGGGCTCTATCTCACCGCCGTTGTTGTTCTGGCAGCCGGCTCCGCCTCTGCGGCCGGCATCGACCTGTCCAAGCCTTATGGCAATAGGTCCGGCTGCATCAACAAGAACGGCCAGAAGGTCTATGCCGAAGACATGCTGCTGCTGACCGACACCGATTTTATCACCGCGACCAGCGCCTGCGCCTTCACCGGCAAACACGGTGAGGCCGATGGTTCGCTGACGGTCAAGGCTGAGTGCGAAGCCGAAGGCGAGGAGGGAAAGTCGCCGGCCACCTTCACGATCAAGCACAGCGCCAAGAATGCCAAGAAATTGGTGATCGCCGACGAGGACGGCAGCGTATACGGGGAAGTGTCTCGGTGCAGATGATTGCCGAGGTCGGCGCCGCCCCTCATCTGCCTGCCGGCATCTTCTCCCCGTATAGTGACGGGGAGAAGGGGGCCGAGTGCGATCTCGGTGCTCTTTCTGGCGACGCAGGCGATTGGCGGAATCCTTCGCGATGGCGTCCTTCTCCCCGTCACTCTACGGTGAGAAGTGCCCGGCAGGGCGATGAGGGGCAGCGCGGACCTGGAGCTATTGAGCCTCGGCCGGCCAACCCGCCAATACCGCCCTCAGGCGACGAGCGCGTCCAGTTCCGGCAGCAGGACGACGCTTTCCTGTTCGTTGGGATCGGTGCGGGCGATGACGGCCGAGGACGGCGCATTGCTCAGATTGGCCGGCAAATGCGGCACGCCTGCGGGAATGTAGAAAAGGTCGCCGGCCTTGACGACGATGTGATGCTCCAGCCGGTCGCCATACCAGGTATGGACCTCGCCGGAGAGCACGTAGATCGCCGTTTCATGGTTCTCGTGCAGATGCGCCTTGGCGCGGGCACCGGGCGGCATGGTGAGCACGTGCATGCAGATGCCGGAGGAGCCGACCGACTCGGTGGCTATGCCGGCGAAGTAGGTCAGGCCCTGCTTGCCTTCATAAGTGCTTTCAGGGCGGATAAGATGACAAGTCGGTTTAGGCGACATCGGGGAAACTCCGGGCGTCGACCGAGCGGGACAAACTCAGCAGGACTGGGGCCAATGGGACGGGTCGAGTGGAAAACAACATCACGATAAAAGCAATCGGTTTCGTGCGGCGGAAGGCAGGCAGCAACCGATGACGGGACCTTCGCCAGCCGTCGTTTCGGCAAGCAAACTGGGCCTCACCTTCCAGACCAATGACGGGCCGGTACAGGCGCTGTCCAATGTCGACCTGACCATCGGCAAGGGTGAGTTCGTCTCCTTCATCGGGCCTTCAGGTTGCGGCAAGACTACTTTGCTGCGCGTCATCGCCGATCTGGAAAAGCCCACTTCGGGGACGATCTCGGTCAATGGCATGACGCCGGAACAGGCGCGCGAGAGGCGTGCCTACGGCTATGTCTTCCAGGCCGCCGCCCTGTTTCCCTGGCGCACCATCGAGCGCAATGTCGGGCTGCCGCTGGAAATCATGGGCCTGTCCAAGACCGAGCAAGCGGAGCGGATCAAGCGCACGCTCGACCTCGTCAACCTCA
This sequence comes from Mesorhizobium sp. B2-7-3, assembly GCF_006440715.1. NCBI lineage: Bacteria > Pseudomonadati > Pseudomonadota > Alphaproteobacteria > Hyphomicrobiales > Phyllobacteriaceae > Mesorhizobium > Mesorhizobium sp. B2-7-3. The sequence continues at coordinate 90,342 of NZ_VFTY01000005.1, forward strand.
GTGGCTTCGAGAAGAAATACCCCTGGCAGCTTTCCGGCGGCATGCAGCAGCGCGCCTCGATCGCGCGTGCGCTGGCCTTCGATGCCGACCTGTTGCTGATGGACGAGCCGTTCGGCGCGCTGGATGAGATCGTGCGCGACCACCTCAACGAGCAATTGCTGCAACTATGGGGACGGACGAACAAGACCATCTGCTTCGTTACCCATTCCATTCCGGAAGCCGTCTACCTGTCGACGCGCATCGTCGTCATGTCGCCGCGCCCGGGCCGGGTCAGCGACATCATCGAATCGACGCTGCCGAAAGAGCGGCCGCTCGACATCCGCGAGACGCCGGAGTTTCTGGCGATCGCGGCGCGGGTGCGCGATGGGTTGAGGGCAGGGCATAGTTATGATGATTGAGGGGAGCGACAAGCGCGCGGTCCATCGCGACTTCGTCATCCTAGGGCGGAGCAAGGAGCGAAGCGACGCGGCGCAGACCCTAGGATCCATGCCGTTACCTCAACGTTCCGCAGCGGTGCAGACCGATGCACCTTACGCTGTGCGTTCGAAGGCGAACACTCTCGACCGCTTATACCCCCCGGCCAACGTCACGGAATGGATCCTAGGGTCTGCGCGACGCTTCGCGTTGCTCCGCCCTAGGATGACGAAGGCGAAGGTGGTCGGCCTTCGCTTCGCTCCGGCCATCCTCTCCCCGTGGGGGAGAGGAGGAGGCCCCGCCCATGGATAGCTTCCGCTCCAAGATCATCCCCGTAACCTCCATCCTTCTGGGCGTGGTCGTGCTCTGGTACATCTTCGCCGTCATCCTCAACGCGCCCTTCCAGCGCGATCTCGACCGGCGTGCCAACGAAACCTCCACGTTCGGCGAACTCATCGGCAAGACGCTGTCGCAGCCCAAGCCGACGCTGCCGGCGCCGCATCAGGTGGCGGTGAATTTCTTCGAGAACACTTTTCTGCGGCCCATCACCTCAAACCGCAGTCTCGTCTACAACGCCTGGGTTACGCTGTCCTCGACGCTGCTCGGCTTCGCCTTCGGCACCGCACTCGGCATCGTCATCGCCGTCGGCATCGTCCATGTCGCGACGCTCGACCGCAGCCTGATGCCGTGGATCATCGCCTCGCAGACCATTCCGATCCTGGCGGTGGCGCCGATGATCATCGTCGTTCTGGCGGCAATCGGCATTACCGGACTGATCCCGAAGGCGATGATCTCGACCTATCTGTCGTTCTTCCCGGTAACCGTAGGCATGGTGAAGGGCCTGCGCTCGCCCGAGATCATGCATCTCGACCTGATGCACACCTACAATGCCAGCCGCGCGCAGACCTTCTGGAAACTGCGTGTGCCAGCCTCGGTGCCATTCCTGTTCACCTCGATGAAGGTCGCGGTGGCGGCAAGCCTGGTGGGCGCAATCGTCGGCGAACTGCCGACCGGCGCGGTCGCCGGTATCGGCGCCAAGCTGTTGGCCGGCGCCTATTACAGCCAGTCGATCGACATCTGGTCGGCGCTGGTCGCGGGCTCCATCGTGGCGGCACTGCTGGTGATGGTGGTTGGCATCGCCGGCCGCGTCGTCGACCGCGCCATGGGCGGGAGGCCGGCATGAACTGGCTGAAACCTTCCTGGCAGGCCGTGCTGGCGATCGTGCTGTGCCTGATCGCGATTGCGCTCGGCGCCATGTCGAAGCCGGAAGCGGCAGCGCTTGCCGATCCGACGGCCAGTATCGGCTACCCCTATCTCGGAATGAAGGGCTTGATGCTTGGCGTGGCCGTGCTGGCGGCGCTGATCTCAATGGTCAGGATTCCGCCCCTGGCGGAGGCCGTGGTGCTCTTCATAGGGGCCCATCTCGTCGCCTGGCTGCTGATATCGGGCATCGCAGGTTTCGAAGGGACGGCGCTGGCGCCGTATTTTCTTCTGCTCGCGGCTGCCTGGCTGCTTGGCTGGCGTTGTGTGGCGGTGCTTTCGGGGTTGCGGCCGACGGCAGGATGGGTCCGGACCGCACTGCGTCTGGTCATCCCCGCTATCTTCGGCGCCTGGATCCTGATCATCTGGGAAGCCGTCACACGCGGCGCCGGCATTCCTTTCATCCTGCTGCCGCCGCCGAGCGCCATCGGCGCGCGCATCGTCAGCTCGCTGCCGGTGCTCGGCGCCGATGTCCGGCAAACCATCTTCAAGGCGGTGCTCTTCGGCTATGTGGTGGGCAGCGGCGCTGGCTTCATCACCGCTGTTCTCGCCGACCGCGTACCGTTTCTGCGGCGTGGACTTCTGCCGATCGGCAATATGGTCTCGGCGCTGCCGATCATCGGCGTGGCGCCGATCATGGTCATGTGGTTCGGCTTCGACTGGCAATCCAAGGCGGCGGTGGTCATCATCATGACCTTCTTCCCGATGCTGGTGAATACGGTCGCCGGGCTCGCCGCGTCCGGCCATATGGAGCGCGACCTGATGCGCACCTATGCGTCGGGCTACTGGCCGACGCTCGTCAAGCTCAGGCTGCCGGCCGCCGCTCCCTTCATCTTCAACGCGCTGAAGATCAATTCGACGCTGGCGCTGATCGGCGCCATCGTCGCCGAGTTCTTCGGCACGCCCGTCGTCGGCATGGGATTCCGCATTTCGACCGAGGTCGGGCGGATGAACATCGACATGGTGTGGGCCGAAATCGCAGTTGCAGCACTTGCGGGTTCGGTCTTTTATGGCGTGGTCGCCCTTGTCGAAAGGGCCGTCACGTTTTGGCATCCCTCTGTCCGTGGTGGATAGGGGCGGTGGGTTTGGGCACTAACTTCAGAGGGTAAAAAAATGAAAAGACTTATTATTCCAGTTCTGGCCGGCGCGATGTCGCTGGCCGCGTTCCAGGCGATGGCCGCCGACAAGGTGACCTTGCAGCTGAAATGGGTCACGCAGGCGCAGTTTGCCGGCTACTATGTCGCCAAGGCCAAGGGTTTCTATGAGGCTGAAGGCCTCGACGTCGACATCAAGCCAGGCGGCCCCGACATCGCCCCCGAGCAAGTGATCGCCGGCGGCGGCGCCGACGTCATCGTCGACTGGATGGGCGGCGCGCTCGCCGCGCGCGAGAAGGGCGTGCCGCTGGTCAACATCGCCCAGCCGTTCAAGAAGGCCGGCATGGAGCTGGTCTGCCCGAAGGACGGCCCGATCAAGACCGAAGCCGACTTCAAGGGTCATACGCTCGGCGTCTGGTTCTTCGGCAACGAATATCCGTTCTACGCGTGGATGAACAAGCTTGGCCTCAAGACGGAGGGCGGCCCCGATGGCGTCACCGTGCTGAAGCAGAGCTTTGACGTGCAGCCGCTGATCCAGAAGCAGGCCGATTGCATCTCGGTCATGACCTACAATGAGTACTGGCAGCTGATCGACGCCGGCTACAAGCCCGAACAGCTGACCGTGTTCAACTACTCGGCCATGGGCAACGACCTGCTCGAGGACGGCCTCTATGCCTCGGAAGACAAGCTCAAGGATCCGGCTTTCGAGGACAAGATGGTGCGGTTCGTGCGCGCTTCGATGAAGGGATGGAAATACGCGGTCGACAACAATGACGAAGCCGCAAGCATCGTCATGGACGGCGGCGGCCAGGACGAGAACCACCAGAAGCGGATGATGAGCGAAGTCGCCAAGCTGATCGACAATGCCGACGGCAAGCTCGACCCGGCGACCTACGAACGCACCGCCAAGGCGCTGCTCGACCAGAAGATCATCACCAAGGAGCCGAAAGGCGCCTATACCACCGCCATCACCGACAAGGCGGTCAAGTAGGCCTCGCAGGCGCGATCAACAGCGCCTGAGACCGGGTCTGACTATCAAAGGGGCGGGCGACCGCCCCTTTTCCATGCGCTCCAATCACAAAACCGTGTGCGGGGATACATTGCGCCGTCCAGCCGTTGCATTGAAGCATGCGCGCGTCGGGGAGCCGCGACGCACGCTCTATCAATCGGAGGTCCTTCATGCGCGCTTACTCCTTCCTGCCGGCGCTATCGGCGCTCGCCATTTCCACCGCTTTCCTGTTCGCATCACCGGCCATGGCCGAGATGGTAAAATATAAGGCGACCCTCGATGGCGGCCAGCAGAGCCCAGCCGTCACCACGAAGGGCAAGGGGACGGCCACTCTCACCTTCGATACCACCAAGAAGAAGCTCAGCTGGAACGTGAAGTATTCCGGCCTCACCGGCCCGGCGACAGCGGCGCACATTCACGGCCCGGCGGCGGCGGGCGAGAATGCGCCTCCGGTGATCCCGTTCAAAGGCAAGCTCAAGAGCCCGATCAAGGGGTCGGCGACGCTGACCGATGCGCAGGCCGCTGACCTCGAGGCCGGCAAGTATTATGTCAATGTGCACACGGCGGCCAACAAGGACGGCGAGATTCGCGGCCAGATCGAAAAGGCGATGTAGAGCCGGAAGCGCGGCTAACGCTTGAAGGCCGGCGGGACAGCCCGCCCTTTGTCCTGCCGGTCCTTAAGCCCTGTCGCGTATCTGTGTCATCGTCCGGGTCGGGGTGATCGCTTCGGGATCGAGCCTGATCTCGACGATCGCCGGCTTGCCGCTGGTTCGCGCGCGCTCGAAGGCAGGCGCGAAATCAGCTGTCTTCTCCACCGTCTCGCCATGGCCGCCATAGGCGCGGGCAAGTGCTGCAAAATCAGGGTTCTTCAGATCGGTGCCGACGACGCGGCCGGGATATTCGCGTTCCTGGTGCATGCGGATGGTGCCGTAAATACCGTTGTTGACGAGAATGACGACGATCGGCAGGTCGTACTGCACGGCGGTGGCGAATTCCTGGCCGTTCATCAGGAAGCAGCCGTCGCCGGCGAAGGCGACCACGGTGCGCTCCGGATACAGCGCCTTGGCGGCGACCGCCGCCGGCGTGCCGTAGCCCATCGAGCCCGACGTCGGCGCTCCTTGCGTGGCGAAGCGGCGGAAGCGATGGAAGCGGTGTACCCAGGTTGCGTAATTTCCGGCGCCATTGGTGAGGATGGCATCGTCCGGCAGCACGTTTTCCAGGTAGTTCATGATAGGTCCCATCTGGACCGGGCCGGGACCGTTTTCAGGCGGAGTCGACCAGTCGAGATAGGCGGCATGCAGCTTGGCTGTTTCGGCCGCCCATGATGGCGTTCCGGCCGGCATGCGCTTGGTGAAAGCCTCGACGAAAGCCGCTGGCGAAGCATTGATCGCCAGGGTCGGACGGTAGACGCGGCCGAGTTCGCCGGCATCGGCATGGACATGCACCAGAGCTTGGTCGGGATAGGGGCTCTTCAGCAGCGTGTAGTCGGAAGAGGGCATCTCGCCCATGCGCCCGCCGATCAAGAGAACGACGTCGGCCTGCTTGATAGCCGTCGCCAGCTTCGGATTGATGCCGATGCCGACATCGCCGGCATAGTTTGGATGAAGATGGTCGAACAGCATCTGGCGGCGGAAGGAACAGCCGACAGGAAGCGACCAGGCCTCGGCGATCTCATGCATCCGCGCCACCGCGTCCGCGTTCCAGCGCGTGCCGCCAAGAATGACGAAGGGACGCTTCGCGCCGGCAAGCAGCATTTCCAGTGCGTCGAGTTCGGCCTCGCCGGGATAGGTTTCGACCGGCGTGTGCGGAAGTGCTTCCGGCGCGTCGACGACGCTGGTCAGCATATCCTCAGGCAGCGATATGACGACCGGGCCGGGGCGGCCCGACGTCGCCACGGCAAAGGCGCGCGTGACGAATTCGGGGATGCGCGAGGCGTCGTCGATCTCGACCACCCATTTGGCGATGTCGCCGAAGAACCTGACATAGTCCACTTCCTGGAACGCCTCGCGCTCCTTGGCGTGGCTGGCGACCTGGCCGATGAACAGGATGAGGGGAACCGAATCCTGCATGGCGATGTGGATGCCGGCCGAAGCGTTGGTGGCGCCGGGTCCGCGGGTGACGAAGCAGATGCCGGGCTTGCCGGTCAGCCGGCCCTGGCAGTCGGCCATCATGGCAGCACCGCCTTCCTGGCGGCAGACGATGGTGCGGATCGAGGAATCATGCAGCGCGTCAAGCACCGCAAGGTAGGATTCGCCCGGCACGCAGAACATACGGTCGGTGCCATTGGCTTCGAGGGCGTCGACGATCAGTTGTCCACCGGTCTTCATTTCCCAGACTTCTCCAGTTCGGCAAGGATTTCGTCAGTGTGCTCGCCAAGGCGCGGCGAGGGGCGTTCATAAGTAAGCGGTGTGCCCGACATCACCATCGGCGCGCGCACCGATGGCAGGCGGTTGCCATGGCCGTCGTCGAGGTCGAGCCGCATGCCGCGGGCAATGGTCTGCGGGTCGTCGAACATCTGGCCGATCGTGTTGATCGGGCTTGCCGGCACGCTGGCGGCTTCGAGCTTCGCCAGCAGCGGATCGCGATCAAAAATCTTCAGCGCCTCGATGATGCGTGCGCGAAGTTCCACGCGATTGGCGACGCGGGCCGGATTGGTGGTGAAATCGGGATTGGCCGGCAAATCGCCCAGCCCGACCGCGGCGCAGAATTTGGCGAACTGGCCGTCATTGCCGACAGCCAGGATGATGTGGCCGTCCCTGACCGGAAGCACTTCGTAGGGGGCAATGTTCATATGGGCATTGCCCATCTGCACCGGCGACTTGCCGGAAACGAGATAATTGAGGTTCTGGTTGCCGAGCGCCGAGATCTGGGTGTCGAACAGCGCCATGTCGATGTGCTGGCCTTCGCCGGTCTGTTCGGCATGGCGAAGTGCTGCCTGGATGGCGATGACCGAATAGAGGCCGGTGAAGATATCCGAGATGGCGACGCCGGCTTTCTGCGGCTCGCGGCCGGGCTCGCCGGTAATCGACATCATGCCGGCCATGGCCTGGATGATGAAATCGTAGCCCGCGCGAGGCGCATAAGGCCCATCCTGACCGAAACCGGTGATCGAGCAGTAGACGAGGCGAGGGTTGATTTCCTTCAGGCTGCCATGGTCGAGCCCGTATTTCTTCAGGCCGCCGAGCTTGAAGTTCTCGATCAGGACATCCGCCGTCGCGACCAGCCGGCGCACCGTCTCGGCGCCTTCGGGCGTCGAGAAATCGATGGCGATGGAGCGCTTGCCGCGATTGCAGGAATGGTAATAGGCGGCCGACAGGTTCTCGCCGTCGTGGCTCATGACGAAGGGCGGACCCCACTTGCGGGTGTCGTCGCCGCCGTCGGGGCTCTCGACCTTGATGACATCGGCGCCGAGATCGGCAAGCAACTGCCCGGCCCAGGGCCCGGCAAGAATGCGGGCGAGTTCGACGACGCGGACGCCTTTCAGCGGGGGTTCGGCCATAAATCACCGTGGTTGCTGCAATCATCCTGATCGCTGCGAAAGCAGAGCCTCTATCAAGCCCGGCGGCGGCTGTCACGGTTCTTGCGATGGGCCAAACCGTCAGGCTTTCAGGACAGCGTGCGCCCAGTTGGCGAAATCGTCCATGACGATGTCCCGGTTCACCTCGTTCAGGCTCTCGTGGCGGGTGTCGGCGTAAACCTTCGAAACCAGATTAGAAAAGCCCATCTTGCGCATGAGGTTCGCGAGGTGGGTGATGCCCTTGCCGTAGTCGGAAGCTGGGTCTTTCTCGCCGCCAACGATGGCGACGGGAAGGTCGCGCCGGATGCCGGCAAAGGCCGCATCCTTGCCGCCGTTCAGCGCCATCGCGACCACATCGCGCCACATCGATATGGAGGCATCCCAGCCGCAGAGCGGATCGGCGATGTATTTCGCGACCTCCGCCTCGTCGCGCGAAAGCCAGTCGAACAAGGTGCGATGGTCGGGGACCGCCTTGCCCCAGGCCTGGAAGGTGAGTTTCGGCAGCAGGCGCGACGGGACATCGGAGCCCAGCCGCATCCGTTCCCAGGCCAGGATGCCGAGCGCCACCTGGCCGAGCAAGCCTTGCGAGAAATTGCCGTTCCAGATGGCTGCGGCATGGATCCGATTCGAGTGCCGTAACAAGTAGTTCAGCGCCACGGACGCGCCCATCGAGTGGCCGAAAAGGATCACCGGCAGGTCAGGCTGCTCGCGGGCGATAAGATCGCGGATGGCGTCGACATCGGCGATCACCTTGGCCGGGCCGTCCTTGTCGGCGAATCTGCCGAGCGGCGCGTCGGGCGCCCTGGTCGTCCCATGGCCACGGTGATCATGGACATAGACATGGAAACCCCGAGCGGACAGGAAACCGGCGAAGCGGTCGTAGCGCCCGGCATGCTCGGCCAGGCCATGATTGATCTGGACCACCGCACGCGGAGAGCTGTCGGCCTGCCGGACGAACAGATTGAGGTCGGCGCCGGTCGGCGAGCGGACCACGCGCTGCTGGCTGAATGGCATGCCGGCTGGCCTCCCCCTGGTTCCGCCCTTGCAATGTCCAACGTGTGCGCCGGCGCCTGATTTGCGTCAATCGGGCCTGCCGGCTTTTCCGCGACGATCTTTCTTGCCACGAGCCCGCAAAATATCGCAATTCTGACATGGAGACAGTTTCAGTCTGTCGCCCACTTTCCAGCAGGGGAATCTCCATGCGCATTGCTGTTGTTTTCGGATTGGCCTTGCTGGCGGGGTCGCTGGCAGGCGCGGCGCATGCCGACGTCAAGATGAGCGGCACCTTCGTGGCCGACGCTGCCTGTCCCGCGACGCAGGCGATCAAGAACGCCAAGAACCCCGGCAATGTCTCGACCGATGCGGGCAAGACCTATCAATTGCTGGCCGGCAACAAGGACGCTCCGACCCACTACCTCATCCTGGTGCCGGGCGCCGATCCCGAGCGCCGTTGGGTGAAGGTCAGCTGCGGCCATCTCTCGGGCAGCAGTGCGGTGACCGCGCCGGCGGCACCGGGCGGGCAAGGCAAGCCGGCGGCCTCGGGAAAACCCGAATATGTTTTCGCGCTGAGCTGGCAGCCGGCCTTCTGCGAGACCAAGTCGAACAAGACCGAATGCAAGGCGCAAAGCCCTGGCGAATTCGACGCCACCAATTTCACGCTGCACGGCCTGTGGCCGCAGCCGAACGGCAATTTCTATTGCCAGGCTACTGCCAGCGACAAGGCCAATGACAATCCGGCTCACTGGCAGGACCTGCCACCGGTCAACCTCGATGCCGAGACCCGCGCCGAACTCGACAGGGTGATGCCGGGCACCGCCTCGAAGCTGGAACGGCATGAATGGATCAAGCACGGCACCTGCTATGGCAAAAGCCAGCAGGAGTATTTTTCCGACGCCCTTCATTTGATGCGTGAGGTCAACAGCTCGCCCGTGCGCGACCTCTTCGCCAAAAATATCGGCGGCAAGCTGACCGCGGACCAGATCCGCAGCGCCTTCGACCAGTCCTTCGGCGCGGGAGCAGGGGACCGGGTGCGTGTGTCCTGCCTTATCGATCCGTCGAGCGGCCGGCGGCTGATCGGGGAACTGACGCTTGGCCTTGCCGGCCCGATCGGTCCGAACAGCTCGCTCAAGGATCTGCTGCTGGCCTCCGTGCCGACCAACAAGGCCGGTTGCCCGACCGGCACGGTCGACGCGATCGGGTTCCAGTAACGCACGGGCACGGATTAGGCAGCCAGCCGGGCTTTCGCTTGCCGTGCCTGCTGTTATGTTGGCATGGCGGTGTTCATTCAGCGGGGGTTGCATGAGTGGCATGACGAGCAGCGCGCCGGCACGGCAGGGGAAATCGTAGCGACAAGGTTGGGTCTGGACTGACTTTGGCTAGATCTGCGCGGACCTGGTCCAGGCGATATCGGCGTCGGCTTCATGCCCGCCGGGTTCACCGACGACGCGGTCGCGTCCGGTCGATTTCGCCTTGTAAAGACGCTGGTCGGCGAGCGCGAACAGGTCGGCCAGGCACTGCGTCGTTTCGCTGACGGTGGAAACGCCGGCGCTGACGGTCAAATCGAACCGGCTGGTGGCGGCCGATGCCTTGAGCGCGGTGCGGACGCTTTCGCCGAAGAGCCTGGCGACGGAATGCGGACGCGAACTCAGGATCGCGAATTCCTCGCCGCCGATCCGGAACACCTGGTCCTCGACGCCTGCCGCCTCGCAAAGTACGGTTGCGACCGCCTTCAGCACCTTGTCGCCTTCGGCATGGCCGAAACGATCGTTGATCGACTTGAAGTGGTCGACGTCGACGATGAGCAGGCTGAGCGGCCTCGCCGTGCGCAGGCTGGACTGGACGGCGGCCTCGCCATCGGCATCGAAGCGTCCCCTGTGCAGCAGTCCGGTCAGGCCATCGCGGCCGACATGTTCGACCAGCGCCTCGTAGCGTTCGCGATAGGTCAAGGTCTCGAAGATGTCGGTCAGCCCACGCGGCATCTGGACATCCCGGACCTCGAACCATTTGAGATAGGCGACCAGCATGGCGCTGAAGGTCAGTGCTGCCGCCATCTTGGCGAACCAGCCGCCGAAGAAGACCGCGATCGGCGCGCCGGCAACGAAATGCAGCGCGGTGAAGAACCCCGCCTGATCGAAAGTCAGCACGCAGGCGACGCAAATCAGGATGCGTGCGAACCGCGCCTTGCGCAGGACGCGTCCAAGTTTCTCATAGAGCAGGATGATCAGGATGGCATCGACGAACAGCAGCGTCGTGCCCCAAACCATCAGCCAGCCCATCTCGTCGATGAAGCCGATATCGGGGAGCCGGCCATCGGGAAGCGGAGCGATGGCGTGCAGGCGCAGGAGCAGGACCAGACCGATCATCAGCGCATTGCCGAGCAGCAGGCCATAGATCGGCTGCCGCACTGTGGCGGCATCCTCCTTCATGTAGAGCAGAAGGAGCATCACCAGCTTGCCCGAAAACAGCACCGCCGAGCCCGGCGAGACCATGCCGAACGGCAGCGCGACGTAGAAGACGCTGGCGAGATAGGTTTCCAGGAAATGCATGACGCCGAGTGCGCAGATGAAGACGCCCAGGCCGATGCGCTTGCGGAAGCGGAAAAGCGTCACCATGACGCTGAAGTAGACGATCGCTTCGGCAAGGAGCAGGAAACTGTTCAGCAATGCCGTCGATCCGCTCTCTGTTCGAAATCGCGGCCAGCCAGCGATTCCACTCCGATCCTGTTTTGACGTGGAAGGGTTAACCGGAGATTTCCGCGCGCCATCGACCGGTTGAAAACCTGGCTGTCGGTGCACACTTGTCCGTGTGGTTGGCCTGATATGGCAAAAGCGATTGCCGTTCGGCGCCGCATCGCCTACATAGCGGCCAACCTCCATTCAATTCGACAAATCCAGTCATTTTTCAGGGAAAGCGCGCGTGGCACGCCAGTTCATCTATCACATGGCCGGCCTCAACAAGGCCTATGGCACCAAGAAGGTGCTCGAGAACGTTCATCTGTCCTTCTACCCGGACGCCAAGATCGGCATCCTGGGCCCAAACGGCGCCGGCAAGTCGACGATCCTCAAGATCATGGCCGGCATCGACAAGGACTGGAGCGGTGAGGCGTGGCTCGCCGAAGGCGCCACTGTCGGCTACCTGGCGCAGGAGCCGGCGCTCGATCCGGACAAGACCGTGTTCGAGAACATCATGGAAGGTGTCGCGGCCAAGACCGCCATCATCGAGCGTTACAACGAATTGATGATGAACTATTCCGACGAGACGGCCGACGAGTCGGCCAAGCTCCAGGACGAAATGGACCGGCTGAACCTGTGGGATCTCGAACAGCAGGTCGAGATGGCAATGGAAGCGCTGGGCTGCCCGCCAAAGGATGCCAACGTCACCAAGCTGTCGGGTGGCGAGCGCCGCCGCGTCGCGCTCTGCCAGCTGCTGCTGCGCCAGCCTGATCTTCTGCTGCTCGACGAACCGACCAACCATCTCGATGCCGAGACGACGGCATGGCTGGAAAAGCATCTGCGCGCCTATCCGGGCGCCGTGATGATCATCACCCACGACCGCTACTTCCTCGACAATGTCACCGGCTGGATTCTCGAACTCGATCGCGGACGCGGCATTCCTTATGAGGGCAACTACACCAAGTACCTCGAAGCCAAGGCCAAGCGCCTCAAGCAGGAAGGCCGCGAGGACGACGCCCGCCAGCGCGCCATCGGCCGCGAGCGCGAGTGGATCCAGTCGAGCCCGAAGGCTCGCCAGACCAAGTCCAAGGCGCGTATCCAGGCGTTCCAGGATCTGCTCGATGCAGCTGATAAGCGGCGGCCGACGGATACGCAGATCGTCATCCCGCATGGCGAGCGGCTCGGCAACGTGGTCATCGAGGTCGAGGGCCTGTCGAAAGGCTTCGGCGACACGCTGTTGATCGAAGGCCTCGAATTCAAGCTGCCGCCGGGTGGCATTGTCGGCGTCATCGGCCCGAACGGCGCCGGCAAGACGACATTGTTCCGCATGATCACCGGCCAGGAAAAGCCGGATGCGGGTTCTGTCCGCGTCGGCGAGACGGTCAAGCTCGGCTATGTCGACCAGAGCCGCGACGCGCTCGATCCGTCAAAGACCGTGTGGGAAGAAATCTCGGGCGGCGCCGAAGTGGTCAAGCTCGGCAAGTTCGAGGCCAACACCCGCGCTTATTGCGCGTCCTTCAACTTCCGCGGCGGCGACCAGCAGCAGAAGGTCGGCAACCTCTCCGGTGGTCAGCGCAACCGCGTGCACCTGGCCAAGATGCTGAAGACCGGCGGCAATGTTCTGCTGCTCGACGAACCGACCAACGATCTCGATACGGAAACGCTGGCGGCACTCGAAGACGCGCTGGAAAATTTCGGCGGCTGCGCGGTCATCATCTCGCACGATCGCATGTTCCTCGACCGTCTGGCGACGCACATCCTCGCCTTCGAGGGCGACAGCCACGTCGAATGGTTCGAGGGCAATTTCGAGGATTACGAGCAGGACAAGATCCGCCGGCTCGGGCCTGAAGCCGTCAACCCGCACCGCATGACCTACAAGAGGCTGACGCGGTAGGGGGGCACCGGGCGGCGAATTCTCAAGCTGACATGAGGAGCCCGGATGGCTGATTGGTCCGCCGCCCAGTATCTGAAATTCGAGGACGAGCGCACGCGGCCCGCGCGCGACTTGGCGGCACAGGTTCCGGTCGACTTTCCGCGCCGGGTTGTCGATATCGGCTGCGGGCCGGGCAATTCGACCGAACTTCTGGTCGAGCGCTGGCCGGATGCGCAAGTGAGCGGCTTCGACACGTCTCCCGACATGATCGAGAAGGCGAGGGCGCGGCTGCCCAATGTCAGCTTCGACCTCGCCGATGCGTCGACATGGCATTCGGTCGAGCCGGTCAACGTGATCTTCGCCAACGCCGTCTTCCAGTGGCTGCCGGAGCATCCGGCGGTGTTCCAGCGCCTGATGGGTTTTCTGGCCCCCGGCGGCGCGCTAGCCGTCCAGATGCCCGACAATATGGCCGAGGATTCGCATCGCCTGATGCGGGAGACCGCCGCCGAAGCGCCTTTCGCGGCAAAGATCAGGGATGCGGCCCGTGCGCCGCTGCCGCCGGTGTCGTTCTACTACGACCTGCTGTCGCCGCTCTCGGCTCGGCTCGACATCTGGCACACCATCTACAACCATCCGCTGGCCGATGCCGAGGCGATCGTCGAGTGGGTGAAGTCGACAGGGCTGAAGCCCTTCCTCGATCCGCTGGACGCGGATGAGCGCAAGCTGTTCCTCGACAGCTACACGGCCAAGATCGCCAAGGCCTATCCGAAGACCGCCGATGGCAAGGTGCTGCTGCGTTTCCCCCGCATTTTCATCGTCGCCAAGGGGGCGGGATAGGCTGGCGAGAACCTTGGTTTAAGCCGGCCTAAACCTTGGTTTAAGCCGGCGTAAACCGGCCGAGTGAGAAAAGTGTTGCGCCGAAACGTTTCGGCGCCCACATCAAGCCGCAACGCCCGCGGATGGACGGACTTAAACATGCATCGCGTCATCATCAGCGGCATCGGCGCTGAAATTCCCAAGCCTGTCATCACGAATGAGGAACTGGTCGCCAGCTTCAATGCCTGGGTCGACACCGAGAACGCGCGGCGCCAGGATACCGGCGAGACGCTGCTGCAGAAATCCGATGCCGACTTCATCGTTCATGCTTCAGGTGTGAAGTCCCGCCACGTGGTCGAGCGTGAAGGCATTCTCGACCCGACCCGCATGGCGCCGCGCATTCCGGCGCGTCCGGACGACGCGCTCTCGCTGCAGGCGGAATTCGGCATCGCTTCGGCTGGGAAGGCGATCGAGCACGCCGGGGTCGATGCGTCGGATGTCGATCTGGTGATCTGCTCGTCCTCGCATCAGCAGAGGCCATATCCGGCGATCGCCATCGAAATGCAGGAGGCGCTGGGCACGAGGGGCGCGGGTTTCGACATGGGGCTTGGCTGTTCATCGGCCGCGGCTGCGCTGCACATGGCGGTCAATCTGGTGCGCTCGGGCGCGCACAAGCGCATCCTGGTGACGACGCCGGAAATCATCACCGGCCATCTCAATTTCCGCGACCGGCAGACGCATTTCATCTTCGGGGACGCTTCGGTGTCGATGGTGGTGGAGGGGCTTGCCCAGGGTGAGAGGCGGCCGGGCCGCTTCGAGGTGCTGGACACGCGAATCTGGACGCAGATGTCGAACAACATCCGCACCAATCTCGGCTATCATACCCGCACCGCTCAGGACGATCCCTACAGGATCGACCTGGAAGGCAACCTCATCAAGCAGGTCGGCAACAAGGTGTTCAAGGAAGTCACCGTCGCCGGGCACAAATTCATCGTCGAATTCCTCGCCGAACACGGGCTGACGCCGCAGGCGGTGCGGCGCTTCTGGCTGCACCAGGCCAATGCGCGCATGAATGCGATGATCCTGAAACTGGCGTTCGGCCACGATGTCGGCCATGACCGCGCGCCGATGGTGCTGGAACGACTGGGCAACACCGCCGGCGCGGGAGCCATCATCGCGCTGTCGGAGAACCATGCCGACATGAAACCGGGCGATCACGGCCTGATCTGCGCCTTCGGTGCGGGATATTCGATCGGTGGCGCGCTGCTGAGAATGCTCTGAGGTGATGCCGCGCTAGGCCGGCGTGAAGGGAACCAGCATCGGCACCCGCCTGGCGTAATCGTCATAGGCGGGTCCGAGTTCGTCGCGCAGGAAACGCTCCTCCAGCCTCGCCTTGATGACGACGCCGATGATGAGCAGGGCCGTACCTGCAATGCCCCAGACCGTGCCCTTTGCCGTCATGGTGGCAAGCACAGCCAGCAGCAGCCCGGTATAGATTGGATGCCGCACCAGGCGATAGGGGCCGGTGTCGACCACGCGATGATCCGCCTTGGCTGTGACCGTGGCGGACCACAACCGCCCGAGATGGATGCGCGCCCACCACGCGAAGCCGATGCCAACCGCGATCAGGGCAACGCAGGCCCAGGCTTCGGCAAGGGTCGGCGTCCATAATCTCAGCCTGCCTTCATAGCCGTGCGCTGGAACGAACAGCAGGACGGTGCCGGCCAGCCAGAAGACGCGATAGCGGGCCTCCGCCCCGATGGTGGCGCGCTTTTGGGCTGGATCGGCCCAGGATGCAGCGACGATCCAGGATACCACCCAGAACAGCCAGAGCGCTGCGATGGCCTGTCCAACCTGCATGCGAACCTCCTCCTCCCGACTGGCGCCGAATATATATAGGCGGCGCGGCGGCAATGGGACGCGCTCGCTGCAACATGACGGCATTTCCGGTAATAACGTCGTGATCGGCATCAAACGCAGTGATCGGATCATCAGCGCTTTAAACTGGACCGTATTGTCCGAGGCCTCTAGACCAGCAGCATGCAGGAAACAAACCTAGAACTTTTTCCAACTGCCGAGCCCACGATCGACATCGTCCCGGGCCGCAAGCTGACGGCAAAGGCAGTGGCGCTCTATGCCGCTCCGTCCGATCATTTCGAGACGAAAGCCGTCGAGGAATTGCATCTTGGCTTCGACGGAATCGCGAATGACTTCCATTCCGGAACGACGCGGCGTTCCGGTGGGCGCGAGCCTTGGTATCCGCGCGGCACGGAGATGCGCAACGAGCGGCAATTGTCGCTGGTCGCCGCGGACGAGCTTTCGATCGTCGCCGAGCGCATGGGCCTGGAGGAGATCAAGCCGGAATGGATCGGCGCCAATATGCTGATCGGGGGCGTGCCACGTCTGTCGATGCTGCCGGCCGGCTCACTGATGTTCTTCCAAGGGGGCGTGACGATCAAAATCGACGCGCAGAACAAGCCGTGCCGGGTCGCCGGGCAATCCATCGCCACGCATGCCCATGCATCGGATCGCGATGCAGCCGCGCTGCTCTTCCCGCAGACGGCGAAGCGGCTGCGTGGCCTTGTCGCCTGGGTTGAAAAACCCGGCGTGGTCAGGGTCGGCGAAGAGATTTCGGTGCGTGTGCCGGAGCAATGGATTTACAAGGCATAGCTACGCCGCCCGTAGGCGGCGCAGCTACTACGTTGGGCGTCAGCCCTTGCGGTTCTTGTTGACGCCTTGCGCCATGACGGAGACGTGGTCCCACTTGTCCCAGGTGGCGAGGCGGTTGGCGTATTCCTGGCGTATCATCGGCAGGCCGCCATCGCCGAAGAACACCCTCAGCGGCGGCTCTGCCGCATCGACGATGGCCAGCATCGCCGGCCCGGTCGCCTCGGGATCGCCAGCAACCGAGTTGGCGCGGCGCTCGGCCATCTTGGCGCGGGCGGGCGCATAGGCCTCGATCGGCTTGGAGACCTTGGCCGATGCTCCCGACCAGTCGGTGGAGAAGCCGCCCGGCTCGACCAGCGTGACATGGATGCCGAATTCCGCGACCTCGATGCTGAGCGACTGGCTGAAGGCTTCCAGCGCCCATTTCGAGGCATGGTAGAGGCCGAGCGAGGCAAAGGCATTGACGCCGCCGATCGACGAGATCTGGATGATGTGGCCGGAGCGCTGCGCCCGCATGATCGGCAGGACAGCCTGGGTAACCCACAGTGCGCCGAACACATTGGTCTCGATCTGGTCGCGGGCTTCCTGTTCGCTGACTTCCTCGATGGCGCCGAAATGGCCGTAGCCGGCATTGTTGATGACGACGTCGAGCCGGCCAAAGCGCTTGTGCGCCTCGGCGACAGCGGCATCGACGGCTTTCTTGTCGGTGACGTCGAGCTTTATGGCGGCGATGTTGTCGCCGTATCTATCGACGAGATCGGCGAGCGTGCCGGCGTCGCGAGCGGTCGCTGCAACGCGGTCGCCACGCGCCAGTGCGGCCTCGGCCCAGACGCGGCCAAAGCCCTTCGACGATCCGGTGATGAACCAAACCTTAGATGTCATGATGTGGAATCCTTGCCCCTGCGGGCGCAATTTCTGGATGGAAGCGGAGGCTTCTCCGCTTTCGGGCATATACGGCCTGTTCCGTGATTTTCCAGAGGCGAGGGGGAATCTTTTTGAACAAGACGCAGAGCGCCATCTCCCCGGCAGTGGCGTCATTCCTCCTCGTCGTCGGCGTCGAGCAGGCGCGTGGCGCGCCAGCGCGTGAGCATGGTGTTGGTTTGCTCGATGACGAAGAAACGGGCGGAGTCGCGGTCATACCCCTCGGCCAGCAGCTTTTCGTAATCGGTGTGCATGTGGCGGATGTGGGCGATTGTCGCCAGCCATACCGCGATCGTCGGCGGCAAGGTTTTCATATGGACCGAGCCGGCGTCGGTGCGGATCTTCTCCATGTCGGCATAGGGCGCCAGCGGCAGAAGTGCTGTCAAAGCCTTGGCTATGGCGCGGCGGCGGCCGGTGGGCGCGGTCATTGCTCCCCGCGCCCCTCAACGGTCGCCTCGGCAAAGGCATCGGTCGAGGCGAAATATGGTTTGATGTCGATGACCGGCGTGCCGTCGAGCACGTCGATGGCGTCGAGGCCGATGCGCCCGGTGCCGATGTCCAATCCGACGAGTTTGGCCATGTGCAGGCCGACCGGGTTCGGCCGGGCAGGGGAGCGCAGGCCGAACACGCCTTTCGCTTCAGCCGCATGGCGGGGTTTTTGCACAATCAGATTCCGCGGCGCGTGGTGCAGCCAGGACAGAATGATGACGTGGCTGGCGCGCTCCAGCCCGCGCAGGCCCGCACGATAGGGCGCATCGATGGTCAGCACCGCGGACCGTCCTGCCTCGCGCGCCGCGCGCATGTTCTTCGGGCAGCTATCCCGGGTGGTCCACGGCGAGGCAATGCGGCCGATGAAGACGATGCCGGCGTCCGGCGGCATCAAGGCCGGATCCTGGTCCAGTCTCTGCTCGCCTTCGCGAGCTTCGAACATCTCACGCGGTTCGGTCATTGCCTGTCTCTGTGCTGGTGCATGCCATTGTCTCAAAACCGCTAGACGTTTCGGGCTGACCCGGACCGGGAAATTACGCATGCGGCATTTTCTGGTCCGGAAGCGACATAGCGCTTGCAAGGTCGCCGAATTCGACATAAACATATGTTTATATCTTTTTCAAAGAGAATACGCTGATGCATGTCTCGCTCGACACCATGGTGGATACGCTGAAGGCGGCGGCCGAATCCAGCCGCCTGCGGATATTGGCATTGTTGTCGCGTGGCGACCTCACCGTTTCCGACCTTACCGAAATTCTCGGCCAGTCGCAGCCGCGTGTCTCGCGCCACCTGAAGCTGCTGCTCGAGGCGGGGCTGATTGGCCGCTACCAGGAAGGGTCGTGGGCCTTCTTCCGCCTGTCGGACGCCGATTCGGCGCGAGACTTCGTGATGAGGCTGGTTGCCGGCATTCGCGGCGCCGATCCGCAGGTCGAGCGCGATCTGGAGCGACTGACCTCGGTCAAGCGCAAGCGCCAGGACCGCGCCACCGCGTATTTTTCGCAGAACGCCGCAAGCTGGGATCATATCCGCTCGCTGCATGTGCCCGACCGTGCGGTGGAGGCCGCGGTGCTGAAGCTGGTCGGCAAGCGGCCGTTCCAGTCCATGCTCGACCTTGGAACCGGCACCGGGCGGCTGCTCGAAATCTTCTCGCCGCTCTACCGGCGGGGGATCGGCATCGACATGTCGCGAGAGATGCTGACCGTGGCGCGCGCCAATCTCGACAAGGCCGGCGTTTCGAATGCGCAGGTGCGGCAGGGCGATATCTTTTCGCCGCCTGTCGAGCGCGATGCCTTCGATCTCGTCACCATCCACCAGGTGCTGCACTATCTCGACGATCCAGCCCGCGCCATCCATGAGGCGGCGCGGCTGCTTCGCCCGGCCGGCCGTCTCGTCATCGTCGATTTCGCGCCGCACACACTGGAATTCCTGCGCGACGAGCACGCGCATATGCGGCTGGGCTTTTCCGACCGGCAGATCGGAGAATGGTTCTCCGAAGCCGGCCTCGATCTCGAGGATGCCCAGGAGTTCGAACCGCGCGGCGGCAACGAGGCCAGGCTCACCGTCAAGCTTTGGCTTGGCCGCGACCGGCGCCTGTTGATCGCCGATCCTGCCAATGCCAGCCAGCAGACCAGAGTGAGCTCGATAGGGGAAATCGCCTGATGAACCAGTTTCGTTTTTCCCGCCGGCCCGATATCGGCGACAAGGTCAGGGTTTCGTTCGAGTTCTTCCCGCCGAAGAACGACGAGATGGAGGCAAGACTGTGGGATACGGTCACAAGGCTCGAGCCGCTGCAGCCGAAATTCGTCTCGGTGACCTATGGCGCCGGCGGTTCGACGCGTGAGCGCACGGCGCGCACCATCGGCCGTATCCTGAAGGAGACCAGCCTGACGCCGGCCGCGCACATGACTTGCGTCGACGCCGCTCGCCATCAGGTCGACGCCGTGATCCAGGAATTCACCGACATGGGCGTGAAGCGCTTCGTCGCCTTGCGCGGCGATCCGGCGGAAGGCGTCGGCGCCGCCTACCGGCCGCATCCGGACGGCTACGCCAACGGCGCCGAGCTGGTCGGGGCGCTGAAGGACGCCGGCGATTTCGACATCTCGGTTTCGGCCTATCCGGAAAAGCATCCGGAAAGCCCTGACTTCGCCACCGACATCGACATGCTGAAGCGCAAGGTCGACAACGGCGCGACGCGGGCGATCACCCAGTTCTTCTTCGACAACGATCTCTACGAACGTTACGTCGAGCGCGCGCGCCGCGCCGGCATCTACATCCCGATCGTTCCGGGCATCCTGCCGGTGCACAATTTCACCCAGGTCGCCAATTTCTCGGCGCGCTGCGGCGCGCTGGTGCCGGCATGGCTGGCCGAGCGTTTCGACGGCCTGCAGAACGACCCTCAGACGCATGCGCTGGTGGCATCCGCCGTGGCCGCCGAGCAGGTTCTGGACCTGGTCGAGCGCGGCGTGGGCGATTTCCACTTCTACACAATGAACCGGGCCGACCTCGTCTTCGCGGTCTGCCATATGATCGGCATCCGCTCGCATGAGGTGGCGGGCTCCGCTGCTGCCTGAGGGTCAGTCAGGTAAGCAAAAGGCCGGGTAAAAACCCGGCCTTTCGAATCGGTTGGACTATTTGCTGCTGGTCTTCCCCGTCTTGGCGGGTTCAGGGAAGGACGCCCATAATGAGGGCGCCGATGAAAGCAAACGCAGCACAAATCATCAATGCGTTGATTGGCCTCGTAAGTCCCATGACATAGCCTCCTCTTAAAGAGCTATGCCCTGGAGTCTAGGTTCATTTGTGCCACAGGCAAGCGGAAAATGTGCTGCATTGCGACGTGATTGTGGATTTTGCGACTTCGGTTTCGCCGTTAGCCGTTGAAACTCCTTGGCAAAACCCGCTTCATGCCTGTGAATAAATTATGGCGGTGGCGTGTCGATGCTGTGTCATGGCAGCGCTACCCTCGCAAAAGTCGCCTTCGACTTTCGCGATTGCACATGCCGAGCTCTAACGCCGTCCGAACACTCGCCCGTCGATTGTCAGAAGACCAAGTCCGATCAGCACCACACCGCCGATCTCAAACGATTCCAGCCGCTCGCCAAGGAAAAGAAAGCCGAGCAGCATGGCACTGGCCGGCACGATCAGCGTGACCAGCGAGGCGTTGGTGGCCCCGGCCGAGGCGACAAGGTTGAAGTAGAGGATGTAGGCGAAGGCCGTGGACAGAAGCGCCAGCGCCAGCACCGCCGCCCAAACCGGCGGCGAGGCGGAGAACAGGCCGGCCGGGCCATGGGCGAAGAGCACGATCGGGATCATGATGATGGTCGAAGCCGTCAACTGCCCGGTGGCGACGACCGGCGAGGGCACGCCCTTGAAACGGCGGGCGACCATCAGCGCGATGCCATAGGAAAGCGAGGCGCCGATCAGCGCGAATTTGGCCCAGACAGGGCCGCCGAGCCCCGCCAGCAGGCCGGGACCGATCATCACGGCCGTGCCGGCGACACCGAGCCCGATGCCGGCGAGCTTGTTCCAGGACAGCTTTTCATCTGATGTCAACGCGTTGGCCAGGATCAGCGTCCAGAACGGCGTCGTGGCGTTGAGGACGGAGGCGACGCCGGCCCCCAATTGGGTTTGACCGGCAAAGATCAGCGAGAAGGGGATGACATTGTTGGTGAAGGCCAGCAGGAAGAACAGGCCGGCATGCGGCAGAGCGAGGCGGAAGGACGGTCCGCGCAAGCCGAGATAGAGCTGCAGGGCTATCGCCGCGATGGCGACGCGAAACAGCACCAGCACCAGCGGTTGGAGTTCCGCCACCGCGATGCGGGCGAAGAAGAACGAGCCGCCCCAGATGGCGCCGAGCAACAGCAACTGCCCCCAGTCCCTGAGCGTCATCGGTCCGCGTGGCGCAGATGCGGCGGTCACTGCCATATAAATCCTCCCCCAGACAGCCGGAATGCCAGCCGACAGGCGGAAGCCATATCTGGTTCGGCGGCAAGGGCCACCCGAAACCCGACCGGCAGCCAAGCCTTTCGGCAAAAGCCAGTGCTGTGCCGCAGGAGCACGAGACACAGAATTGTTTTCGTTGCAGCACCGCGCGCCTCCAGAGATGCGCAAAGGACGCTTGCAAGGCTCATCCCTGGCGCATGATCCCTTCCGAAGTCGAAATTAACTTTCGGGGTCATGCGCTAGCCGCTAGCTTGGATTAATTGTGCGAGCTGAAGTCGAGGATTCGTCCATGCAGCGATTCGAGAATGCAAGCGAGGCTGCACTGGCGCTTCGCCCGGACGACCCGGTCTACTGCTTCCGCCCGCAGGTCTTGAAGGCGGATGCGAAGCAGTTCATGGGCATGTTCCCCGGCAAGACCGCCTACGCGGTCAAGACCAATGGCGAGCAGATCGTGCTGAAGACGCTGGTCGAGGCCGGCGTCACCGCCTTCGACGTCGCTTCACCAGGCGAGTTCGCCGCCGTGCGCGCCGTCTCGCCCGATGCGGAGATGCTCTACATGCATCCGGTCAAGGCGCAGTCGGACATCAAGCTGGCTTTGGAGAAATACGGCATCCGCGTCATCTCGCTCGACCATGAGGACGAGATCACCAAGCTGACCCGCGTGGTGCGGGCGCTCGATATCGACCCGGGCGCGGTCAGCGTCTTCGTTCGTGTGCAGACAAAGGGCCATGCCGCCTACGAGCTGTCCAAGAAATTCGGCGCCGGGCCTGCCTATGCGGTCGAACTCGCCGAGCGGCTGAACCGCACCGGCTACAAGGTCGGCCTGTGTTTCCATGTCGGCAGCCAGATCGAGGATCCCGACACCTATGAGCGGGCGCTGGCCTCGGCCGACTGGGTGCGCAACCGGCTGACCTTTGACATTGCCGGGCTCGACGTCGGCGGCGGCTTTCCGGCCGAATACGGACATGATCCCAACCGCAAGCAGATCGAGATGCCGTCGCTCGGCCAGATCATGTCGCGGCTCTCCGGCGACCTGAAGGAATATCAGTTCGACCAGATGCCGCTGGTGGCGGAGCCGGGCCGGGTGATCGTGGCGCGCTGCCTGTCGCTGATCGTGCGCGTGCTGTTGCGCAAGGGCAAGCGGCTCTACATCAATGACGGCATCTGGGCCTCGCTGTCGGATTCCTGGACCGGCAAGATCACGCTGCCGGCGCGGTTCATTCCCGATCCGGCGATCCGTACGCGCAATGGCGATGAGAAGAACATCGTGCCGTTCAAGGTCTGCGGCGCGACCTGCGATTCCGTCGACATCCTGTCGCGGCCGTTCTGGCTGCCGGAAACCGTCGACACCGGCGACTGGATCGAGATCGGCCATATCGGCGCTTACTCGCTGTCGCTCAGGACCCGCTTCAACGGCTTCTATCCCGACACCTTCGTCGAGGTCACGACGCCCTTCGACGAGGGCGACGCGCCGGTGGGGTTCGCGAGTTTGGAGACGATGGCGGATTAGGAAAAAAGGGGTGAGTAGTCAGTAGTCATGAGTAGTCAGTAGTCAGCAGGGAATCTCTATATCTCACTACCCACTACCCACTACCCACTACTCGCTCTCTTCACAATTTTCCCAACAGCTCCGGCGTCGGCCAGCCATCGACCGGCATGCCGAGGCGCATCTGCTCCTTGCGGATGGCTTCACGGGTGTTGGTGCCCAAAATGCCGTCGACGGTGCCGACGTCGTAGCCCCTGGCTTCGAGCTTGGTCTGCAGTTCTTTCATCTGCTCATTGTTGAGGCCGGGCTCGGGATTGCGCGGGTCAAGCGGCGGCGCGCCCGCCAGCCGCGCGGCGAGATTGGCCGCGGTCAGCGCGTAGTTGAAGGACTGGTTCCATTCGAGATAGACGTCGAAATTCTCGTAGGTGAGGAAGGCCGGGCCCTTGCGGCCCATGGGCAGCGCCAGGCCGGCCTTCAGCCCCTTGTCGGCCAGCGGCGAGCCGTCGGGGTTGGTGACGCCCCACTGCGCCCACTGTGTCAGCGGCAATTTGTTGGTGCGCCCGGTCTGGTCCCACGGCATCTCCTCGGGCACACGCACTTCCTGGATCCAGGGTTCGTCCCGCTTCCAGCCGCGCGACAGCACCTTGTTGCCCGTGGTCATGATCACGTCGGGCACGGAGCCGCGCAGATCGATTTTGCCGTCGCCGTCGCCATCGATGCCCCGCGCGAGATAGTCGGATGGCAGGATCTGCGTCTGGCCGATCTCGCCGGCCCAGGCGCCGGTGACGTCGGTCGGCAGCACGCCGCGATCGATCAGTTCCAGGAGCGGCACCAGTTGCTGGCGGAAAAGCTGCGGGCGGCGGCAGTCATGCGACAGCGTCACCAATGCGCTCAGCGTATGGAAATCGCCCTGCACGGCGCCGAAATCCGTTTCAAGCGCCCAGAAGGCGGTGATGACCGGGGCCTGGACGCCGAACTGCTGGTCGGCGCGGGCGAAGATGTCGGCGTATTTCTTCATGTTCGCCGCACCTTGCTTCAGCCGGTAGGCCGAGATCATGCGGTTGGAAAACTGGACGAAGGTTTGCGTGAAGACGCCCTGCGCACGGTCGCGCGCCAGAGCCCTCTCGTCGATCCTGGCGTCCTCCAGCGCATCAAGACCGACCGCGCCGACACCGGCAGCCTTGGCTTCCGCCGCCACACCCTGCTTCCAGGTTTCAAAATCGCCGCCGCATTCCTGCGCCATCGCCGGCAAGGCCGTGGCGCACAAGAACAGCGCCGCGAGGGCTTGGGAACGCAGTCGCATCAGCTTCCTTTCGAAACGAGAGGGCATTGTCGTGCCTGAAAGCGCAACGCCCTGAATTACCAGCGGTTGCACCCTTTAGCGCTGGCTGTGTCGAAAGCAGGCGGCAGGCCCGGTGTCAACGGCTGATCTGTCGCAATCACTATTCCCGCGGCTTGCTGCCGTTGTCACGGTGTCAACGGGTGATCTGCCGCAACCCCCATTCCCGCGGCCTCGCTGCCGTTGTCACGGTGTCAACGGGTCTTCTGCCGCAACCACCTTTCCCGCGGCTTCGCTGCCGTTGCCACGGCGTCAACGGGTGATCTGCCGCAACCCCCATTCCCGCGGCTTGCTGCCGTTGCCACGGCGTCAACGGGTGTTCTGCCGCAGCCACTTGTTCCAGGCGGATTCCGAGCCGTTGAAGACGTTGATGTCGGACTTGCCGGTCATGCCGGGAACGATGCCGGTTCCGGTGTACTGCCAGAAGGTGAAAGGGTGGCCACCATATTTCTCGCGCGGGTGTCCGGCGACGGAGCGCAGCCAGTAGGGATAGCCGCGGAAGGTCGACAGTTCATTGTCGTCGAAGAAGTCGACCGAGGTGTAGATGATCGGCTTCTTGCCGTAATGCCGCTCCACGATTTCGAGGAAGGTGGTCATCTCCGCGCGCACCGTGGCGGCGTCGGGGCGCAGCCGGCAGGTCGGCGAGTTCGGGTTCCATTCCATGTCGAGAACCGGCGGCATGGCGGAGCGGTCGACGGGGACATTCTGGATGAACCAGCGCGCCTGGGTGGCTGCCGGAGTGCAGAAATAGAAGAAATGATAGGCCGCGCGTGGAATCCCATTGGCTTTCGTGCGCGCCCAGTGCTCGCTGAAATACTCATCGAAACGGTCACCGCCTTCCGTTGCCTTGATGAAAGCGAAGGAGATGCCGCTGGCCTTGGCCGCCGGCCAATCGACCGAGGTCTGGTATTTGGACACGTCGGTACCATGGACGGCATAGTTCCACGGCGCACCGCTGTCCCACTCATGCGGCTTTGAATCGGCAAAGCGCGGCGCGCGCACGGCCACCGTCGGACTGCTCGACGCGGACGGCGACAGCGGCGAGAGATCGTCCACGGTCGAGCAGGCGCCGAGCAGCGTCAGCATGAAAAGGGCCGCAAGACGGCGCATCCGCAACTTCCAAGCCGGAATCAGCCGGTCGCTGATGGGTCTGTGCACTGATGGCCGAAGCTGGTCTGGCCCCCTCCAGGCGATCGCCCCACGCATCGCCTGGCATATTCGTTTTTCGTGCATGTCGTTGTCCCAAAACCGCTGAGCGCTTTTGGCCGACATGCACCCCTGTGATCGCCGATCATGGTTGATATCTGGTTTATGGCGGTCGACAAGAGGCCCGATTTTGCGGAAGCAATGGCGGCAATTCGATGACATAAACGTCAGGCGAATGCCTGGGAGGCAATGGATGCGGTTCGTCGTCAAGATCGTCAAATGGCTGCTTGGCCTGATCGTGCTGGCTATCGCCGCGCTGTTTGCCTGGCTCTATATCGCGCCGCCGGAACTGATCCGCGTCGGCTCGGGCTATTCGGCCAAGATCGTCTGCTCCAACGTCTTCATCGCCGGCCGCGACGCCAACGAGGTGCTGGCCGTCGATGTGCAGGCGCCGGGCCACCCGCTGCTGCGCTTGATGCGGGTTTCGGTCGACAAGAACCGGGGGACGGTTTCGGCCGGCCTGCTCGGCTTCCTCGGCAAGAGCGAGGCGGTTGCCCGCGACGGGTTGGGCTGCGCCTCCGTCCCCGACGGCGATGTCGGCAAGGCGCGGCGCACGGCAATCCATGCCTCGCCATCGCCGACCAATCAGGACGCGCTGTGGCCTGAGGGCGAGCGAGTCGATGCCTCGCAGAAGCCCGAGGTCTCGAAGATTGTCGGGGACGCCGCGCTGGCCGGCACCGGCATGCGCGCGATCGTGGTGATCAAGAACGGCCGCGTCGTCGCCGAACGCTACGGCGACGGTTTTTCGGCCAAGACGCCGCTGCTCGGCTGGTCGATGACCAAGACAGTAAATGCCGCTATCGTCGGCACGCTGGTCAAGGATGGGAAGATGACGGTCGACAACAAGGGCCTGTTCACGCCGTGGAAGGCCGACGGCCGCGCCGCGATCAGCCTTGCCGACATGATGGCGATGTCGAGCGGGCTGGAGTTCAACGAGGATTATGGCGACGTCGCCGACGTCACGCGCATGCTCTATCTCGAACCTGACATGGCGGGCTTTGCCGCAACCAAACCCCTCACCGGTGAGGTCGGCAAGACGTTTTCCTATTCGAGTGGCACGGCGGTGATGCTGTCGCGCCTCTGGCAGGACGCGATCGGCGACAAGGCCAAGGCATTGACGTGGCCGCGCATGGCGCTGTTCGAGCCGCTCGGCATGCGTAGCGCGGTGCTCGAGACCGACGAGCAGGGCACTTTCGTCGGCTCGTCCTATCTCTACGCCACAGCGCATGACTGGGCCCGCTTCGGCCAGTTCCTGCTGCAGGGCGGTGTATGGAACGGCAACCAAATCCTGCCGGCCGGCTTCGTGGAATGGATGCGCGAGCCGGCATCCGCCTCGAAGGTCTACGGCAAGGGCCAGTTATGGATCGAAGCGCCGGGCGACGAGGAAAACCCCGGCGCCGGCGTCGCGGCCGGGCTGCCGAAGGACACTTACTGGATGGAGGGCCATGACGGACAGACCGTCGCCATCATTCCGTCTGAGCAATTGGTGGTGGTGCGGCTCGGGCTAACGCCGGCCACGTTCAACTACCGCCCGCAAGCAATGGTGGGGGCGCTCGTGAAGGCGCTGCATTAAGCGGCAGTCGGTTGCTGTAGAGTTTCTTCTAGGCTGCGGTCGCCAAAGGCTTGGCGCGATCAATCCGCGCCCGCTCCTCGGGTGAATTCATGACCTGCCAAAGATCGCTGCGGCGCTGCACGTTGAGCCAGAAATCCGGGCTGTTGCCAAAGACCCGCGCCAGAATGAGCGCGGTCGCGGCCGTCACGTTGCGGCGGTCGTTGCACAATTCGTTGACATGCTTGCGCTGAACCCCCATCGCTTCCGCCAAAGCAGCCTGTGTCAGGCCAAGTGGTTGCATAAATTCTTCCGTGAGGATTTCACCCACCGTTGCCGGCTTGCGTGTGGTCATCAACATGTGTCGTCTCATCTGTAGCTATGATCGTCGAGATGGATATCCGACGCTTCACCACGGCCGCCATTCCACCGAAAGATCAGCCGCCATTGGTTGTTGACGCGGATTGAGTGGAAGCCATCGAGACTACCACGCAACTTTTCGAAGTGATTGCTCGGCGGTACGCGCAAATCCTGATCGGTCGTCGCGTCATCGATCATCTGGAGCTTGCGGAACAACCGGCCTTCAAGATCGGACGGAATGTTGCGGGAATGGATGTCTTCCACGAAAAAGGCTCGCAGCCATCCGTCCCGAAACCCGACGATCACTTTCTATCTCCAGCATGGAGATAGTGTACCACCCTTTGGGTCATTCTGCAATCGCGAAGGGCGAACCCTGCTGATCGCGTTCACCGGATTGACCTTGGAATTGGAGCGTTGGGCCGCCGATGGCGAAAGCGCGCCGGGTTCTACGGCTGTTTTGTCTGCGATGTCAGGTGCCGAGCTTGATCACAGCCAGCCAGGAATAACCGTGATAAAGCGTGCGGAAACGGAAGGTTGCGCCGGTTCGCTCGGCTTCCGATTCCAGAACGTCGCGCAGGGATTCACGCGGCGTGACGTGGAATTTTTTCAGCCAGCCGCGCAGCAAGGTGCGGAACCAGCCTGGCAGACCTTCCTGCTGGCCGAAATCGACGACGTGCAGCGAGCCCATCGGGGCCAGCGCGGCAAGTGCTGCCGATACCGTCTTCTCCCAGCCCGGGATCATCGACAGCGAATAGGATACGAAGACGCGGTCGAAGCTGCCTTGGCCAAACAGCGCCTTCGCGTTGAAATCCGTGGCATCGCCCCTTGCCAGCATGACGCGATCAGAGAGGCCTTCGCGGGCAACCGCGGCGCCTGCCGTCTCCAGCATTTCGGCCGAAATATCGAGGCCGAAGAAGCGCGCGTCTGGATAGGCGCGGGCGGCGAGGATGATGTTGCGGCCGGTGCCGCAGCCGAGTTCCAGTACGGTGCCGCCCGATGGCACGTCCAGTCCCGATATCAGCTTGTCGCGGCCGAGCAGGTAGTATTTGCGGGTCAGGTCGTAGATGTGGCGCTGCCAGCGGTAGACGCCGTCCATCAGTTCGGCGTGGCTGGCCGGCAGCTCCGTCGTGCTCATGCGGCGCGCTTCACATAGAGGTGGAAGCCGCCATAGATGGCCGAGCGGTCGCGGGCCGAGAATTCGCGCGAGGCCTCGTTCTGGTAATCCCACTGGTCGAGAAGCGAGGTGGAAACGCGGCCCGGCAGCAGGCTGGGCTCGGCAGCGGTGCGGAAAATGACGCGCGCCCCAGTGGAGGCGGAGCGGGTGATTTCCGACCACAGTGCATTGAGCTGGTCATCGGTCATCCAGTCCTGCGCGTCGAGCAGGATGAAGCGGTCGACGGCGCCGGCATCCTTGCCGGCGAGGAATTCGATCAGGTTGGCGTGATGGATGGCGACGCGGTCGACATTGCCGCGGATGGTCTCGTAATTGTGCTTTTCCAGATAGGCGGGCAGGGCGGCCTCGCCTGGTTCCGGGTAGCGGCGAGCAAAGGCCTGCCAGGCGAAGTAATTGTTTTCCAAGGGGAAGTCGCAGGCAAGCTTTTCCAAGCGGGCCTTAAGCACGCTGGCCATGGTGCCGTCGCCGGAGGTGATCAGCGAATCATACTGCGCCGGCGGAATGCCGAGACCGAACAGCGAGGCTTTTCGCGAGGTCGCCCATTTCAGAAGTTTCCTGTCGAAGACCGGCGCCAGCTCCTCGTTGAAGAAGCGGCGCTGTTCGCCGATATTCCTGGCTTCCATCATG
This sequence comes from Mesorhizobium sp. B2-7-3, assembly GCF_006440715.1. NCBI lineage: Bacteria > Pseudomonadati > Pseudomonadota > Alphaproteobacteria > Hyphomicrobiales > Phyllobacteriaceae > Mesorhizobium > Mesorhizobium sp. B2-7-3. The sequence continues at coordinate 119,753 of NZ_VFTY01000005.1, forward strand.
CGGGCCGGGTTGACGCCGAAGAACTTCGCCGTGCGATGGCCCATGGCGATGAACAGGCCAAGCAGGCCGGTCTGGTAGAAATTGCGGTCGAAGACACCAATGCGTCGGCGGCCGCGCAAGTTGCGGTGTTCCCAATAGTGGCGGCTGACCGGGTCGAGATGCGGCGCGATGAAACGGTCGTAAGCTTCCGAATTGTGACTGGTGTCGGCGGCGCCGAAGAAGCGGAACAGGTCGCCCTGCGAGGGCAGGCGGCGCACCGCTTCCAGCTTCATGCGGTTCAGCGCGATGTGGGCGGCGTTAAGGTCGACAGCGTCGATCCGTGCCGGCGAGCGGGTAAGGTAAGCCAGGATGTTGCATCCGCCCGAGGCGATGGTGACGATCCGATGGCCCTGGCCAAGCTGCATCGCGTCCATGTCGACGTCAGGGTCTTCCCAGATCTGCGGATAGACAAGGCCGGAAAACAGGAAGGCGAACAGCCGCTCGGAAATGCCGGCTTTCGAAAGCGCGCGGTTCTGGTAGACCGCTTTTCCAACTTCCTTGCCGCGGCGAAAAACCAGGTCCGAGGAGACGTCCGTCATGGCAAAGTGATTCCCCATTTGCTTTGCCGCAAGCGGGTACCGCAGGGTCATGACAGGCCGGTGACAGCCTGTTGACGTCTCCCTTACAGCTTGCCAAACCCGCCCGGCGTCGGCGTCGTCACGATCACCGCCTCGCCAGCGTCGAGCACGGTCTGGTCGCAGGCCTTCAGCACCTCGACCGTGCCGTCGTTGCGGCGGACCTTGGTCGAGCCGACTTCGCCGTCGTCGCCGCCATCCAGCCCCCGTGGCGGGCGGTTGCGGTGCGAGGACAGGATGGCGCATTCCATTTTCTCGAGGAAGCGGATGGTGCGTTTGGTGCCGTCGCCAGCGTTCCATTTGCCCTTGCCGCCCGAGCCTTCGCGGATGTGAAAATCCTCCAGCACCACGGGAAAGCGCAGTTCAAGCACCTCCGGATCGGTTAGGCGCGAATTGGTCATATGGGTGTGCACGCCGGAGGTGCCGGCAAAGCCGCGGCCGGAGTTCATATGGCCGGCCGGCGAGCCGGAACAGATGGTCTCGTAATATTGGTACTTCTTGTTGCCGAAAGTCAGGTTGTTCATCGTGCCCTGCGCATTGGCCATCGCGCCCATGGCGCCGAACAGCGCATTGGTTACGTGCTGCGAGGTCTCGACATTGCCGGCGACGACGGCGGCAGGATAGGTGGGCTTCAGCATACAGCCGTCGGGAATGACGATGTTGATCGGCCTGAGGCAGCCGGCATTCATCGGGATCATGTCCTCGACCATGACGCGGAAGGCGTAGAGCACGGCCGCGCGCGCCACCGGCTCAGGGGCGTTGAAATTGTTCTTCATGACAGGCGACGTGCCGGTGAAGTCGACGGTCGCCTCGCGCCTTTGGCGATCGACCGTGATCTTCACCTTGATGACCTGGCCGGTATCGGTCGGATATTCATATTCCGACGTGTCCGGCAGCCGCTCCAGCACCCGGCGCACGCTCTCGGCGGCATTGTCCTGGACATGGCCCATATAGGCCTCGACGACATCAAGCCCGAAATGGGAGACCATCTTGCGCAGTTCGGCGACACCCTTCTCGTTGGCGGCAATCTGTGCCTTGAGATCGGCGATGTTCTGGTGCGGATTGCGGGCGGGGTAGCGATGGTCGGTGAGCAGCGTATGCAGCTCCGTCTCGCGGAATTTTCCGCGGTCGACGATGCGGAAATTGTCGAACAGAACGCCTTCCTCGTCGACCGTGGTGGCGAGCGGCGTCATCGAGCCCGGGGCGGTGCCGCCAATGTCGGCATGGTGGCCGCGCGAGGCCGCCCAGAAGAGGATGTTTTTCCTGATGTCGTCGAACACCGGTGTCACCACGGTGATGTCGGGCAGATGCGTGCCGCCATTATAGGGGGCATTCAAGGCAAAGACGTCGCCGGGGTGGATGTCGCCGGAGTTCAGCCGGATGATGGTTTCGACCGAACGGTCCATGGAGCCGAGATGCACCGGCATGTGCGGCGCATTGGCGACCAGCGCCCCGGTGTGGTCGAAGACGGCGCAGGAAAAATCCAGCCTTTCCTTGATGTTGACGGAATAGGCGGTGTTCTGCAGCGTCACGCCCATTTGCTCGGCGATCGACATGAAGAGATTGTTGAAGACTTCGAGCATCACCGGATCGGCTTGCGTGCCCAGGGCAGCGGCGCGCGCTTTCTTTTCCGTGCGGCGTATAACGACGTGATCGAGGTTGGTGATTTCGGCCCGCCAGCCCGGCTCGACGACGATGGTCTGGTTTGGCTCGATGATCAAGGCGGGGCCGGCGACCAGATTGGACGGTCCGAGGGTCTCGCGACGGTAGACGCCAGCTTCATGCCACTGGCCTTCCGTGTAGATTAGCCGGGTCTCGGAAGCGGCTGGATGGACCCTTGCCGGTCCGGCAGGCGCATGGGCCTCGGCGCTGGTCTGGCCGGTTTCGGTACCCTCGACGCCGACGGTCTCGACCATCATCGGCTTGTCGTCGTAGACGAAACCGAATTGCGCTTTGTGGGCGATTTCGAAATCGCGCTTTGCTTGGAAAATCGAGTCGTTCTCAAAACTTACCGGCAGCGTCGTATCGGTGCCGTCATAGCGAATGTGCAGCACCGGCCTGGTGGCAACCGCGTCCTCGGCGATGCCTTGCGCCGCCAGTTCCGCGATCACGGCCTTTTTCAAGGTGGCGATGAGGCCGCCAATCTCCGTTCTGGACTCTTCGGCGAGCGGCTTGAGCAGCGCCTGCTGGCGCGAGGCGAACAAGGAGGCCAGGCCGATGCCATAGGCCGAAAGCAGGCCGGAGAAGGGATGGATCAGCACGGCCTCCATGCCAAGCGCGTCCGCGACCAGGCACGCGTGCTGTCCGCCGGCGCCGCCGAAGCAGTTCAGGAGGTATTCGGTGACGTCGTAGCCGCGCTGTACGGAAATCTTCTTGATCGCATTGGCCATGTTCTCGACCGCGATGGTGACGAAGCCCTCAGCGACCGATTCGGGCGGCCGGCCATCGCCGATCTCGGTGGCAAGTGCCGCGAATTTCGCATGCACGGTTTCCGCGTCGAGCGGCGCGTCCTGGCCGGAACCGAAGATCGACGGGAAGAAGTCGGGCTGCAGCTTGCCGAGCATCACATTGGCATCGGTCACCGCCAACGGGCCGCCGCGCCGGTAGGCGGCGGGGCCGGGATTGGCGCCCGCGGAGTCTGGTCCGACGCGGAAACGGCCGGGCTCGTAGTGCAGGATCGAGCCGCCACCGGCGGCGACCGTGTGGATGCGCATCATCGGCGCGCGGACGCGCACACCGGCGACTTCGGTGTCGAAGGCCCGTTCATACTCGCCGTCATAGTGGGCGACGTCGGTGGACGTGCCGCCCATGTCGAAGCCGATGACCTTGTCGAAACCGGCGAGCTTCGCCGTCTCGACCATGCCGACCACGCCGCCGGCCGGGCCCGACAGCAATGCGTCCTTGCCCTGGAACATGTCGGCGGCGGTGAGCCCGCCAGAAGACATCATGAACATCAGGCGAGGGGATTCGTTGTTTTTTCCCGCCGCACCCGGTTCTCCCGCCACCCCCAGTTCTCCCGCCACCCTTTGCACATAGCGCGACAGGATCGGCGACAGATAGGCGTCGACCACCGCGGTGTCGCCGCGGCCGACCAGCTTGATCAGCGGCGAGACCTCGTGGCTGACCGAGACCTGTCCGAAACCAAGCTTGCGGCAGACCTTGGCCACGGCCTTCTCGTGATCGGGATATTTCCAGGCATGCATGAAGACGATCGCCACGGCGTCGATACCATCGGCTTTCGCTTGTTCTATGGCCGGCCGGCAGGCTGATATGTCGAGCAGCCGCTCGACGCGGCCGTCGGCGAGCACGCGCTCGTCGACCTCGATGACGCGCTCATAGAGCTGTTCGGGAAGGATGATCTCCTTGGCGAAGATGTCCGGTCGCGCCTGGTACGCAATCCCTAACGCATCGCGAAACCCCTTGGTGATGAGCAACAACACGCGGTCGCCCTTGCGCTCCAGGAGGGCATTGGTGGCCACGGTCGTGCCCATCTTGATGTCGCCGATCAGGCTGGACGGGATCGCGGCGGCCGCTTCAAGGTCGAGCAGGTCGCGGATACCCTGAATGGCCGCATCGGCATAGGCTTCAGGATTCTCCGACAGCAATTTGCGCGGATGCAGCCCGCCTTGCGGGTCACGGCCGATAATATCGGTGAAGGTGCCGCCGCGATCGATCCAGAAATCCCATTTCGCGGTCATGCGGCTGTCTCCGGTATTCGTTTTCGTTATCGTTGTTAAAGCGCCCAAGCGCCGGCAGCAATGTCGCCTGCATGCCATTGATGTTACAGGCGGAAACGCAACGTTATGAAACCCATGGCCGTCCGGGGCATTTCTCCTTCGACCGTTCACCGCAACGTGAACGTGTGTTGAAGGAGAGACGTAATGAAAAAGCTCATTCTTGCTTCGGTGTCCGCCCTGGCCCTGCTGGGCGTTGCCGCCTGCAGCGACAGTGGCACAGGCACTGACAACACCACCACGCAGAGCACCAATCCGCCGGCTGCCGAGCAGCCGATGAAGCCCGCGGCCCCGGCCGATAATTCGACCAAGCCTGCCGAGCCGGCTCCGGCAACGCCCGCTCCTGCGCCCGCGCAGTAGTTTGTAAGCAGTAGGTGTCTTGGGAGGAAGGCCGGCTTCATGCCGGCCTTTCTCGTGGAGACCGCGCTCGGGACCGTGGATCGTCGGTGGCCACGGACCCGATAGAGAGTGGCCGTTATTGGCTTGATAGCGGGGACCGGTTGGCTCTATGAAGCTGGCCATGTCGATTTGGGACCGCCTCGGCGACTTCATCACGCGCGTTTCGTCTTCGACCACGTCAGGCGTCGCCGACGTGGTCGAAGCTGTGCGCACGGTTTTCTCCGGCGATGCCGACCTGCGCCGCCGCGTCGCCTTCTCGGTGGCGATGATCGCGCTGTCGGCCAAGATGGCCAAGGCCGACGGTATCGTCACCCAGGATGAGGTGCGCGCCTTCCAGGAAATCTTCGAAGTGCCGCCGAAGGAGACGCGCAACGTCGCGCGGCTGTTCGATCTGGCCCAGCGGGACGTCGCCGGTTTCGAGACCTACGCCGAGCGCATGGCGCAGCTCTGCGGCTCCGGGCACTCCAATTGCGTGATGCTGGAAGACATACTCGACGGCCTGTTCCACATCGCCAAGGCCGATGGGTTGGTGCATGAGCGCGAAGGCATCTTCCTGCACCGTATCGCCGAGATCTTCCGCATTGACGAAACGCATTACGAATCGATCATGGCACGGCACGTCAATCTTGGTGCCGGCGACCCCTATGTCGTCCTCGGCATCGAGCGGGGCAAGCCGTTCGAGGAGGTCAGGAAACGCTATCGCAAGCTGGTGTCGGACAACCACCCGGATCGGCTGATCGCGCGCGGGCTGCCGCAGGAATTCATCAAGATCGCGACGACCAGGGTCGCGGCGATCAACGCCGCCTACGAGATGATCGAGCGGGGCCTGCGGCACGCATGAGCGGCTTCCTGCCCGACGAGCCGAGCGCCGAGGTCAGGGTATCGCCGAATTTCGGGCCAAGGCGCGACTCGCAGAAGCCCGACATGATTGTGCTGCACTACACGGGCATGGCAACCGGGGCCGCGGCCGAAGCCTGGCTGTGCGCTCCGGCGAGTGAAGTCTCGTCGCATTATCTCGTCCATGAGAATGGTCACGTCGTGCAGATGGTGCGGGAAAGCGATCGCGCGTGGCACGCCGGCCAGAGTTCCTGGTTCGGACGCACCGACATCAATTCCTGCTCGATCAGCATCGAAATCGTCAATCCCGGCCATTCACTGGGCTATCCCGGCTTTCCGAAACGTCAGATCACGGCGGTCATCGAGCTGTGCAAGGGGATTGTCACGCGGCACGCGATCACCCCCCAGCGGGTGTTGGCGCACTCCGACGTGGCGCCGGGGCGCAAGATCGATCCCGGCGAGAAGTTCCCATGGGCCGCGCTGTTTAAGGCCGGTGTCGGCCATCTCGTGCCGGCCGCTCCCGTCAGGCGCGGAGCCGCGCTGAAGTCCGGTGACCGCGGTGCCGATGTGGAGACGCTGCAGTCGATGCTGTCGCTTTATGGCTATGGCGTCGAGATATCGGGCATTTTCGACGACCGGACACGAATTGTCGTTGAGGCCTTTCAACGGCATTTTCGACCGCGCCGGATCGACGGCGCCGCCGACGGCTCGACGATGCGCACGCTGCAGAAACTGCTTGCTTCCGCGAGGAATTGACCTCAGGTCAAGAGCGGGTCCAAGTAATCCTCGCTGGTCATAAAGTTACAAACTGTCACTGAAAGTGACTTGCCTCGCCTTCATTGGCGCCAAATCGGACTTCAAAGGGCGTTTCGTACAGTTTGTCGGACGTCCATCCCCCCGGGTGTTCCGATATTGATCAAGCGATGCCACGCGAAGATCTTCGCGTGGCCCCAACAGAACAGGATCACATGCAGAAATTGACCGTTTTAACGGCAGCTCTTGCTGCCGGGGTAATGAGTTTTGCCTTCAGTGCGGCCGACGCCGCGCCGTTAAGCCCACGGGCCGACCAGGGCCTCGTCGCGGCATCCGCCAAAGGCAAGGCCATTTCGGCCAAAAGCAACAAGACGACGAAGCAGGTTTCCGCGAAAGTGGAAAAGGCAAGCTGGGCCAAGGCAAGTGGGACCAAGGCAAGTAAGACCGGGGCAGGGAAATCCTCCGCCAAGAGGCAGACAAAGCGCGGCCGCAAAACCGTGGACATGACGACGACAGCATCGATCGGTCTCGGCAACGTCGCTGCGGCGACCGCGGCGGTGACGAGCGGTGGCCAGTATTCCGCGATTGTCGGCCGCTACGCGGCGACCTACGGGGTTCCGGTGTCGCTGGCCCAGGCCGTGATCAAGATCGAAAGCAACTACCGGCCGAACATGGTCGGCGGCGCCGGCGAGATCGGACTGATGCAGATCAAGCCGGCAACCGCGCGCATGATGGGTTACAGCGGGTCGGCCAAGGGCCTGTTCGATCCCGACACCAACATCAAATACGGCATGAAGTACCTCGCCATGGCGCGCGACCTCGGCGGCGGCACGACCTGCGGCACCATCCTGAAATACAATGCCGGCCATGGCGCCACCCGCATGAACCCGGTTTCGGCGGCCTATTGCAGCAAGGTCAAGGTCCAGTTGGCGGCTGTCGGCGCACCGGCTTGACAAGAACCGGGCACGACGGCTTTTTCGGTTGCGTTTTGCGGTGTGAACCCCTTTATACGCCCTGCCAGCTGGCCGGGCGGCCGCACCCGCAAACGCCGAAAGGCCGCGGGTGAGGAAAGTCCGGGCTCCATGGAAACACGGTGCCGGTTAATGGCCGGCGGGGGCGACCCCAGGGAAAGTGCCACAGAAAGCAAACCGCCACGACTTTGTCGGGGTAAGGGTGAAAGGGTGGGGTAAGAGCCCACCGCGCGACTGGCAACAGGAGCGGCACGGTAAACCCCACCGGGAGCAAGACCGAATAGGGGCGGTGCGAGGGGAAACCCTCGAGGGCTGTTTCCGGCCCACCGTCCGGGTAGGTTGCGTGAGGTGCATGGCAACATGCGCCCAAGATGAATGGCCGCCACGTTCTCGCCTCGCAAGGGGCGAGGGCCATACAAAACCCGGCTTACAGGCCAGCTGGCAGTTTCTCTCCACGACATCTGGGATAAAGCCTTTGGTATCAGAAGGTTACGCCCATGGGCGCAGCTTCTGATTCAAAGGCACGGGGCTGATTTGCCCCGCCACAAGACAGAGATATCCGCCGACTTTCTTGAAATTGGTGCGATTAAATCGTACCGTCACGGCTCATCATCAGGAGCCTATCATGGGTCAGGTCGACAAACGCAGCATCACGCTTTCGCCGGAATTGGCTCAGGCGGTCGACGATGTGGTCGCGGCTGGAGAATACGCCTCGGCGAGCGAGGTGATCCGCGATGCGTTGAGGCAATGGAAGGACCGCCGCGACCTGATGGGCTACACGGTTGAGGAACTGCGCAAGCTGGTGCAGGAGGGGATCGACAGCGGGCCTGGTCGGTTTGCCTCGATGGACGAAATCAAGGCGGAGGCCCGCAGGCGTCTGCGATCTGACGACGCGGCATGAAGTTGCTGCCAATCGACCGCAGCGCTCGTGCGGAAGAGGATTTGGTTGCGATCTGGCTTCATATTGCGGGCAACAACGAGGCAGCAGCGGACCGGTTGCTTGATCGTTTAGCGGCAAGATGGCAGCAATTGTCGACTTAATCCCTTCTCAGGTGCGCCACGCGACGACATTGCGCCGGGTATCCGCCATCTGATTGTCGGCGAATATCTCACCTTGTACCGGGTCGGCGGTGATGCGATCGAAGTTCTTCGCGTGCTGCATGGTCGGCGCAACATCGAAGCCAATGACCTCGGCTCCTAAGCAATCCAGGAGAAGCGCTAGCGCTTTCCCTTGCGGAATCGCGTAATTGCGTAAAACAAGGAGTTAGGGCGGTTCGGCGATCCCATCAAACGCTGACCCGCTCGTGGTCGATTTGTCAGTCGCTGATCCTGTCCAGCGAGGCCTCGATCGCCTTCCAGAGTTCTTCCACCGGCTCACAACCGACCGACAGGCGAACGAAGCCGGCCGGAACCGCGTCGCCTCGCTTCAAGCGCCGCTCGGCCGAGGTGTGGACGCCGCCGAAGGAGGTTGCGGCCTGCATCAGGTCGCAATTGTTGATGAAATCCTCGGCTTTCTGCTCGGAAGCGAGTTCGAAGGAGATGAGGAAGCCGAAGCGCTCCATCTGGGCGCGGGCAAGATTGTGCGAGGGATCGCCTTCCAGGCCGGGATAGCGCAGGCCGTTGATCGCCCGATGGCCTTGCAGGCGCCGCGCGATCACTTCCGCCGACGAACACATGCGGTCGAAGCGCACATCCAATGTTTCCAGGCCGCGATGCACCAGCCAGGCTTCGAACGGCCCGGGGATGCTGCCCGAGACCTCGCGCCAGCCGGTCACGGCGGCGATGATATCCGCATTGCGGCTGGCAACATGTCCGAACAGCACGTCGGAATGGCCATTGGGTGCCTTGGTGTCGGCGGCGACAACGATATCGGCGCCGTGATCGAGAGGACGCTGGCCGAAGGGCGTCATCGTCGTGTTGTCGACCACCAGCAGCGCGCCGGCCTTGTGGACGGCTTCGGCGACAGCGGCGATATCGCAGATGTCCAGCCCCGGATTGGCCGGCGTTTCGACGAAGGCCAGGCGATAGCCCGCAAAACCGCCGTCAAGGAAAGTCGATGTCGGCCGGACATCGTAGGAGACGCCGAGCGGTTTCAGGAAGCGATCAGCCAGCGCCCTGGTGGTGTGATAACCGTCCGAAGGCAGCAGGACATGGTCGCCGGCCTTGAGCACGGCAAAGAATGCCGCCGAGATCGCTGCCATACCCGAGGGAAAACCGACGCAGGGCGCGTCTTCCAAATGGGACAACATGTGTTCGACGGCATCCCAGGTCGGGTTGCTGAAACGGCCGTACTGGTTGAAGCCGGTGGCATCGCCCGGTGCATGGAAGATGGCGGCCATGGTCAGTGGCAGGGGAATGGAATCGCCCATGGCAAACCCGCTGCGACGCAAATGGGGAAGGGCCGCAGCGCGCGATTTGGCAGTTTCAGACATCGAGTTTCAAATCCCTTGGCGATCAGTGAGATGGGGGAGACGCTATGCCCGGCCGCGGCTCGCGGCAAGGCGCCTCCAGTTGGACCAGCGAGGCTCTAAACGGTTCGTTAGGCTTAATAGACCATAAAGACGAGACGTGCCGTCAAAGCCTTCTCGTCGCCGTGATGCGCATGTTTGTGAAGCCCTATTCCCGTTGACGCCCATAGTGCCCCATGGTATCCCATTTCGACATCAAAGCCTTCGTTCCGCGTCAGGGTAAAGCGTACGCCAATCGGGCAGCCGCGGCGGCTGCGCGTTTGCCGTTTTTTGCCCCTGTGGACGAGGTTGGTGCGGGGCGGGCGCAGCGCTGCGGTGGCGCGTGCGACACGATGAAGAGGGGTGCGGCCGCGCAGGCGGCTGCAACGTGTGATGGACCGGTTTCTGTCGAACACGGTGAGCAGGATCGATGCGAAGGGGCGGGTGTCCGTTCCGGCGCATTTCCGTGCCGTGGTGCAGAAGCGCGGCTATTCGGAACTCTATGCACTGCGGTGCCTGGATCTGCCGGCGATGGATGTCGGCGGGCTCGATCTGCTCGATCGCTACGAGCAACGCATCGCGCGGGAAGACCCGTTCCTGCAGGCTGCGGACGACATGTCGTTCTTCTGCCATGGCGACGGAGCGTTCCTGAAACTCGACCAGGACGGCCGCATCACCATGACCGATTTCATTCGCGAACATGCCGGCATTTCCGCGGAGGTGGCCTTTGTCGGGCGCGGCAATTTCTTTCAGATCTGGGAGCCGGGACGGCTTGCGACCTACGGCGCGCAGGCGCGGGCCAGGCTTTTGCAGCTTCGGCAGGGCACGAAGACTCACGAGGCCAAGGCTGGGGAGCGACCGGAATGACGGTGGGCCACGGCGATGATATCAACGCCGTTGGCGGATCGGTCCGCCACATTCCGGTCCTCCTTGGCGAAGTGCTGGAAGCGCTGGCGCCGGCGGAGGGCGACATCGTCATCGACGGCACGTTCGGCGCCGGCGGCTATACCAAGGCCATCCTGGCGGCGGGCGCGTCCGTGATTGCCATCGACCGCGATCCGGATGCCATCGCGGCCGGCCGCGACATCGAGGCGCAATCCGGCGGCCGGCTGAAGCTGGTGCAGGCGCCGTTCTCGACGCTCGACGAACACGTCGAAAGCGTTGATGGCGTCGTGCTCGACATCGGCGTTTCCTCCATGCAGCTCGACCAGGCCGAGCGCGGCTTTTCCTTCCGCAACGACGGACCGCTCGACATGCGCATGGCGCAGGCGGGCCTGAGTGCTGCCGATGTCGTCAACAGTTTCAAGCCGGGCGACCTTGCCCGCATCTTCGGCTTCCTCGGCGAAGAGCGTCACGCCGGCCGCATCGCCCGCATGATCGAGGCGCGCCGGGAAAAACGCCCATTCGAGCGCACGCTCGAACTCGCCGATGCGATCGAAACGCATATTGGACGCGCGCCGAAGGACAAGATCCATCCGGCGACCCGCGTCTTCCAGGCGCTGCGCATCTTCGTCAATGACGAGCTCGGCGAACTGGCCAGGGCGCTGTTCGCGGCCGAACGCGCGCTGAAGCCTGGTGGACGGCTCGCCGTGGTGACGTTCCATTCGCTGGAAGACCGCATCGTCAAGCGCTTCATCGCCGACCGCGCCGACACCATGACCGGCTCGCGCCACATGCCGGAGGCGCAGGCGCGCACCGCGACATTCCGCAAGGCTGGTGGCGGGGTGACCGCAGGCGATGCCGAGGTTGCGGCCAACCCACGCGCCCGCTCGGCCAGGTTGCGTGCCGCGATCCGCACCGAGGCTCCGGCGCGCGGCGACGATTTTTCGATTTTCGGCCTTCCAAAACTTCCCGGCATCGACCGGCCGGGGGAGAGGTAAGCACGTGTTTCGTACCAGCGACATTGTCCTGATCGCCGTCATGGTTTCGGCGGCCGCCCTGACCTACAAGGCCAAGCGCGAGGCCGAGGACCAGTTGACGGCCGTGCAGAAGATCCATGCCGAGATCCGTTACGAGGAGGACACGATCGACCTGCTCAAGGCCGACTGGAGCCTGCTCACCCAGCCGTCGCGCCTGCAGAAGCTGGCCGAACTCTATAAGTCGCAGCTCGCGCTGGAGCCGGTCAGTGCCCGCCAGATCGTGGGCCTGGGCGACCTGCCGGCCAAGGCCCTCGATATCCAGGACATCCTGAACGGGCGCCAGGGCGCGATGGCCGACAATTCCGATAAGGCGCCTTCAGGCGACAAGGATCCCGTCGTGACCGGAGACATCGCCCAATGATCGGCAAACTGCTGAAGCGCTTCGCGTCGGTGAGGCGCGCCAGGACGGGCGAGGACAGATCGATCGTGGTCGAAGGCGCCCGCAAGGCGACAGGCGGCAAGGGCAAGGCGCGCATCGTGATGACGATGGCCGTGTTCTTCGGCATCTTCTCGACCATATCCGGGCGGCTGGTCTATCTCGGTTTCCAGACACCCGACCTGTCGGGCGGGCCGCAGAGCCGGGTGACCGCCTCGCGGCCCGACATTGTCGACCGCAACGGCGAAGTGCTGGCCACCGACATCAAGACGGCGTCGCTGTTCGCCGAGCCGCGCCGCATCGTCGATGCCGACGAGGCGATCGAGAAGCTGTCGACGGTGCTGCCCGAAATCGACTACGAGCAGACCTATCACAAGCTGAAGAGCGGCGCCGGCTTCGTCTGGCTGCAGCGGCAGCTGACGCCCAAGCAGCAGGCCGACATCATGCAGCTCGGCATTCCCGGTTTTGGCTTCCGCACCGAAAAGCGCCGTTTCTATCCAAGCGGCGAAACCTCGTCCTACGTTGTCGGCCTGACCAACATCGACAACCAGGGCATCTCCGGCATGGAGAAATATATCGATGAGCAGGGCTTGAGCGACCTGCAGGCGTCGGGCCTGGCGGTGGCGAAGGATCTCAGGCCGGTGAAGCTTTCGATCGACCTGCGCGTCCAGCATGTGGTGCGCGACGAGATCGCCGCCGGCCTGGAACGCTATCGCGCCATGGGCGCAGGCGCGGTCGTGCTCAACGTCAAGACCGGCGAAGTGGTGGCCATGGCCTCGGTGCCGGATTTCGATCCGAACAATCCCTACAATGCGCAGGACAAGGACCGGCTCAACCGGATGTCGGCGGGGCTCTATGAAATGGGCTCGACGTTCAAAAGCTTCACCTCGGCCATGGCGCTCGATTCCGGCAAGGCGACGATGTCGAGCCGCTTCGACGCTTCGCATCCAATCCGCGTCGGCCACCAGGCCATTCACGATTTCCACGGCAAGAACCGCGTGCTGTCGTTGCCGGAGGTGTTCCTCTATTCGTCCAACATCGGATCGGCCAGGGAAGCAGAGCTGGTCGGCATCGAGGCGCACCGCGAATTCCTGCACCGCCTCGGCATTCTGGAGAAGATGCAGACCGAACTGCCCGAAGTCGCCCGCCCGACCGAGCCGAAAGTCTGGAAGCAGGTCAATTCGTTCACCATCGCCTTCGGCCATGGCGTGTCGACGACGCCGCTGCAAGCGGCTGTCGGCTGCGCGGCGCTGGTCAATGGCGGCTTCCTGATGCAGCCGACATTCCTGGTCCGCAGCCAGGAGGACGCGATGGCGGCGGCCAAGAAAGTGGTTACCGAAAAGACCGTCGAGGGCATGCGCTACCTCTATTCGCTCAACGCCGAGAAGGGTTCGGCCAGAAACGCCCGCGTTCCCGGCTACCGCGTCGGCGGCAAGACCGGAACGGCCGAGAAGGTCATCAACGGCCGTTACTCGAAGGAGTTGAATTTCAACACCTTCGTCGCCGCCTTCCCGATGGACGATCCGCAATATCTGGTGTTCACGATCGCCGATGCCCCGCATCCGGAAAAGCCCGGGATGACCGACGTCGCCGCCAACAATGCTGGGGTTATGGCCGGCAATATCATCAGGCGTTCAGCGGCCATGCTTGGCGTGAAGCCAGATTTCAGCCATGAAAATGGTGCAACGCTGGTTTCCTATCAGTGATTCTTAGGGCGCGCCGGCAACTGCGCGCTATTTTGTTGCGGTGAACGGGACTCGATGAAGCTCAAAGATCTAGCCGGTATCCTGCCAGTCGAAGGAACAGCTTCCGCCGATCTGGAGGTTACCGGCATCTCGTCCGATTCCCGCCAGGTAAAACCGGGCGTCGTCTTTTTCGCGCTTGCCGGAACCAAGGCCGATGGCGCGAGCTACGCCGCCGACGCGGCCCGGCGTGGCGCCGCCATGATCGTCCTGGGCAAAGGCAGCGCCCTTACCGATTTGCCGGTTCCGGTGCTGGCGGTCGATGATCCGCGCCTGGCACTGGCGTTGAGTGCCGCCCGCTACTTCGGCAAACAGCCGCAAACCATGGTCGCGGTTACCGGCACCAGCGGCAAGACGTCGGTTGCCGCCTTCACCAGGCAGATATGGGAGCAGGCGGGATACGCCGCCGCCTCGATCGGCACCACTGGCGTGGTCGCGCCCGGCCGCAACGAATATGGTTCGCTGACGACACCCGATCCGGTCGCCCTGCACCGGTTGCTCAGGGAATTGGCCGATGCCGGCGTTACCCACGCCTCGATGGAGGCCTCCAGCCACGGGCTCGACCAGCGCCGCCTCGATGGGGTGAAGCTCTCGGCCGGGGGCTTCACCAATCTCGGCCGCGACCACATGGATTACCATCCGACGATCGAGGATTATCATCGCGCCAAATTGCGCCTGTTCGACACGCTGCTGCCGAAGGGCGCACCCGCCATCGTCTTCGCCGACGATCCGTGGTCGGAACCGACGATAAAGGCGGCGCGGGCCGCCGGGCTCGACGTGCTGACGGTTGGCCGCCATGGCGATTTCCTCAGGCTGAAGCGGGTCGAGCATGAGCGTCATCGCCAGCGTGCCGAGGTCGAGGCCGACGGTGTGATCCACGAGATCGACCTGCCGCTCGCCGGCGATTTCCAGATCGCGAATGCGCTGGTTTCGGCGGGGCTGGCCATTTCCACTGGAACGCCTGTCGCCAAAGCCTTGGCGGCATTGGAGAAATTGAAAGGGGCGCCGGGCCGGCTCGATCTCGTCGGCACCACGGCGAGCGGCGCGCCGGTCTATGTCGATTACGCGCACAAGCCCGATGCGCTGGAGAACGTGCTGGCCTCGGTGCGTCCGTTCACCACCGGCCGTGTCATGGTCGTCTTCGGCTGTGGTGGCGACCGCGACCGTGGCAAACGACCGATCATGGGCGAGATCGCGACACGGCTTGCAGATGTCGTCATCGTCACCGACGACAATCCGCGCTCGGAAGTGCCCGAAACCATCCGCGCCGCCATTCTTGGGGCCGCGCCCGGCGCCATGGAGATCGGCGACCGGCGCAAGGCTATCCACGAGGCTGTCGGCATGCTGCATGCCGGCGATACGCTGATCGTGGCCGGCAAGGGTCATGAGGAAGGCCAGACGATCGGCTCGGAAACGCTGCATTTCTCCGACCACGAGGAAGTGCGCGCCGCGCTCCGGGAGCATGCCGCATGAGCTTGCAGTGGACGTCGGAAGCGCTGGTTGCCGCCACGGACGGGCGGCCGCTCGGCCCCATGCCCGAAGGCATATCGGGCATTTCGATCGACAGCCGCAGCCTGCAGCCGGGCGATGCTTTCTTTGCCATCAAGGGCGAGGCGATGGACGGCCATGACTTCGTCACCGCGGCCATCAAGGCCGGCGCCGGCGTGCTGGTGGTGGCCGAAGGCAAGCTGCCCTCACTTGGCCGGTTGACCGCGCCGATCATCGTCGTCGACGACGTCCTGGTTGCGCTGGAAAAGCTCGGTGTCGCGGCGCGCGCCCGCTCGCAAGCCAAGATCATCGCGGTGACCGGCTCGGCGGGCAAGACCACGACCAAGGAGGCGCTGCGCCACGTGCTTTCGGCTGTCGGCAAGGTGCATGCCTCGGCGCAGTCCTTCAACAACCATTGGGGCGTGCCGCTGACCTTGGCGCGCATGCCCGCCGATTGCGATTATGCCGTGTTCGAGATCGGCATGAACCATCCCGATGAGATCCGGCCGCTGGTGAAGATGGTGCGGCCGCATGTCGCCATCGTCACCATGATCGCGGCCGCGCATCTTGGCTTCTTCCGCAACCTGGACGAGATCGCCAAGGCCAAGGCCGAGATTTTCGAGGGCCTGGAGCCCGATGGTGCCGCCGTCCTCAACCGCGACGATGCGCGTTTCAAGCTGCTGTACAAGATGGCACAGGCTGCCAGCGTCGAGCATATCCATGGCTTCGGCGAGAATGCGCGCTCGACCTTCAAGCTGGTCAAGTGCGAGTTGCATGCCGACCATTCCGACATCGCCGCCAGGATCAGCGGCCACGATATCATCGCCCGTATCGGCGCGCCCGGCCGGCACATGGTGCAGAACGTGCTGGCGGTGCTTGGCGCCGCCCATCTGGTTGGCGCCGATCTCGACAAGGTTGCATTGGCGCTGGCCGATCTCTCGGCCGAGCGCGGGCGCGGCAAGCGCCACGTGCTGCGGCATCCCGGGGGGCCGATTTCGGGCCGGGCCGGGGGCCCGATTTCGAGCCAGGCCGGTGGCTCGATCACGCTGATCGACGAGAGCTACAACGCCAATCCTGCCTCGATGGCGGCCGCGATGGCGCTGCTCAACGCGACGCCGGTAACGGGCGAGGGCAGGCGCATCGCCGTGCTTGGCGACATGCTCGAGCTCGGCGATCACTCGGCCAAGCTGCACGCCGCTCTTGCCGATCTCATCGTCGGCACCGGCACGCGGACGGTCTTTCTCGGCGGCCCGGAAATGCGGTCGCTGGCGGAAGCGCTGCCGGACGATATCAGGACGGAATACCGCGCCGGCGTCGAGGAGTTGAAGCCGGTGCTGCTCGCCGCGCTGAAGCCGGGCGACGTGGTGATGATCAAATCGTCGAAGGGCATCGGTTTTGCAAAACTGGTCGATGCGCTGCTGGGCAAATTCCCGGCTGAAACGACAACAAGCAACCAGACCTAGTCGGGGGACGAAAGCGCATGTTCACACTGCTGGTCGATTTCGCGGACAAGGTCTCTGTCTTCAATGTCTTCCGCTACATCACGTTCCGCACCGGCGGGGCGCTGATCACCTCCGCCCTGATCGTCTTCATCTTCGGGCCGACCATCATCAATTCGCTGCGGCTCAGGCAAGGCAAGGGCCAACCGATCCGCGCCGACGGGCCGCAGACCCATTTCAAGAAGGCAGGCACGCCGACCATGGGCGGACTGATGATCCTGTCCGGCATCATCGGCTCGTCGCTTTTATGGGCGAACCTGTCCAGCATCTATGTTTGGGTGGTGCTTTTGGTGACACTCGGCTTCGGCTCGATCGGCTTTTACGACGACTATCTGAAGGTGACGAAGCAGTCGCATCTCGGCTTCTCCGGCAAGGCGCGGCTTGCGCTGGAATTCGTTATCGCCGGCATCGCCGCCTGGGCGATCATGCACAATGGCCAGGCGCCCTTCTCGTCGTCGCTGACATTCCCCTTCGCCAAGGAATTCATCATCAACCTCGGCTGGTTCTTCATTCCATTCTCCTGCTTCGTCATCGTCGGCGCCGGCAATGCGGTGAACCTGACCGATGGCCTCGACGGCCTGGCGATCGTGCCGATCATGATCGCGGCGGCGTCCTTCGGCGTCATCGCCTATCTCTCGGGCAACGCGGTTTTCGCCGAATATCTGCAGATCCATTTCGTGCCCGGCACTGGTGAACTGGCGGTCGTGCTTGGCGCGGTCATCGGCGCCGGCCTCGGCTTCCTGTGGTTCAACGCGCCGCCCGCGGCGATCTTCATGGGCGACACCGGATCGCTGGCCATGGGCGGCCTGATCGGCACGGTCGCGGTCGCCACCAAGCACGAGATCGTGCTCGTCATCGTCGGCGGCCTGTTCGTGGTCGAGATTCTCTCGGTCATCATCCAGGTCGGCTACTTCAAGATGACCGGCAAGCGCGTGTTCCTGATGGCGCCGATCCACCATCATTTCGAAAAGCTCGGCTGGACCGAAAGCCAGGTGGTGATCCGCTTCTGGATCATCGCCGTCATCCTGGCGCTGGTCGGTCTTTCCACCCTCAAGCTCAGATAGGCCGCCACTTGATCCCCGCCGCATCCTTCGCTGGCAAGCGTGTATCGCTCTTCGGGCTCGGCGGCTCGGGGATCGCCACGGCGCGCGCGCTGATCGAGGGCGGCGCCGAGGTGCTGGCCTGGGACGACAATCCCGGCAGCGTCGCCAAGGCGGCCGCCACCGGCATCGCCACCGGCGATCTGCGTGGCGCCGACTGGGCCGGTTTTTCCGCCTTCGTGCTGTCACCCGGCGTGCCGCTGACCCATCCCAAGCCGCACTGGACCGTGGAGTTGGCGCGCGGGGCCGGCGTCGAGGTCATCGGCGATATCGAGCTGTTCTGCAGGGAACGGACGCAGCGTGCGCCGGATGCTCCCTTCATCGCCATCACCGGCACCAACGGCAAGTCGACGACGACGGCGCTGACGGCGCATATCCTTCAAGCCTCCGGGCGCGACACGCAGATGGGTGGCAATATCGGCCGTGCGGTGATGACGCTCGATCCGCCGAAGCCTGGCCGGCATTATGTAGTCGAATGCTCGTCCTACCAGATCGACCTTGCGCCCTCGATCAATCCTACGGCCGGCATCCTGCTCAATCTGACGCCCGACCATCTCGACCGCCACGGCACCATGCAGCACTACGCTTCGATCAAGGAGCGACTGGTGGCGGGCAGCGAGACGGCGATCATCGGCATCGACGATTCCTGGTGCGCGCAGATCGCCGATCGGCTGGAGCGGGCAGGGCGGCAGGTCGTCCGCATTTCCAAGCGCCTGCCGCTGACCGACGGCTATTTCGCCGACGGCACCAATCTGATGGAAGCCGTGCACGGCCGCTACAGCCGGGTAGCCTTCCTCGAAGGCATTGGCTCGCTGCGTGGTCAGCACAATGCGCAAAACGCGTTGGCCGCCGTCGCCGCTTGCCTCAAGGTCGGGCTCAACCTTGGCGAGATCCAGTCTGGGCTGGAAAGCTTCCCGGGTCTGGCGCACCGCATGGAGCAGGTTGGCCGCAAGGACCATGTGCTGTTCGTCAACGATTCCAAGGCGACCAATGCCGATGCCGCCGCACCCGCGCTGTCCAGCTTCAATCGCATCTACTGGATCGCCGGCGGCCTGCCCAAGGAAGGCGGCATCGAGCCGCTACGCGGTTTCTTCCCGCGCATCGCCAAGGCTTATCTGATCGGCGAGGCGGCGCCCGCCTTTTCGGCGACGCTCGGCGAGGCCGTGCCCTACGAGATCTCGGGCACGCTGGCGGCAGCGGTGGAGCATGCCGCGCATGACGCGGCCAAGGACGACAGTGGCGAGGCGGTGGTGCTGTTGTCGCCGGCCTGCGCCAGTTTCGACCAGTTCAAGAATTTCGAGGTCCGCGGCGAAGCCTTCAGGCAAGCTGCGAGCGCTATGGATGGCGTCAAACCCATCGGAGGGGCACGATAATGCAGAGCCGTCTCGACAAAAGTCCGGTCGCAACCTGGTGGTGGACCATCGATCGCTGGTTCCTGGCGGCGTTCCTGTCGCTGATGGGGCTCGGCATCGTGTTGTCCTTCGCGGCAAGTCCCGCGGTGGCCGAACGCATCGGCCTCGACAGTTTCCATTTCGCCACCCGGCAGATCATCTTCACCGTGCCTGCGCTCGGCGTGATGCTGGCGGTCTCGTTCCTGGATTCCAGGCAGATCCGGCGCATGTCGCTGATCATGCTGTGCCTGATGCTGGTGCTGATGGTGGCGGTGCTCTATGTCGGCGTCGAGGTGAAGGGCGCGCGCCGCTGGGTGTCGCTCGCCGGCCTGTCCATCCAGCCGTCCGAGTTCCTGAAGCCAGCCTTCGTCATCATGTGCGCGTGGCTGTTCGCCGAGCACAAGCGCCAGCCCGACATTCCGGGCAATCTGTTCGCCATGCTGCTCCTGGTGCTGGTCGTGTCGCTGCTGGTGGCGCAGCCGGACCTCGGCCAGACCATGCTGACCACCGGCACCTGGGGCATCATGTTCTTCATGGCGGGGCTGCCATGGCTTTGGATCATCGTGCTGGGCGCTGCCGGCGTCGGCGGCGTCTTCGCCGCCTATACGGTGTTTCCGCACGTCGCGCTGCGCATCGACAAATTCCTCACCGGCGAAGGCGACACGTTCCAGGTCGACATGGGCCGCGATGCGCTGATCAATGGCGGCTGGTTCGGCGTTGGGCCGGGCGAGGGCACGGTCAAGCGGGTCATCCCCGACAGCCATGCCGACTTCGTCTTCTCGGTCGCGGGCGAAGAATTTGGGCTGATCATGTGTTTCTTCATCATGTCGATCTTCGCCTTCATCGTGCTGCGCGGTCTCAACACGGCGCTCAAGGAGCATGACGACTTCACCCGTTATGCGGTCGGCGGTCTGGTCACCGTGTTCGGCCTGCAGGCCGTCATCAACATGTGCGTCAACCTGCAGCTGGTGCCGGCGAAGGGCATGACGCTGCCCTTCATCTCCTACGGCGGCTCCTCGCAGATCGCCATCGCCATCTCGATGGGGATGGTGCTGGCGCTGACGCGCAAGCGGCCGGAAAAGCGCAAGCAGATGGGCTTTACCCTGCCGCAGCGCGCCATGCCGGCGGAGTGACATGGCCAGAGGCGTTATCCTTCTCGCGGCGGGCGGAACCGGCGGACATCTGTTTCCAGCCGAAGCGCTGGCGCATGAACTCCTCGATCGCGGCTGGGCGGTGCATCTGGCGACCGACACCCGGGCCGAACGGTTTGCCGCCCATTTTCCTGCGGCGGCCGTCCATCCGATCCAGTCGGCGACGTTAGGCTCGAAAAATCCCTTCGCCCTGCTCGGCGCCTTCTGGAAAATCTGGAGCGGCGTGCGTCAGGCCTCCGCCATCATCGGCAGGGTCAAGCCGGAGGCCGTGGTCGGCTTTGGCGGCTATCCGACCTTGCCGCCGCTCTACGCGGCGACGCGGCGCAAGGTGCCGACGCTGATCCACGAGCAGAACGCGGTGATGGGGCGCGCCAACCGGGCGCTGGCCGGCCGTGTCGACGCGATCGCCGGCGGCTTCCTGCCGCAGGATGAAAGCGCGGCCGGCGCCAAGACTGTGACGACCGGCAATCCGGTCCGGCCGGCTGTGCTCGAAGCGGCCAGGACGCCTTACGCGGCTTCAACCGGGGATGAGCCTTTCCGCCTGCTGGTGTTCGGCGGCAGCCAGGGCGCACAGTTCTTTTCCGATGCCATGCCAGGGGCCATCGCGCTGCTTTCCGACGCACAGCGCAAGCGCCTTGTCGTGACCCAACAAGCTCGCGCGGACGACGTGGCGCGGGTGAAGGCGGCCTATGCCGCGCTCGGCGTCGCCGTCGAGGTCTCGCCGTTCTTCACCGACATGGCGGCGCGCATAGCGGCGGCGCATCTTGTAATCTCTCGTTCCGGCGCCTCGACCGTGTCGGAAATCGCCGTCATCGGCCGGCCGGCGCTGCTGGTGCCCTATCCCTTCGCGCTCGACCACGACCAGGCGGCCAATGCAGCCGCCCTTGCGGCCGCCGGCGGTGGCGAAGTGCATGTGCAATCCTCGCTTTCGCCCGAGCGCATCGCGGCACTGCTCGGCGCCCTGATAGACCAACCGGAGCGGCTGGCGACGATGGCTGCCGCGGCCAAGTCGGTCGGCAGGCCCGACGCGGCGCGGTTGCTCGCCGACCTCACAGAGGCTATTGCGTCCCGCAAAACAGTATCGGATTTCAGGAAGGGGACGCACCCATGAAGATGCCGCAGACCATCGGCCTCGTGCATTTCATTGGCATTGGCGGCATCGGCATGAGCGGCATCGCCGAGGTGCTGCACAATCTCGGCTACAAGGTGCAGGGGTCCGACCAGGCCGACAGCGCCAATGTGCAGCGGCTGCGCGACAAGGGCATCGAATGCTTCGTCGGCCACAAGGCGGAGAATCTCGGTGACGCCGAGGTCATCGTCGTCTCGACGGCGATCAAGAAGTCGAATCCGGAGCTGAAGGCGGCGCGTGAAAAGCTGTTGCCGATCGTGCGCCGCGCGGAGATGCTGGCCGAGCTGATGCGTTTCCGCCAGGCGGTGGCGATCGGCGGCACGCATGGCAAGACGACGACGACCTCGATGGTGGCGACGCTGCTGGAGGCCGGCGGGCTCGACCCGACCGTCATCAATGGCGGCATCATCAATGCCTACGGCACCAATGCCCGCATGGGCGATGGCGAGTGGATGGTGGTCGAAGCCGACGAAAGCGACGGCACCTTCCTTAAGCTGCCGGCCGACATCGCCGTCGTCACCAACATCGACCCCGAGCATCTCGATCATTACGGCAATTTCGACAATGTGCGCGAAGCGTTCCGCCAGTTCGTCGAGAACGTGCCTTTCTATGGCTTTGGGGTGATGTGCACCGATCACCCGGAAGTGCAGGCGCTGGTCGGGCGCATCGAGGATCGGCGTGTCATCACCTATGGCGAGAACGCACAGGCCGATGTGCGCTTCACCAACCATCGCATGGCGGGGGCGACCTCGGAGTTCGACGTGATCATCCGCGACCGCAAGGGGCGCGGCCAGACGGCGATTTCGGGCCTGCGCCTGCCGATGCCCGGCCGCCACAATGTTTCCAACGCGACCGCCGCGATCGCGGTCGCGCACGAACTCGGCCTGTCGGCCGAGGCGATCAAGAAAGGCCTTTCGTCCTTCGCGGGCGTCAAGCGCCGTTTCACCCACACCGGTTCCTGGAACGGTGTCGACGTGTTCGACGATTACGGCCACCACCCGGTCGAAATCTCGGCGGTGCTGAAGGCGGCGCGCAGCGCCACCAACGGGCGTGTTATCGCCATTGCCCAGCCGCACCGCTTCACCCGGTTGCATGATCTGTTCAACGAGTTCTCCGCCTGCTTCAACGACGCCGACACGGTGATGGTCGCCCCGGTCTATGCCGCCGGCGAAGAGCCGATGGACGGCGTGACATCGGACGCGCTGGTGTCGCGTATCCGAGCCGGCGGTCATCGGGACGCCCGCTACATCGAGGGGCCGGCCGACATCGCGCCCGTCATCCGCGACATCGCCAAGCCCGGCGACTTCGTCGTCTTTCTCGGCGCCGGCAATATCACTCAGTGGGCCTATGCGCTGCCGAAGGAGCTTGCCGCCCCATGATGAACGGCCAGGCCCTGATCGACAGACTTGGCGACCGGCTAGCCGGCCTGCGCGGCCGCATCACGCCGAATGCCGAGATGGACAAGATCACCTGGTTCCGGGCTGGCGGCCTTGCCGAGGCGCTGTTCCAGCCTGCGGACGAGGAGGATCTGTCGGCCTTCCTCAGAGCCGTTCCCGAAGAGATACCCCTGACCATCGTTGGCGTCGGTTCGAACCTTCTGGTCCGCGACGGCGGCATTCCGGGTTTCGTTATCAGGCTTTCGGCCAAGGGCTTTGGCGAGGCCGAAGTCGTTTCCCCGATCAGGATCAAGGCAGGTGCCGCCACGCCAGACAAGCGCATGGCGGCGGTGGCGCTCGAGGCCGGCATTGGCGGCTTCCATTTCTATCACGGCATTCCAGGCGCTATCGGCGGCGCGCTCAGGATGAATGCCGGCGCCAACGGCGTCGAGACGCGCGAGCGCGTCGTCGAGGTGCGGGCGCTCGACCGCGCGGGCAACGCCCAAACGCTGAGCAATGCCGAGATGGGCTATGCCTACCGCCATTCGGCGGCGCCCGCCGGGCTGATCTTCACTTCGGCCGTTTTCGAAGGCTTTGTCGAGGACAGGGCGGTGATCAAGGCGGCGATGGATGCGGTGCAGAACCATCGCGAGACCGTGCAGCCGATCCGCGAGAAGACGGGCGGCTCGACCTTCAAGAATCCGGAAGGCACGTCGGCCTGGAAGGAGATCGACAAGGCGGGTTGCCGCGGGCTGATGATCGGCGGTGCGCAGATGTCGCCGATGCACTGCAACTTTATGATCAACACCGGAACGGCGACCGGCTACGACCTCGAATATCTCGGCGAGACGGTGCGCGCGCGGGTGCTCGAGCATTCCGGCATCCGGTTGCAGTGGGAGATCAAGCGCATCGGCAATTTCCGTTCCGGATATGCCGTCCAGGAGTTCCTCGGCCAGCTTCTCTAGCGCCTCTTGAAGTTCACGTGATGCGTGAACTTCAACCGGATCGAAATGCCGTGAAATCGTTGCCGCAAAGACTCAGCGACACGGTTTTCGCATCCATTTTCTCAGAAAGTGAATCTCTCGGAATCATAAGTGCTTGCCAGTGAATCAACTCTCTGATTCTCTGCCCTGAAGCGTTTCCTGATTTGAGTCGTTCGACGCGTTTTCAGCGTTTTCCGTCTGGGGGGCAACCTGCCGGGAGACTCAGACTCAATGTTGCGGAAATCTTGTGTTTTTGGTCCGCGGTGAGAGGGGATGACGGGGAATGAAAAGCAAGCATGTGGCCGTATTGCTGGGAGGTTTCTCGTCCGAGCGGCCCGTGTCTCTGTCTTCCGGAAAGGCCTGTGCCGATGCGCTGGAGCAGGAGGGTTACCAGGTCACCCGCGTCGATGTCGGGCGCGATGTCGGCTCGGTGCTTGCCGAGCTCAAGCCTGACGTCGCCTTCAATGCGCTGCATGGGCCTTTTGGTGAGGACGGTACCATCCAGGGCATCCTCGAATATCTCGGCATTCCCTACAGCCATTCCGGCGTGCTCGCCTCGGCGCTTGCCATGAACAAGGAGCAGGCGAAGAAGATCGTCAAATCGGTCGGCGTCCCCGTTGCCGAATCGAAGGTCTCCAATCGGTTCTCCATCCAGAACAAGCATCCGATGAAGCCGCCCTATGTGGTCAAGCCGGTCAGCGAGGGGTCGAGCTTTGGCGTCGTCATCGTGTCGGAGGGGCAGTCGCACCCGCCGCAGGTGATCGGGTCGTCCGAATGGAAATATGGCGATACCGTCATGGTCGAGCGCTACATCCATGGGCGCGAGCTGACCTGCGCCGTCATGGGCGATGTGGCGCTTGGCGTCTGCGAGATCATCCCGACGGGCCATTCCTTCTACGACTATGATTCAAAATATGTCGCGGGCGGATCAAAACACGAATGCCCCGCAAAAGTTTCACCGAATATTTACCAAAAAATACAGACACTGGCGCTCAAGGCTCACCAAGCTGTCGGCTGTCGGGGCGTTTCCCGGTCGGACTTCCGTTATGACGATCGTCACTCCGAAAATGGCGAGGTTGTATGGCTCGAGGTCAACACTCAGCCGGGCATGACGCCGACGTCTCTGGTGCCTGAAATTGCCGCCCATGCCGGGCATTCGTTTGGTGAATTGTTGAGTTGGATGGTGGAGGACGCTTCGTGTCTGCGTTGAAATGGGGACAGGGTAAGGTGAGGGGCGCGGCCGGGCCGTCGCTGTTCGGCCTGCCATTGTCGTTGGACCATTTCGTTCTGCCGCGCGTGCTTCGCCGCCCGGTACGCATCCTGACGCGCCTGGGCGATGGCGAATTCCAGGCACCGCGCTTCTCCGCCGCGATCATGTCGTCGGTGCTGCTGGCCTCGAGTGGCGCCTATGGCGCCTACCTCGGCGGTCACGCCGACGGCATCATTCAAAGCATCACCGCCCGCACCGGCTTCGCGGTCGACCAGGTCAAGGTGGTCGGCAACCGTCAGACTTCGGAGATCGACATTCTCGACAGGCTGGAACTCGATGGCTGGACGTCGCTGATCGGCTTCGACGCCGAGGCCGCGCGGGAGCGTATCGCCACCTTGCCCTGGATCCAGGTTGCCGCGGTGCGCAAGGTCTATCCGCACACGCTGGAAGTGCGCGTCGAGGAGCGTGCGGCTTTCGCGCTCTGGCAGCAGGGCAA
The DNA here is from genome assembly GCF_006440715.1 of Mesorhizobium sp. B2-7-3. Taxonomy (NCBI): domain Bacteria; kingdom Pseudomonadati; phylum Pseudomonadota; class Alphaproteobacteria; order Hyphomicrobiales; family Phyllobacteriaceae; genus Mesorhizobium; species Mesorhizobium sp. B2-7-3. The sequence goes on from NZ_VFTY01000005.1 coordinate 145,368, forward strand.
CGACCTTTCCGTCATCGAGAAGGATGGCGCCGTCATCGCGCCGTTCTCGGGCGGCAAGCAGGTGCTCCTGCCGCTGTTGATCGGCACCGGCGCGCCCGCCAAGGCGCCCGATTTCCTGGCCAGGATCGAACACTATCCCGACCTCGCCGGCCGCATCATAGGCTATGTCCGTGTTGGCGAACGGCGCTGGGACCTGAAGCTGGACAACGGCATCACCATCAAGTTGCCCGAGGATGACGAGGACCAGGCGCTCGCCGAACTCGTCAAGATGGACCATGACAAGGGGCTGTTGTCGCGCGACATCGCCGCCGTCGACATGCGCCTGACAGACCGGCTGGTCGTGGAGCTGACGCCGCAGGCGGCGACGCAGCGCGAAGCCGCGCTCAACGAGAAGCCGAAAACCCTCAAGCGCAAGCCGGAGACGAAGATATGAGCTGGCTTGGCGGTTCTGGCGATGCCTCGTCGCGCCGGTCGGGCACCCTGACGGTGCTGGATGTCGGCTCGAACAAGGTCTGCTGCATGGTGGCCAAGCTGAAGCCGAACGATGACGGCAAGCTCCTGCGCGGCCGCTCGCATCGCATCCAGGTCATCGGCATCGGCCACCAGAAATCGCAAGGCGTGAAGTCCGGCGTCATCGTCGATCTCGACCGAGCCGAGCATGCCATTCGCCTCTCCGTCGACGCCGCCGAACGCATGGCCGGGCTGACGGTCGATTCGCTGATCGTCAACATGACCGCCGGCCGGCTGAAGAGCGAAAGCTTCTCGGCGACCATCAATCTTGGCGGCCACGAGGCCGACGAAGCCGACATCAAGCGCGTGCTCGGCGCCGGTGCCAAGCAGGCGCTGAAGGCCGAGCGCGAGGTGGTCCATTCGCTGCCCGTCGGCTTCTCGCTCGATGCCGAGCGTGGCGTGCGCGATCCGCGTGGCATGGTGGGCGACACGCTTGGCGTCGACATGCATGTGCTGACGGGCGATGCGGCGCCGATGCGCAATCTGGAGCTCTCCATCAACCGCTCGCATTTGTCGGTCGAGCGCATGGTGGCGACGCCCTATGCCAGCGGGCTGGCGGCACTGGTCGACGACGAGCTGGAACTCGGAGCCGCCTGCATCGACATGGGCGGCGGCACGACGACGATCTCGGTGTTTTCGGAAGGCAAGTTCGTCCATGGCGACGCCATCGCCATCGGCGGTAACCATGTGACGCTCGACATGGCCAAGGGACTTTCGACCTCGCTCGACGCCGCCGAACGGCTGAAGGTGATGCACGGCTCGGCGCTGCCGGGCAGCGCCGACGACCGCGACCTGGTCTCGATCCAGCCGATCGGCGACGATGGCGACGTGCCGCTGCAGATCCCGCGTTCGGTGATGACGCGCATCGTGCGCGCCCGCATCGACGAGACGCTCGAACTCCTGCGCGACCGGTTGAACAAGTCCGGCTACGGCAATGCGGTCGGCAAGCGGGTCGTGCTCACCGGCGGCGCCAGCCAGCTGGCCGGCCTGCCGGAAGCGGCGCGCCGCATCCTGGGGCGCAATGTACGCATCGGTCGCCCGCTCGGCGTGGCGGGCCTGCCCGAAGCGGCGAAGGGCCCTGCTTTCTCGGCCGCGGTCGGGCTTCTGATCTATCCGCAGATGGCGAGCTTCGAGAGCCATCCGGCGAAAGGCATTTCCGGTCTCAGAATGACCGGAACGGGTGGAAAACTGCATCGCATGAGTCAGTGGTTGAGAGACAGTTTCTAATTGACGGGGACAGCCCCATAGGCGGCCGCGGCGGCGAAGCGGCGTGAAAGGCAAAGGACGGAGACAATGACCATCAATCTGCAGAAGCCGGACATCACCGAGCTTAAGCCGCGCATCACCGTGTTCGGTGTGGGCGGCGGCGGCGGCAATGCCGTGAACAACATGATCACCGCCGGACTGCGCGGTGTCGAGTTCGTCGTGGCCAACACCGACGCGCAGGCGCTGACCATGTCGAAGGCCTCTCGGCTGATCCAGCTTGGCGCGCATGTCACCGAGGGGCTCGGTGCCGGATCGCAGCCGGAAGTCGGCCGCGCGGCGGCGGAAGAGTGCATCGACGAGATTCTCGACCATCTCACCAACACCCATATGTGCTTCGTCACCGCCGGCATGGGCGGCGGCACCGGTACGGGTGCTGCTCCGGTCGTTGCCCGCGCAGCGCGCGAGAAGGGCATTCTCACTGTCGGCGTCGTCACCAAGCCGTTCCACTTCGAAGGCCAGCGCCGCATGAAGACGGCCGACTTCGGCATCGAGGAGCTGCAGAAATGCGTCGACACCTTGATCGTCATCCCCAACCAGAACCTGTTCCGGCTGGCCAATGACAAGACCACCTTCGCCGACGCCTTCGCGATGGCGGACCAGGTGCTCTACTCCGGTGTGGCCTGCATCACCGACCTGATGGTCAAGGAAGGCCTGATCAACCTCGACTTCGCCGACGTGCGTTCGGTGATGCGCGAGATGGGCAAGGCGATGATGGGCACCGGCGAGGCTTCGGGCGAGGGCCGCGCGATGGCGGCGGCGGAAGCCGCGATCGCCAACCCGCTGCTCGACGAGACCTCGATGAAGGGCGCCAAGGGCTTGCTGATCTCGATCACCGGCGGCCGCGACCTGACCCTGTTCGAAGTCGACGAAGCGGCGACCCGCATCCGCGAGGAAGTCGACCAGGACGCCAACATCATCCTGGGCGCCACGTTCGACGAGGAACTCGAAGGCGTCATCCGCGTCTCGGTGGTCGCCACCGGCATCGACAAGTCGGCGGCCGAAATCGCCGCCGCGCCGATCTCGATCCGGGCCGCCCCGCCGAAGCAGGCTGCCCGGCCGGCCGTCGCTCCTGTGGAAAGCCGCCCGGCACCGGTCCAGCAGACGGTGTATGAGCCACGCGCCGCCGATCCGGTCGCCGAAGCCATCCAGTTGGCCGAAGCCAATGCCGCGGCCATGGCGCAGGCTCGTCCGGTTCCGGTCGCCCATGCGGACGATTTCCGCCCGCAGAGCAAGATCTTCCAGGCGCCGCCCGCACAACCGCAGCCGATGGTGCAGCCGGTCGTCCAGCAGATGATGCAGCCGGCTCCGCAGCCGCGCGAAATGCTGCGTGAAGTCCAGCAGCCGGTGGCGATGGCGCCGCAGCGCATGCCGCGCGTCGAGGACTTTCCGCCGGTCGTCAAGGCGGAGGTCGACGCCAAGAGCCGTCCGGCCGACCACGAAAACAGCGGCCCGATGGGCCTCCTGAAGCGCTTGACCAATGGCCTGACCCGCCGCGAGGAGGAGCCCGCACGGCTGCAGCCGGCGCAGCCGCGCGAGCCCAAGCTGCGCCAGGCGGCACCGGAAGTGCGCCGCCTCGCCAGCCAGGACGCCCAGCTTTACGCGCCGCGGCGCGGCCAGCTGGACGATCAGGGCCGCCTGACGCCGCAGACCAGGGCGACTCAGGACGACGATCAGCTGGAGATTCCAGCGTTCCTGCGCCGCCAGGCCAACTGAGCGGTTAACGGACTGTAACAATTGTTAACAGGCAGGCAAGAAATGCTTGCCTGCTAACGTTTAAAATACCGCACAATCAACGGGTTATGGCATCGTACATGTTCCAGTTCGCGGTTACAAAGAGTAAGAAACCGTGATTTGGAGTCTCCTTGCCGGGACATTATCTTCGCTGCCTACCATAGTCGGTTTGCCGGGATTTCGGGGGAAGTCGCCCTGCCTGCCGATTTAACAAGAGCCGCGCCCTCGGGCTGGAGAAGCGGACCTAGGCATTACGGGCTCATGGGGATTGTCTTGCACGACCACCAGACGACAGTGAAGACGCGCGCGTCGCTTACAGGCACCGGCGTTCACAGCGGCAAAGAAGTTTCCATCAGTTTCCTGCCCGCGGATGCCGATACCGGCATCGTGTTCGCGCTCCTCAATGGAGACGGGCAGGGCCGTGAGTTCCGCGCCCTGTTTTCCGAGATCGGCGCCACCGACCTTTGCACCATGCTTGGCGATCCTTCGGGCGAGCACATCGCCACGGTCGAGCACATCATGGCCGCCCTGTTCGGGCTCGGCATCGACAATGTCATCATCGAGATCGACGGCCACGAGGTCCCAATCCTCGACGGCAGCGCCATGGCGTTCGTCGAAGCCATAGACCAGGCCGGCATCGAGACGCTGGCCGTCAAGCGGCGCTATATCAGGGTGGTCAAGCCGGTCCGCATCGAGAACGGCGCCTCCTGGGCGGAGTTCAGGCCCTATGACGGCACCCGTTTCGAGGTCGAGATCGATTTCGAAAGCCCGGCGATCGGCCGTCAGCTCTTCGCATCGGACATCAACGCAGATATTTTCCGCCGCGACATCGCGCGGGCCCGCACCTTCGGCTTCATGAAGGACGTCGAGCGGCTGTGGGCCGCCGGCTATGCTCTGGGATCCTCGCTGGAAAATTCCCTAGTGATCGGTGACGACAACCGCGTCATCAATATGGGCGGGCTGCGCTATCCCAACGAGTTCGTGCGCCACAAGACGCTCGACGCCATGGGCGACCTGGCGCTGGCCGGCGCGCGCTTCATCGGTTGTTTCCGCTCCTATCGCGGCGGCCATCGGCTGAACGCCGCCGCACTGCGGCGCCTGCTGTCGGACCGCACCGCCTTCGAGATCGTCGAGACGACACGCCGTGAGCGTGGTCGCGCCGCCGAGATGAACGCCGTCAATGCGCCTCTCTATGCGCCCTGGATGATCTGATTTTCTTAATCTTTTTCGGATTCCATGGCGGTATGGGTGTTGCATGAATGCATCATCCATCGGCGAAATTGCGTAGATTTTCACGCCACGGTCCGCCGCCACAAAAATGCGCGATTGGCTGGACATAGCGTTGCCGGGCAAGGCGGTTATGGTTTATGGCTGCTGCCGTCGATTAGTGCATGTCGCTCAAAGGTGGGGACCAGTTTTGGGACAACTGCATGCAACGAGCATTAAAATAACGCCGAAAGGGCGCAATCCAATCATGTTCTTCAAGCGAGTCGGTCAATCGAAAGCGCCGCAGCGGTCTGTTTTCCTGGCGCTTTCGGTGGTTGTTCCATCGCTCTTTCTGGCGGCTTGCATGTCGTCGGAAAAAGACATCGACCTGTCGACCTATGTCGATCAGACCGAACCGGCCGACGTTCTCTACAATCAGGGCCTGGCCAATCTGAACGCCGGCCGCCTGGACGAGGCAAGCAAGAAATTCGACGCGGTCGACCGCCAGCACCCCTATTCGGAATGGGCCCGCAAATCGATGGTGATGGGCGCGTTCGCCGACTATCGAAAGGGCAGCTACGACGATGCGATCCAGTCGGCGAAGCGGTACCTGGCGCTCTATCCGTCCACGGATGACGCGGCCTATGCCCAGTACATCATTGGTCTGAGCTACTATCGCCAGATCAAGGATGTGACGCAGGACCAGAAGGAAGCACGCCAGACCCTGCAGACGATGCAGGACCTGGTGACGCGCTGGCCGACGTCGGAATATGTCGACGATGCCAAGGAAAAGATCCGCTTCGCCAACGACCAGCTCGCGGGCAAGGAAATGCAGATCGGCCGCTATTATCTGGAGCGCCGCGAGTACATCGCCGCCGTCAAACGCTTCCGCACCGTGGTCGAAAACTATTCCAACACCCGCCATGTCGAGGAAGCGCTCGCGCGCCTTACCGAAAGCTATTACGCGTTGGGCTTGACCTCGGAGGCCCAGACGGCGGCCGCGGTGCTCGGTACCAACTATCCCGACAGTTCGTGGTACAAGGATTCCTACAAGCTGCTGCAGAGCAACGGGCTGGCGCCGCGTGAAAATGCCGGGTCGTGGATATCCAAGGCCGGGAAGCTGATCACCGGCGCCTGACCGCGGAGCCTCCGAGCGAAGCGCGCAGCGCGCTTTTTCGGATTGATCCGAAGCTCAAACAAAAAGATAGTGCGGCGCTGCGACTCCAACTGTCGGGTGCCGCTTTATCCTTTTGTTTTTCGTGCCTGTCGTTATCCCGAAACCGGGTCCACTTTTGGGCGGCATGCAATAGGTCCGGTTTCTCATGCTTTCCAGACTGTCGATCCGCGATATCGTCCTGATCGAAAAGCTGGACATCGACTTCCAGCCGGGCCTTTCCGTGCTGACCGGCGAAACCGGCGCCGGCAAGTCCATCCTGCTCGATGCCCTGTCGCTGGCGCTCGGCGCGCGCGGCGATGCCTCGCTGGTGCGCCACGGCGCGTCCCAGGGCCAGGTCATTGCCGTGTTCGATGTTCCGCGCAACCATCCGGTGCGCGCGCTGCTCGCCGAAAACGCCATCGAGGATGATGGCGACGTCATCCTGCGGCGCGTGCAGACGGCGGACGGCCGGACCCGTGTGTTCGTCAACGACCAGCCTTCCTCCGTGACGCTGATGCGCGATGTCGGCCGCGCGCTGGTCGAGATCCACGGCCAGCATGACGAGCGCGCCTTGGTCGATCCCGGCGCGCATCGCGATGTGCTCGATGCTTTCGGCGGCCATCTCGGCGCCGTCCGCTCGACCGGCGAGGCATGGCGGCACTGGCGCGCCGCCCAGCAGGAACTGACGCGCCATCGCGCCAAGGTGGAAGCCGCCGCGCGCGAAGCCGACTATCTGCGCGCCGCGGTTGCCGAACTGACCAAGCTCGATCCGCAGCCCGGCGAAGAAACCGAACTTGCCGAGCTGCGTGCCCACATGATGCGCGCCGAGAAGATCGCTTCCGAAATTCACGACGCGCAGGATGTGCTGTCGGGCCCGTCCTCGCCCTTGCCGCAACTGGCCAGCCTGCTGAGACGGCTGCAGCGCAAGGCGACGGAGGCGCCCGGCCTGCTCGAGGACGTGGTGAAGTCGCTGGACGAAGCCATGCTGTCTCTCGACGCGGCGCAGTCGGGCGTCGAGGCCGCGCTTCGTGCCACGGAGTATGATCCGCAGCGGCTGGAGAAAGCCGAGGAACGTCTGTTTTCGCTGCGCGCGGCGTCACGCAAGCACAGCGTCGCCGTCGACGACCTGGCGCAGCTGCGCGACACGATGGTTGCCGATCTCGCCGATCTCGACGCCGGCGAAGAACGCCTGCACGGCTTGGAAAAGCAGGCGGCCGCCGCGCGCGAAGCCTATGACATCGCCGCCGCACAGCTGTCCTCGCTTCGCCATGCCGCGGCGGTCGGTCTGACCAAGGCGGTGATGGCCGAACTGCCGGCGCTGAAGCTCGAACGCGCGGCCTTTATCGTCGAGATGAAGAGCGAGGCCGAGGCGCGCATGGAAGAGGGCATCGACCAGATCGAGTTCTGGGTGCGCACCAATCCTGGCACGCGGCCCGGGCCGATGATGAAGGTTGCCTCCGGCGGCGAGCTTTCGCGCTTTCTCCTGGCGTTAAAGGTGGCGCTGGCCGACCGTGGCTCGGCGCCGACATTGGTTTTCGACGAAATCGACACCGGGGTGGGCGGCGCTGTCGCCGACGCCATCGGCCAGCGGCTGGCGCGGCTGTCGAAGCGCGTCCAGGTGCTTTCCGTCACCCATGCGCCGCAAGTGGCGGCGCGCGCGGCAACACATTTCCTGATCTCCAAATCGGGCAGCACCGACCGTGTCGCGACCGGAATTGCCGAGATGGACAGGACGGCGCGGCAGGAGGAGATCGCCCGCATGCTGGCTGGCGCCACGATCACCGACGAGGCGCGCGCCGCCGCCGAGCGGCTGCTGCGCGAGAATACAAACGCGGCATGAGACGATCCGGCGTCATGAGACGATCAGGCGTCATGGGGCGAGTCAGGATATGGCTCCATCCTGCTGTTCAGGAATGATCTTTTCCGAAAACCGGTTCCCACCTTTCAAGATCATGCTCTATTGTGACGCGCCACCGTTCAGGGACAAAAAGCATGGCCGAAAAACCTGTCGATTCGCTCAGCGAAAGCGAGGCTGAAGCCGAACTCCAGCGCCTTGCCGAGGAGATCGCCGGTCATGACCGGCGCTACCATGCCGAGGACGCGCCCACGATCACGGACGCCGAGTATGACGCGCTGCGGCGGCGCAATCTTGCCATCGAGGAGCGCTTTCCCGGGCTGGTGCGTGGGGATTCGCCCTCGCTCAGGGTGGGTGCCGCCCCGGCGGAAGGCTTCACCAAGGTGCGCCATGCCGTGCCGATGCTCAGCCTCGCCAAGGCCTATACCGACGCCGACGTCACCGATTTCATCGAGCGCGGCCGGCGCTTCTTCGACCGCGACAAGGACCTCGACATTGCCTTCACCGCCGAACCGAAGATCGACGGGCTGTCGGCTTCGCTGCGTTACGAAAAGGGCGTGTTCGTGCAAGGCGCGACGCGCGGCGACGGCGCTGTCGGCGAGGACATCACCGCCAACCTCAGGACCATCGCCGACATTCCCGCCAAGCTGAAGGGTTCAGGCTGGCCCGAGACCATCGAGATCCGCGGCGAGGTCTATATGACCTATGCCGAATTCGAGGCGCTCAAGGCGCGCTCGGCGGCTGTGGGGGGCCAGGATTACGTCAATCCGCGCAACACGGCGGCCGGGTCGCTGCGCCAGAAGGATCCATCCGTCACCGCCAGCCGCAACCTCAAATTCTTTGCCTACGCGTGGGGTTACACGACGGCGGATCCGGCACCAACGCAGTATGAAGCGGTGCAGAAATTCGCCGATTGGGGCTTCAAGATCAGCCCGCTGATGGTGCGGGCGAAATCGGTCGAGGAACTGGTCGCGCATTATCACCTGATCGAGGAGCAACGCTCGTCGCTCGGTTATGACATAGACGGGGTCGTCTACAAGGTCGACCAGCTGGAGCTGCAGCGCCGCTGGGGTTTCGTCACCGGTGAGCCGCGCTGGGCCGTCGCGCACAAATTCCCGGCCGAACAGGCGATGACGACCGTGCAGAGGATCGACATCCAGGTCGGCCGAACCGGCACGCTGGCGCCGGTCGCGCGGCTTGCGCCGGTGACGGTCGGCGGCGTGGTGGTGGAGAACGTCACGCTGCACAATGAAGATTATATCAAGGGCCTGGACAGCACCGGCCAGCCGATCCGCGACGGCATCGACGTGCGCATCGGCGACACGGTGGTGATCCAGCGGGCAGGGGACGTCATCCCGCAGATCGTCAGCGTCGTCATCGACAAGCGTCCGCCCGATGCCGTGCCGTACGAATTCCCGCACTCTTGCCCGATCTGCGGCTCGCCGGCGACGCGCGAGATCAACGAGAAGACCGGCAAGGAGGATTCGCGCCGCCGCTGCACGGGCGAACTGATCTGCCCGGCGCAGGCCGTGGAGGGGCTGCGCCACTTCGTGTCGCGCGGCGCCCTGGATATCGAAGGCCTGGGCGCGGAGAACATCGACACGTTTTTCAATGCGGGTTTGATCAAGACAGCCGCCGACATCTTCACGCTCAGGGAGCGCCGCCCCGCCGTGACCAAGGCGCTGGCCGAGCGGCGCGAGGAGCAGGCCAGGCAACGCGAGGCCGCATCCGGCAAGACCCGCAAGAATGTGCGCAGCGTCGAGGACCGCAATTACGAAGGCCTCGACAAATTGTTCGCGGCCATCGATTCGCGCCGCGAGCCGGAGCTCGACCGCTTCATCTTCGCGCTCGGCATCCGCCATATAGGCGAGACAACGGCCGCCGTGCTTGCGCGAACATTCTCGACCATCGAGGAGCTTATCCGCGTCGGCAAGGAGACGGCGGCGGCGGAGGATCCGCATTCGGTCTTCCCGTCGATCAACGGCATTGGCGATACGGTGATCGATGCGCTGCGCGATTTCTTCGGCAACGAGCGCAATGACGAGGTGCTCGAGAAGTTGCTGCAACAGGTCAAGCCGAAGCCCTATATCGTCACCGTCTCGGCCGACAGCGAAGTCGCCGGCAAGACGATTGTCTTTACCGGTTCGCTGGAAAAGATGACCCGTTCCGAAGCCAAGGCGATGGCCGAACGTCTCGGCGCCAAGGTGGCCGGTTCGGTTTCGGCCAAGACCGATCTTTTGGTGGCGGGACCGGGTGCGGGCTCAAAGCTCAAGCTTGCCAGCGAACTCGGCGTCGAGGTCATAGACGAGGACACCTGGCTGCAGCGGGTCGGCAAGTCGTGACGGACGGAACGTTCAAAGGGTTTGGTCCGAAAGCCATGCCGTTCTTCAAGGCGCTGGATTTCCACCAGAGCCGCGAATGGTTTGCGGAGAACCGCGCGCTTTTCGACAGCGATCTGCATGGGCCGATCGGCGATCTGGTCGAGGTCCTTACGGAGCGGTTCGCAACGGCGGGGCTTGGTCTGCGCGGCGACCGCAAGAAATCGCTGTTCCGCATCAATCGCGACGTCCGCTTTGCCAAGGACAAACGTCCCTACAACAGGCATGTTTCGGCCATTCTGTCACCAGACGGCAGCAAGACAGGCCTGGGCGTCTTCTACGTGCATATCGGGCTCGAGCGCTGCTTTGCCGACGTGGCCTGGTGGAACCCTGAGCCGCCGCTCTTGCTGGCGATGCGCAGGGCGATCACCGATCGGCCCGGCGAATTCCGCAAGCTGCTTTCAACGTTGAAGAAAAACGGCCTTGAATTCGAAACCGAAGGCCGCATGAAGCGGGCGCCGCGCGGTTTTGAGCAGATCGCGGACGCCGATCTCGCGGAGGCCGTGCGCAACCGGCATTTCGTCGTCCAGCGTGTCATCAATCCGACCGAAATTCACGCGCCGGCGCTGGTCGACGAGCTTGTCGAGTTTACATTACGCGCCAAGCCGCTGCTCGACTGGGGCAGGGCGATCCAGGGCAAGGTGACCGGTTAGTTTTCCGATCCGTTGGACAGGGCGGGCTACATCCGCATCAGGAGACCCCCATCGACGGCCAGCTCTATTCCGGTGATGTAGCTTGCCGCGTCGGAAAGCAGGAAGAGCGCGGCGTTGGCCATGTCCTGCGGCGTGCCGATGCGGCCGAGCGGTGTGTAGTCGGCGACGGCGGCGCGCTTCTCCTCGGTGTCCCAACGCGCCTGCAGCGGCGTCAGCGCCATGCCCGGGCAGATGGCGTTGGAGCGGATGCGCTCGCCGGCCAACTGCATGGCGAGCGACTTCGACAGCGCGCAGACGCCGGCCTTCGACGCCTGGTAGGCATCCTGTGGCTTCGGATCGCCGCGATACCACTGGATGGTCGAGAAATGCACCATGGCGCCGCCACGCCCGCCGGCGCGCATTTGCGGAACAACCGCGCGCGCCGTGTGCACGAAGGATTTCAGGTTGATGTTGAAGACCTGGTCCCAGACGTCGAGGTCCATCTCGAGAGCCGACTTGTCGCGGCCGAACCAGAGCACGCCTGCGACATTGGCGAGATAGTCGATACCGCCGCGTTCGCGGCCCGCAGCGCCGATGGTCCGTTCAACAAAGCCGGCGTCGGTGAGGTCGCCCTGGGCGAAGGTCAGCCGGTCGTCATAGGCGGCGAGCGCTGTCGGGCGTGGCTTGACGTCGATGGCGGTGACCGACGCGCCGGCATCGAGCAACGCCAGCGTGATCGCCTCGCCCATGCCGCCACCGGCCCCGGTGACGACTGCGTGCCTGCCGGTGAAATCATAAGCAATCATTAGAATCCCCCTCGTGTATTTCTGCCAAATGCCTGCCGGGCGACAATAGGATATCGCGTGAATCCTAACAGGGATCATTTCCGCTGATCGTTTGGCTCAAGCGAATTCGTGTGACAAGCCGGGCAGTGCTTCCTACATCAGCCCTCTGACCGGGGAGAGACATGTCGGCGCAAGCAATTTCCGAGAACGGCGTGAAAAGCGATTTCTGGCAAGGCGTACGGCTCTCCATGCCGGTCGTGGTGGCGGCGGCGCCATTCGGGCTGCTGTTCGGCGCGATCGCCGTCGACAACGGCTTTTCCGTTTTCGAAGCCTTCCTGATGAGCGCGCTGATCTTCGGCGGCGCCAGCCAGATGGTCGGCATAGAACTGTTCGGCCAGCATGTCGCGCCGTGGCTGATCGTGCTGTCGATCTTCGCCGTCAATTTCCGCCACGTGCTCTATTCCGCCGGCATTGGCCGGCGCATCGCGCACTGGTCCGGGGTGCAGCAGGCGCTCGGTTTCTTCATCCTCACCGATCCGCAATTCGCCGTCGCCGAGGCCAGGGCCCAGTCGGGCCAGACCGTCGGCTTTGCCTGGTATCTGGGACTTGGGCTGCCGGTCTATGTATTCTGGACCATCGAAAGCGCGCTCGGCGCGCTGTTTGGAAAGCTCATTCCCGATCCCCATGCCCTGGGCATCGATTTCCTGCTGCCGATCTATTTCCTTGGCCTGGTGATGGGCTTCCGCAAGCGGCCGCTGTGGCTGCCGGTGGTCGTCGCCAGTGCCTGCGCCTCGATCATCGCCTACAAGACAGTGGGTTCGCCCTGGCACGTTTCGATCGGCGCCATCGCCGGTGTGTTGCTCGCCGTCGTCCTGCCGCCGCATCACAGCGGTGTGGAGACAAGGCCATGAGCACGACCTTCTGGATCATCATCGCCGGCGCCATCGCCACCTATCTCACCCGTATTGGCGGGCATCTGGTCATCTCGCGTTTCGATCACATCCATCCGCGCGTCGAGGCCGGGCTCAACGCCGTGCCTGCGGCGGTGCTGACGACGCTGGTGGCGCCGGCGGCGCTCGGCGCGGGCCCGGCGGAGTGGGCAGCGCTGGTCGTCTCCGCGCTGGTGGCGCTGCGTGGCGGGCTGATGGCGATGTTTCTGGCGGGCGCGGCTGTATTGATCGTAGCGCGCCAGTTCGTCGGGTAGGGCGTATCGATATCCAGGTGATTCCGGCCCGCAGACGGCCGATACCTGCGCTTCGGTGCTCCAATCCGGTTCTCCGTATCAACCGTTTTCGAACCGGCCTGGCCTGAACCTCGACACGCCCTTCAGCGCTTCAGAAAATCAAATCTTCGCGTCGTGCGGCAGCGGTGCCGTTGCCTTTTCGAGCCAGGCCAGCGTTTCGCCGTCGAGCATCGGACCGATCTCGGCCAGCACGCGGGCGTGGTAAGAGTCGAGCCAGTGCAATTCGTCTCGCGTCAGCAGATCCGATCGCACCAGCCTGACGTCGATCGGGGCCAGCGTCAGCGTCTCGAAACCGTGCATGGCGATGTCGCCGCCCTCGATCTGTTCGGCCGGCGTCACCAGGATGAGGTTCTCGATGCGGATGCCGTAGGCGCCTTCCTTGTAGTAGCCGGGTTCGTTCGACAGCATCATGCCTTCGAGCAGCTTTTCGGTGCCGGTGCGGGCGATGCGCTGCGGACCCTCATGGACGGCCAGGTATGAGCCGACACCATGGCCGGTGCCATGGGCGAAGTCGCAGCCATGCCTCCACAGCGCCATGCGGGCGACGGCGTCGATCTCCGAGCCGCGCGTGCCGGCGGGGAAGCGCAGCGTGGAAATGCCGATCATGCCTTTCAGCACCAGCGTGAAGCGCTCGCGCATCTCTTCGGTCGGCTGGCCGATCGGCACGGTGCGGGTGATGTCTGTCGTGCCGTCCTGGTATTGCGCGCCGGAATCGAGCAGGAACAGCTCACCGGCCTGGAGCTTGCGGCTGGTGGTGCGCGAGACGCGGTAATGCATGATGGCGCCGTTCGGGCCGGCGCCCGAAATGGTGTCGAAAGAGACGTCGCGCAGCGGCATCTGCGTTTCCTCGCCGGTCTGCCGGCGGGTTTCTTCGAGCCTGGTGACAACCGCGATTTCGTCGAGTGAGCCGGGTTTCTGGCGCTCCAGCCAGCACAACAGCTTGGCCACCGCCGCGCCGTCGCGGCGATGCGCGGCGCGCGAGCCGTTGATCTCGGCCTGGTTCTTGGTGGCGCGCGGAATGCGGGCAGGGTCGGGCGCGGCAATCACCGTGCCGCCATTGTCCTCGACCAGCGTGCGCAGCCGGTCGGCGGCCAGCACCGGATCGAGCGCGATTTTCGCGCCGCTTTTCGCAAGTGCGGCGATCGCCGCTTCGAATTCGCCGGGCTCATGCGGATCGGCGAGCTGGGTGAGGTAGGCCGCCACCTGGCGCGAGAACTTGCGCCGATCGATGAAAAGCTGGTGCGACCCGTCGGCGGCGAGTATGGCGAAGCCGAGCGCCAGCGGCGTGTGCGGCACGTCACCGCCACGGATGTTGAAGGCCCAGGCGATGGATGATGGGTCGGTCAGCACCGCATGGGTGGCGCCGTCCTTGCCGATCGCCGTCGCCAGCCGCGCCAGCTTGTCCTTGGCGAGTTCGCCGGCAAAGCCGATCGGATGAAGCTCGATCGGGGTCACGGGTGCGGCGGGCTGATCCTTCCAGATGATGTCGATCGGGTTCCTGTCGAGCGGCACCAGCACCGCGCCGGTCTTGTCGGCGGAGGCCTGCAGCGCCTTGACCTCGCCGATGGTGTGCAGCCAGGGATCGAAGCCCAGCCGCGCCCCCTTGCCGATGTTGTCCTTGAGCCAGACGGCGGGCGGATTGTCGACCAGGCTTTCGATCGAAAAGATGCCGAGATCGACCTCATTGCGCACCTGCAGCGTGTAGCGCCCGTCGACAAAGACGAAGGCACGGTCGCGCAGCACGATGGCGACGCCGGCCGAGCCGCTGAAGCCGGTCAGCCATTTCAGCCGTGCCGACCGGTCGGCGACGTATTCGCCCTGGTGCTCGTCAGCGCGCGGAACGATGAAGCCATCGAGGCCATTGGCGCCCAGCCACTGGCGCAGCAGCGCCACGCGCGGCTTGCCGACCGCCGGATCGCCCGCGGAATCGAAGCTCTGGAACATGATGGGCCTCCTTGGTATCCGCTCGACCGTAATCTATGGGCCTGGAAAGCGGAATCGATTTTCCGGCTGGTGCAAATTGCTACAGCGTCCGCCGGGTGACAACCAAATGAGGCTGGTCCAGCCATGGATAAAGGGGCGGCGGCGGCATTCTCTTGCCGACACGCATCGAAGTCCAGCAACCGGGACCGTTGAGGGCCGGCCACCGCCTTGCCGGCCTCAACGCTTGAGATGGATCGTCACCCAGCCTTCGCGGTGCAAGGTACTGACGTGGCGGAAATTCTGGCCGACATAGGCCGAGATCACAGCGTCGCGCTGGCGGTCGAGAATGCCTGACAGCACGATCGAGCCGCCAAGCGTGACATGCCCTGCCATTTGCGGTGCCAGCCGCATCAGCGGCCGCGCCAATATGTTGGCGACGATGAGGTCGAAGGGCGCGCGCCTGGCAAAGATCGGGTGGTGAAAGCCAGGCGCGGTCACCGTCTCGATCAGGCCTTTGACGTGATTCAGACGCGCATTGGCGGCGGCAACCTTGACCGCGACCGGATCGATGTCGGTGGCCAGCACCGGAATATGCGCCAGCTTGGCAACGGCGATCGCCAGCACCGCGCTGCCGGTACCGAGGTCGAGCGCGTTGCGCGGGTGCTCGCGCCGCACGACTTTCTCCAGCATTTCGAGGCAGCCCGCGGTGGTGCCATGATGGCCGGTGCCGAAGGCAAGGCCCGCCTCGATCTCGATGGCGAGTTCGCCGCTGTGGCGCTTCCTGCTGTCATGCGCGCCGTGGACGAAGAAACGGCCGGCGCGCACCGGCTTCAACCCTTCCAGGGACCGTGCCACCCAGTCGATGTCGGGCAACGCCTCGCGCTGGACCGGTCTCGACAAAGCCAGGCCGGCGAGAACATCCTTCAGCCGCGCCTCGACCGCTTCGACGTCGCCATCGGCGTAGAGCGAGACCTCGTGGATGTCGGCGTCTTCATCGACCTCCAGCACGGCGATCGGCAGGCCCTCATCCTCGAAGGCTGTTTCGAGCGCCGCGAAGATGCGCTCGGCCTCGATCTTTCCGGTGGTGAAATGGAGCCGCGTCTGGGTCATGTGAATTCTTGTCAGCCCTTCGCGGCGAGGCGCTTCAGCTTCTCCACGGCGGTGCTGGCATTCTCGCCATAGGCGATCGTGCCCGCGAAGTCGCCCTTGGCGTTGAGCAGCAGCACCGAGGCGGTGTGGTCCATGGTGTAGTCGCCGTCGCCGGTATCGACCTTCTTCCAATAGATGCCGAACGCCTTGGCCATGGCATGGACCTTGTCCGGATCGCCGGTAATGCCGGTGATGCGGTCGGAGAAATTGCTGACATAGGCGTTCATCACCGGCGGCGTATCGCGCTCCGGATCGACCGATACGAAATAGGCATGCAGGTTCTTGCCGTCGTCGCCGAGCGTCTTCAGCCAGCCGGAGAGTTCGAACAGCGTGGTCGGGCAAACTTCGGGGCAGTGGGTGAAGCCGAAAAAGACGACGCTGGGCTGGCCCCGGAAAGCGGCTTCGGTGATCGGTGCGCCTTTCTGGTCGACCAGGGTAAAGGGCGCGCCGAACGGTTCGCCGCCATAGTGACCGCGATACCAGTCGAAAGTCAGCCAGCCGATGCCGGCCGCCATCAGAATGAGAATGCCGACCAGGATAGAACGCATCATCAAAAAAGTCCGTCCGTAATGTCACGGCGCGCCGGCCAGAACCATGCACCCGTTGTAGGCCACAGTCTTAGCGGTTCGACGGGGTACACGCAAAGATGCCGCGTTGACGCAACCGGCTGTGGCGGATGCCTGCGGTTTGATCCGACCTTCCGGCTTGCAATGTGCCAGCCTTGGCCCCACCTGAGACCCCGGCAACTCGAACCGCAGGAGGATTCTTTGCCGGGATTGACTGGGCCAGGATTGATAGGACGAGGCTTGATTGGGCGAAAACTGATCGGCGGTGCTTTGGCCGCGTGTGTCGTGCTTGCCGCCGGTAGCGCCATTGCCGAGGAAGTTGGCAAGGTCGGCGTCGACTGGATCGGCAACGACATCATCGTCGAGGCGATCAAGGATCCGAAAGTGGAGGGCGTGACCTGCCACGTTTCCTATTTCGATCGCAGTGTCATCGACCGCTTGCACAAGGGCAACTGGTTCGAGGATCCCAGCGATTCCTCGATCTCCTGCCGTCAGACCGGTCCGATCACCATCGGGGATATTGATATGAGCGAAGGCGGCGAGGAGGTTTTCAAACAAGGCATCAGCCTGATCTGGAAGAAGCAGGTGGTGAACCGCATCTACGACAAGGCCAACGAGACCTTGATCTATCTGTCGCATTCGCGCCAAGTCCAGAACGGCTCGGCCAAGATGTCGGTTACGACGGTGCCGCTCTATGGCCAGAACGTGGTGTGGAGCAACGGCAAGCCGAAATAGGCGGGTCGAACTCTACCCTGTCCTGTTCTGGCTGGCGATTGGCCCCGCTTGCGGGACCAATCGCTCTGACGTAAAGCCGCCGGCATGGACCGTTCTGAAGATCTCGTTGCGAAAGATCCCGAGCCGCGCATTCATCCAACCGCTGAGATGAAGGGCTGCAAGCTTGGCCGCTACGCCGCGATCGGCGAACGCGTCGTGCTGCGCGAGGTCATCGTCGGCGATTTCTCCTATTTCGAACGCCATGCCGAGGCGATCTACACGACGATCGGCAAATTCTGCTCGATCGCCGCCAACAGCCGCATCAATGCGCTGGAGCATCCGATCGAGCGGCTGACCCAGCACAAGGTCAGCTATCGGCCGAACGAGTATTTCCGCTGGCTGGGCGTCGATGCCGCGTTCCGCGAGCGGCGGCGGTCGAAGGCCGTGACCATCGGCCATGATGTGTGGATCGGCCATGGCGCGGTCATCTTGCCTGGGATCGCCATCGGCAATGGCGCCGTCGTCGGCGCCAATGCGGTGGTGACGCGGGACGTGCCGTCCTACACGATCGTTGCCGGCGTGCCGGCGAAGCCGCTCAAGCAGCGCTTTGCCCCTGAAATAGCGGCACGCATCGAAGCTCTCGCCTGGTGGGACTGGCCCGTCGAGAAACTCGCCAGGGCGGTTCCCGACATGCAGGCAATGCCGATCGAGGCTTTCCTCGACCGCTGGGAAAACGACGCCGTCTGACGGAATGAAACCCCTTCCGCCATGCGGGGGTGGCGCAGCGGAAGGGGCTGGAGGTAAACCGCTGTGAAGCGGAAGGAACAGGCTCTTTGCCTGCACGGCTACAATGACCTTAAACCGATAAGGTGTGTTTTGTTCCAGATGCGCGCTTTGCGTGCATTCGATTGCGTGGGTCGTATTTTTTACCGGCGGGAACCCGAAATGGCTGCTGGTTGTTTCTTCCGGCGGACCGCATGACGCGGCGCTGTTTTGAGGGACCTCATGATCGAGAAGCTTTTCACCAAATTCGCCAACCAGATCGCCCATCTCACCGGACTACCGCTGACATTTGCGGTGTGTTGCCTGATCGTTATCGTCTGGGCGGTGAGTGGGCCGTTCTTCAATTTTTCCGACACCTGGCAGCTGGTGATCAACACCGGAACCACGATCATCACCTTCCTGATGGTGTTTCTCATCCAAAACACCCAGAATCGGGACGGCGCCGCGATCCAGGCCAAGCTCGACGAGTTGATACGGGTGAGCGAGGCCAAAAACACCTTCATCGGCATCGAGCACCTGACTGAAGCCGAGGTCCAGGAGATCCGCGCCAAATGCGAGGTCGCGGCGAAGCGGCATGACGACAAAGTCGCGACCATGGCCGCAAAGAAAGTCGTGGCGGCAAAACGCAAACCGAAAAAAGAGGTGGCACGAAGCGCCGGCGGCTGAACCCGCGGTCAATCCCGAGTGTTCCGCCGGTGTTCGAGTTATGTGATCCGCACCGCAGCCAATGTTCGGGACATGCTCATCGCTTCATGAACGCCGCGAATGCATCCTTGTGGTCGGGGTGCCAGCGCGACAGGGCAGGGCGGTTTTCGATGATGTCGCCGATCGCCCAGGCCATGCGCTTTTCGTCCATGGGTCGCGCCGCCTCATTGTCGGGACACAGGATATAGAAGTCGCCCTCGACCAGCGATTCCAGCATGAAATCAACCACCTGTTCGCCTGTCCACGCTCCGGCCGGCTTTTCGGTCGCGCCTTCGGTGAGGCCGGTATAGGTGAAGCCGGGGATGAGCAGATGCGCCGACAGGCGGGCGCCGGGTTCATTGCGCAGCGCATGCGCCAAGCCCTCGGTAAAGGTTTTCACGCCAGCCTTGGAAACGTTGTAGGCGAGGTTGCCGGGCGGTGTGGTGATGCCTTGCTTGGAGCCGGTGTTGACGATCAGGCCCGGCTTGGCCGACGCCAGCATGCGCGGCGCGAAAGCTTCGACGCCATGCACCACGCCCCAGAAATTGACGTCGAGCAGCCGCTTCCAGCCGTCGCGGTTTTCCCAGGGCTTTCCGGGGTTGTCGCCGACACCGGCATTGTTCATCAGCAGCGAGACCTCGCCGAAGGCGCCGAATGCCCGGTCGGCGAGGCGATCGACCTCATCGGCCTTCGAAACGTCCGATGCGACGGCAAGCACGGCGTCGTCACCGGCAATCGCGGAGACGGCCCGCGCGGCATCGTCGAGGCGCGGCCCGCCAATGTCGGCCAGCACGATCTTCATGCCCATCAGCGCCAGCCGTTTGGCCGCGGCAAGGCCGATGCCGCTGGCGGCGCCGGTAATGACGGCGGTGTTGCTAGGGGCAAGCGCTGGCAGGGCGGTCTGGATCTCGGTGTCGGCGATCATCGGCGATGGTTTCCTTTTTTTGATGGCGCCGAACTTAGCGCCGGAACGGGCCTGCGCAAGCCTCCGTCGGGCTTGTCGGGTTGACCGGCCCGGTCGGGGCTGCGCATGCTACCACGCCAAAAAGGAGATTTCCGATTGACGGATTGGGTTGCAATTCTGAAGGAACAGACCGCCACCGGCGACCGGATGGGGCGCGAGGTGCCGCAGATGCTGGCCAACCCCGATATCAGCGAAGCCCAGGTGAAGACTCTGTTTTCGGCGCTCGAGCAACAGGCCGAGTTCGTCGAGAAACTGCGCATGGCGCTGGAAAAGTTCGGCCATGATTTCTCGATCATCAAGGCGGCGGAGCGGCTGGAAGAGCGCTATGCCGATCTGACCGCTTCCGTGGCGGAAAAGCTGAAGGCGATGCGCGGTTAGGCAATTCCACGAAACGTGTGAAGCGGTTTGCCCTGCCGGATTGCGTCAGGCAGATGGCTATTTTTCGATCACCCGCGCAAAGCGCGTGTCCGGCACCAGCCAGATCAGGGCGACGGCGACATAGAGCGCCACGCCGATCCACCGGTCGAGGAAGGTCAGCCCAACGGCCGCTATGTAGACGGCGAGCGAAATCCTTCCCTTGCGATCGCGGCCGATTGCCTTGGCGAATGCGGTGTCCGGCCCATGCAGCCGATGCAGCGCAATGACCAGGATGCTGTAGGCGGTCGCACACATTACAAGGTCAAAACCATAGACCGCGACCGGAACCGCGGCGAAATGGTTCTCGCCCATGAAGGCGGTCGTCACCGGCATCAGGGACAACCAGAACAGCAGATGCAGGTTCGCCCACAGCACGCGGCCGTCGACACGCTGCACGGTATGGAACATGTTGTGCAGATTGTTCCAGTAGATGCCGACATTGATGAACGAAAGCACGTAGCACAGGAAGACCGGCCACTGCGGCAGCAGCGCCGAAAAATCCTCGCCTTCCGGTACCTTCAGGTCCAGCACCATGATGGTGATGATGATCGCCACCACGCCGTCGGTGAATGCCTCGACCCTGCCTTTGCCCATGATCACCACCTCGGTCCGCGACGAATTGCCGAAAGATAGTAAATCGTTAGCGGATGTTGGCATGCCGATAAACGGCGTACGCAAAATTCCTCAACTATATCAGGGGAAACTTCCGGTCTTATGTAGCAAACGCACCAAGCGCTGAAGCCGTGCTGTGATCGCGCGCGCGGCGTTGCCGCGATGCTAGTTGGATTCATTTCCCTCTTGGGTAAGGTGAAAGCCTTCGCCGTCGATAACGCCGTCTTCGTCAACGTCGAGCCTGAACCGGTATTCCGTCCATCGGTTCGGCTTGTTGGAAAAGGCGTCGCGGTAGTGCAGTTTCCCGAACACGTACAAATCGGTTTCGATTTCCCTGTTCTTATTAAGTTCAAGCATCGGTTTTCGTCTTGCCCACTCGCCCATGCTTATCAGGAGAGTCGACGTCATATCCTGTGTGGGGGCGAGATCCATTTTGCCGACCAGCAGGCGAGCGCCACGAACCTGGCGGCGCGGTTTCCGGCCGGATTTCCGGTCTTGGAAATCGTAGTCGCAGATGTTCGTCAAATCGTAGGCAGGCGTCTGACCGAAGTTTTTAAATTTGATACGGATGTTTGGCATCCATTCGCTGCCAGTCTGAATGATTTCGATGGATTGCACGGCCAGATAGGCCCGCAGTTGGGCTTCATTAGAGCGACCAGCGATGTCGTTGGCCGTGCGGGCCTGTTCGACCGCAGCGGTATTGGCGTTGAGGGTGCGCCAGATAAAGAAAATACCTATGACGGTGAAAACGACGCCAGCCCACGAAGCCCAATGCATTCCTGTGGTGTCTTCAGCGACCGATTGCTGGGCTGCGAGATCACACCAATCAGGCTGGGCGTTCTGGCCATTGTCGGGTGGCTGGGCTTCTGGCTTGCCGGTAAAGGGATGGACACTGGCGGCAGCAAAGGGGCTGTCTGGATATTGCTGGGCGCAACGCTGTGCATAGTAGGAACTTTGATGTTTGCTGGTGGTGTATGACTGCCCTAGCGCCCCAAAGAGCAACAGGCCGATAATCGTGGCTATCCATCCAAACGTAACGTAGTCGTGCCTACCGCCGTCAGGCATTGAAGCAAAAACGCTGCACTAAAGCCCCCTCGGCTTATTTTGTTGTTCAAATTACGCTCGGTTTCGTGAATGTCCATAGTTGCCAGTTTTTCGGCGAGCTGTGCATATGTCAGGCCCTTTCGCTTCAATTCGGCTTTCAGGAGGTTCTTGGCCCGCCGCTCCCTCCGCTGGCCCCGAGCCATTTTTTGCGATCATCGGCTTGCCGGCCGGGCAATGCCCACCGTGGTGTCAGGAGCCTGGCCGTCCACCGGAACGTCGGCGGTGAGGACGCGTTAACGTCGCGACCCCTGAACCTGGTGACGAGGTTGGCCATGGCCTTTCGCGATCTGACGCAAACTCAGAACGAAGCCGGCAGCGACGTCCTCGCGATCCCGACTGTCGCGGCGATGATCGCGGTGCTGTTTGCCGGCAGCACGGTGCTGACGCCTCTCTATATCGTCTACAAGCAGCAATTCGGCTTTTCGCAAATCACCTTGACGCTGATCTACGCGGTCTATGTCGTCGGCAATCTCGGCGCCCTGCTGGTGTTCGGCAGCGTTTCGGATGTCGTCGGGCGCCGGCCGGCGGCGCTTGCAGCCATGATCGTCGCCGTCATCAGCGCGGTTGTGTTCCTGTTTGCCGGCAATGTCGCGTCGCTCGATGTTGCGCGGATCCTGAGCGGACTTGGCATCGGCGTGGGCGCCGGGACGGGAACCGCGTGGATCGCCGAGCTTCTTCCAGAGGCCGGCAGGTCGCGCGCCAGCGTCATCGCCACCAGCACCAACTTTCTCGGCCTCGGTTTCGGGGCGCTTGTTTCGGGGCTGCTGGCCCAATACGAGCCGTGGCCATTGCGTCTGGTCTTCATTGTCTACCTGGCGACGCTCGCGGTGGTGACGATCATGGTCTGGCGCACGCGCGAAACGGTGATGAAGCCAGGCGGCCTTGGCAAGGTCTCCATGCGGCCGCGGCTTTCCGTGCCGGCGCAGATCCGTTCGCGCTTCGTGGCGCCGGCGGTGACCGGCTTTGGCGCGATGGCGCTGGTCGGCTTCTATGCGGCGGTGGCGCCGAGCATCCTGGCGCAGCAACTGCATGAGGCCAACCACGCCGTGGCCGGTGCGCTGTTCTTCGAACTGGCGATGGTCGCGGCAATCAGCATCGTGGCGCTGGCGCGGATGGGGAGCAGCAAGGCGATGCTGGCCGCGCTGGCCTTGATGATCCCAAGCACCATGCTTGTGGTGGCGGCGCAGATGCTGGCCTCGATTGCGCTGATGATCGCGGCGACGGCCTGCTGCGGCGTGGCGGCAGCGCTCGGCTATCGCGGCGGCCTGCAAGTGGTGAACGAGATCGCGCCGCGGGATCGCCGCGCCGAGGTCGTGTCCAGTTTCTTCGTCTGCTGCTTTGTCGGCAACGCCTTGCCTGTCATCGGCATCGGCGTCGTGTCGACTTATGCCAGTGCTGTCGTCGCGAGCCTGGCCTTCGCGGCCATGATCATCGCGTTCGCGCTGGTGGCGCTCGCCTTCGGGCTCGGACAGAGGCGCTGAGACCGCCGCGCCAGCCCGGCAAGGCACGCCGGCAAGGCGGGCGGCATCAGCCGTTCGGCGTTTCAGGCGCCATGTTCGCGCGCTGGCGCGGCATGCCAAGGCCGGTGTCGGGCGGTTCGCCGGCAGCCGGCCTGTTCTCGATCATGTGCAAGCTGCGCCAGCCGCCGAAGCGGTAGTAGATCGCGGCCAGGATCAGAGAGGTGATCGAACCGGCCGGAAAACTCCACCACAGCGCTTCCTCGCCGATCACGCCGCGCATGTAATAGGCAAAGCCGGTGCGCACGACGAGCACCGAGATGACCAGGATGATCAGCGGCGGCATCACGGCACCCGTGGCGCGCACCGTGGCGAACAGCACGATGGTGATGCCGAACAGGATGAACGACCAGGACGCGGCCGTGTTGATATGGGCGGCGATATCGATCGCCGCGCTGTCGCTGCTCAGGAACAGGCTCAGGATCGAACGGTCGAAGACCCATAGCAGCGCGACGAGGGCGCCGGTCAGGACAAGGTTGAAACCGACGCCGGAGGCGGCGATGCGGCCGATCCGGTCCCAGCGACCGGCGCCGACATTCTGCGCCGCCATGGAAGAGACCGCGGCGCCGATGGCGAGCGCCGGCATCTGGATGTAGGTCCAGAGCTGCGCGGCGATGCCGTAGGCGGCGGCGACCTGCGAACCATAGGAGTTGACGATGCCCATCACCGTCAGGGCGGCCGCCGAGATGACGATCATCTGCAGGCCCATCGGCACGCCCTTGAAGACGACGATGCGCAGCAGCGCCGGATCCGGGCGCAGCAGGACGAGATTGGCGCCGGCCAGCCGCAACGGATGCTTGCGCGCGTAGAGCACGACGAGGATGGCGACGACGCTCACGGTCTGGCCGATCAGCGTCGAGGTGGCGGAACCGGCGATGCCGAGTTCAGGAAACGGGCCGATGCCGCGGATGAGCAGGGGATTGAGCACGATGTCGAGCACGACCGCCAGCGCCATGAAGATGAAGGGGGTGCGTGAATCGCCCGCACCGCGCAGCACGGTCATGACGAAGGACAGAAGGTTCATCATCGGCACGGCGACGAAGATGATGCGCAGGTAGGAGCGTGCGAGCGGCAAGGCGTCGGCCGGCGTGCCGAGCGCGCCCAGGATGGCATCGACCCAGATCCAGCCGCAGACCGCGAACACCACCGAAACGAGGAAGAAGAAGGTGGCGCTGGTGCCGACGATGCGGCGCGCCTCGGGCAGGTCGCGGGCGCCGACCGACTGCGCCACCAGGATTGTGGCCGCCATGCCGATGCCGAACACCGTGCCGAGGATCAGGAACAGGACGAGGTTGGCGTTGGACGTCGCGGTCAGCGCCGACTCGCCGAGGAAGCGGCCCACCCAGACGGCGTTGACCGAGCCGTTCAGCGATTGCAGCACGTTGGAGCCGAGCACCGGCAAGGCGAAGAGCAGCAGCGTGCGCGGGATCGGGCCGCTGGTCAGGTCGCCGGTACGCCGGCGTGCGGGCATTTTTTCGTCCATGGCGGCCAACCTGGCAAATGTGACTCTGGCCCGCGACGATACCGCAGGCCGGACCGAGATGCACCCTGCGCCGAGGCGCAGTGACCGTCGATCGGTCAGGCTCGCCGGAACGGAATTCGATCGGCAAGAACGCGTCGTCCGGCTGCGTGCGCTTATGAACCAGGACGTCATCGACCTCCCGCTCAGGTCTTGGTGCGGCCCAACCTGTCGGCCGCCGGCAAGATCATCGCCGTGTCGAGCAGGACGGCCGAGCCGATCGATGCCGGTGTGCCGAAGGACGCGGAATTCCTGAAGTAGGCCTTCACGACCTGCACAGGCGGACGCGCCAGGCGCGCCCGCTTGAGCAGTGATCCTTACTTCTTGCCGAGACCCGGCAGCGTGACCTGATAGACCAGGAACATGGTGTCGACATCGGCGCCGTCATCGGCCTTGTAAGGCGCGCCGACCTGGAAGCCGTCCTGGGCGAGGAAGTCATTGTCGTTGCCGACGAACAGGAAATAGTCGTCGGGCAGCTTCGGATCGAGGACGCTGGCCAACGACATGGCTTCCCACTTCTCCGAAAGCTCGTTGTGGTCCTTCGCGCCGCCATTGTGCAGGCCGAAGTGGCCAAGCGCGGTGGCGTCGTTGATGTCGATGAACGGCGTCAGCTTGGCCGGCGTCACCGAGGGATCAAGCACGCCCTTGGGGGCGACCGGCTTGTCGGCCGCATCGAAGGCGCCGCCCGCGATGTCGGTCGCGCCGGAGACGTCGACGATGTTGATCTGGCGGTAGAGCGAAGCGTCACCCTTCTTCAGGCCCTGGCCGTTGCCGCTGTCGCGCGCCAGCATCAGGAAGGATGTGTCCGAAAGCGCCACGATCTCGCTCTGCGCGGCGATTTTGGTCTTGCCCTTGGCATCCTTGAACACCGGCAGCGGCACGACATATTCATGCGCGAGCTTCAGATGGGCGAGGTCGGAGGCATCATAGACCAGCGCCCGCGTGTTCTGCCGTGTCGAGGGTGAATCGCCGCCATCCTGGCGCGGCGCCGACTGCAGCACGGCGATGAGAAACTTGCCGTCCGGCGTCATCGCCATGCCTTCGAGGCCCTGATTGTTCTGGCGCCCGGTTTCGGGATCCTTCGGATCAGGGTCGGCGGCGCCCGGCCCGGGATTGTCGGAGGAGAAGTTCGGCGCTCCCTTGCGCATCGGCACGAGAGCCGCCGGCGGCTGGGTCGCCGACATCAGGCGGCCTTGCGCGGAGAACCTGTAGATGTTTGGGCCGTACTCGTCGGAGATGAACATCGAGCCGTCCGGCAGCCGCACGATGGCTTCATTGTCGAGCGCGAGCTTGCCATTGGTGGCGACGGGCAGCATCGGCATGTCGCCGGCCGCGGCGCGTACGTCCGACAGCGGATCGAGGCCGGTGGCATCGGCGCCCGTGTCGTCTGTGAGAAGCATGGTGTCGGCAAGCGTCGCCTTGACGCCCGTCTGCTCCTGGCCGGCGGCGGGAGCAGCGCCCGGCGCGACAGGCGTGAACTCGATGGTGATGGTGTTGAGGCGCGGCCGGTAGTCGGTGGTGCCGGCGACATTGTAGCCACGGTCGGGCAGTAGCCAGAGCGATCCCTTGTAGGTGCCGGCATCATGTGTCCAGCCCGAAATGTCGATCGCCATGCCCGAGCCCGAGCCGAAGGTCTCGCCGAACTTGTCGCGCTGGTCGGCCGGGATGCGGCCGACGCCGACAAGGCCCTTGTTGATGTAAGCCACGCCATCGGCAAGCGCCGGGGTGAGGGCGGTGAACAAGGCCAGCGCGACGCCGAGCGAGGCGGTTCGGTACAGGTGTTTCATGGACAATCCTCTTTATGACGAAGCACGCCGGAGCGGCCGAAGGAAAAATGAAAAAGAGGGTGCCGCATCGATGATGCCGCGCGCGCCTCCCCGAAAGCGATCTAAGGCGTCAACATGATGCTTGCGTGACAGTGGGCGACACGGGTCAGCCGGTATCTCCATGTGCTGATAAAAAACGCTGGAGAGCGGGAATTGGTGACCTCCATGGAGCGTCCCTGGCATAATAGGCACTTATGTCTAGTACGGATATGATGCCGGCTTCGAACTGACCGGGAGGGTTGAAGCCGCACTGTCGCGCCGTGGTCATCGGGGGCGGCGTTGTCGGCGCCTCGGACGGATTTGGCTACACGATCGGCAAGAGCGTCGCGCTGGCGTTGGTGGACGACGGTTTCGCCGGGGAGGGGATGGCGCTTTGCGTGCACATTGTCGGCGTCGAACGGACGGCGCGGGTCATCGCGGCCTCGCCCTACGGTCCCCAGGGCAGGGCGATGCGGCAATGAGGAGGAGTTTCTGATGGTCGATGACGCTGCACGGGATACCAGGCGCGAACGCCGGCGCGGACGCATGGGCGAGGCAGGCAGCGAATCGAGCCGCAAGCCCAATTACCGGTCGCTGAAGAATCCATTCCTGCCGCAGCCGATCTTTTCCGACGACCAGGTGGCGTCGATCCACGACACGGCGCTGCGCGTGCTGGAAGAATTGGGCATCAAGGTGCTGCTGCCCGAGGCGCGCGAGGTGCTCGCCCGCGCCGGCGCCCTGGTCGACCCCGACACCGATATGGTGCGCATCGGTCGCGACATGGTGGCGGCAGCCTTAGCCTCGGCGCCGCGATCGATCCACGCTTATGCCGGAGCGCGCGATCGCGACCTGTCGCTCGAACTGGGCTCGATGACGTTCCTGGCGGGCTCCGGCGCGCCCAATGTCACCGATCTCGAGCGCGGCCGGCGGCCCGGGACGCTGGTCGCCTTCGAGGAGTTGATCAAGCTGGTGCAGCATTTCGACGTCTTGCACATGCTGGGGCCGTGCATCGAACCGCAGGACATCGACAATCGTTTCCGCCACTATGCCGTCAACCGGGCGCAGCTGACTCTGTCGGACAAATTTCCGTTCGTGTTCGCGCGTGGCACGCCGCAGGTCGATGACAGTTTCGAGATGATCAGGCTGGCGCGCGGGCTGTCCGAGGACGAGTTCCGCTCGGGCGCGCATTGCTACACCGTCATCAACACCAACTCGCCGCGCCAGCTCGACATTCCGATGGCGCAAGGCATCATCGATTTCGCCAAGGCGGGCCAGGTCCTGATCATCACGCCGTTCTGCCTGGCGGGTGCGATGGCGCCGATCACCGTGGCCGGCGCGCTGACCTTGCAGCATGCCGAAGCGCTGGCCGGGCTGACGCTGGCGCAGATCGTGCGGCCGGGCGCGCCGGTGGTCTATGGTTCCTTCTCCTCCAATGTCGACATGAAATCGGGCGCACCGGCCTTCGGCACGCCGGAGCACGTGAAGGCGACACTGGGCGCAGGCCAATTGGCGCGCTTCACCGGTCTGCCCTGGCGCTCGGGCGGCGGCAGCGCGGCCAATATTTCGGACGCGCAGGCCGCGCACGAGACGCAGTTCGCGCTATGGGGCTCGGTGCTGTCGGGCGCCACCGTCTGCATCCACGCGGCCGGCTGGCTGGAAGGGGGCTTGAGCGTTTCCCTGGAAAAGCTGGTCACCGACATCGAGGCGCTGCAGACGGTCGCGGAACTTTGTGCGGCGACCCCCGGCGACGACGACGCAATAGGCTTCGAGGCGATCGCCGAAGTGCAGCCGGGCGGCCACTTCTTCTCCGCCGGCCACACCATGGCGCGCTACCGCACCGCCTTCTACGAGCCGCTGGTGGCCGACTGGTCGAATTTCGGCAACTGGACGCAAAGCGGCTCGAAGACCGCGACCGAACGCGCCACCGGCATCTGGAAGCGCATCCTTGCCGATTTCGAGCCGTCGGCCGCGGCGGCCGCCACGTCAGGCGTGCTCGACGCGTTCATCGCGCGGCGCACGGAAGAGGGCGGCGCTGCGCCAGTGTCGTGAGATAGTTCGCGGATCCATCATCCCGAATTGTGGCCGTGATCCCGGAACCCGTGGCGCGTCCCGCGCATTCATGGACGCGGGCCAATGCCTGGCTCCATCCGCGAGCCTTTGAGGGAGGACGACATGGGTTTCGACCAGTACCACGAACCGCCGGAAGAACTGTCGCAGGAAGTGCGGACCTTTGCCCGCATGATCACCTCGCTGATCGAGGAGGCGGAAGCGATCAGCTGGTACGAACAGCGCATGTCGGTCGAGAAGAACCCGCAGGCCAAGGCGATCATGAAGAACGCGCAGAGCGAGGAGTTCAAGCATTTCGGCATGGACCTCGAATTCCTGCTGCGCCAGAAGACGGATTGGCGCGTGGAACTGAAGGAAATCCTGTTTACGACGGGGGATATCGTGAAGGCCGGGGAGAAGGGCGAGAAGAAGGTGGATTGAGGCGGGACGTCAGCCTTCGAGGCTGGCAGCCTCACACTGGCAGCACAAACCCGTCCAGCACCCGCTTCTGGCCGGCCTTGTCGAAGTCGATGGTCAGCTTGTTGCCCTCGATGGCTGAAATATTGCCGTTGCCGAATTTCTGGTGGAAGACGCGGTCGCCGACGCTAAAGGCGGACGGCGTGTCGGAGACGGATTTGGCGACCAGTTCACCGTCGATGGTGCGGCCCTTGACGCTGGTGCGGCCGGCGCCGTAGCCGGAGTCTGTTTCACCATAGCCGATGCGTTCGACCTGATGGCCCGAACGCGTGCCCCAGTTGCGGTCGGTAGCCTCGGTGCGGTTGGCCTGCGCACGCTGCCAACCCGGCGTCGAATAGGTGTTGGAGAAGGCGCCGGATTTTTCCCCGCCGCCCGAAGTGCCGCCGATATTGTCGAAGCGCGAAGCGCCATAGGGGTTCTGTCTTCCTGCCCCCTGGCCGCCGCCGCGGCCGGATGCGAACGAGCCGCCGCCATAGGGATTGCCGTAGCCGCCATAGGAGTTGCCGGCTTCGGCGACCTCGACATGGGCTTCCGGCAGTTCCTCGAGAAAGCGCGACGGGATGGTCGATTGCCAGAGCCCGTGGATGAGGCGGTTGGAGACGAACCAGATATGCAGGTTCTTCTTGGCCCGCGTCAGCCCGACATAGGCGAGACGCCGCTCTTCCTCCAGCCCGGAGCGGCCGCCTTCGTCGAGCGCGCGCTGATGGGGAAAGAGACCTTCCTCCCAACCGGGCAGGAAGACGGTCTCGAATTCGAGGCCCTTGGCCGAGTGCAGCGTCATGATGGAAACGGCATCGAGCCCGGCATTCTGCTCGGCATCCATGACCAGCGCGACATGTTCGAGGAAGGAGCGCAGCGATTCGTACTCCTCCATCGAACGGATCAGTTCCTTCAGGTTCTCAAGCCGCCCGGGGGCTTCCGCCGAGCGGTCGTTCTTCCACATGTCGGTGTAGCCGCTCTCCTCGAGAATGGTCTCGGCGAGTTCGGTGTGCGGCGTGGTTTCCAGCGCCTTTTGCCAGCGTTCGAAATTGGCCGCGACCTCGCGCAGCGCGGCGCGCGGTTTCGGCTTCAGCTCGTCGCTTTCCGCCAGTGTACCCGCCGCCTCCAGCATCGGGATGCGCAAGGCGCGCGCGGTGTCGTGGATCTGGCGGATGGTCGCTTCGCCCAAGCCGCGCTTGGGCACATTGACGATGCGCTCGAAGGCGAGGTCGTCGGTGCTGTTGGCGACGACGCGGAAGAAGGCCAGCGCGTCGCGGATTTCCATGCGCTCGTAAAAACGCGGACCGCCGATGACGCGGTAGTTAAGGCCGAGCGTGATGAAGCGGTCCTCGAAGGCGCGCATCTGAAAGGACGCGCGGACCAGGATCGCCATATCGTTCAAATTGTGCTTCTGGCGCTGGTAGGCCTCGATGGTCTCGCCGATGGCGCGGGCTTCCTCCTCCGAATCCCAGGCGGCGTGGACGTTGACCTTGCCGTCCTCGGGATCGTTGCGGTCGGTGAACAGCGTCTTGCCGAAACGGCCCTCATTGTAGGCGATGAGATGGGAGGCGGCGCCCAGTATGTGCGCGGTCGAGCGGTAGTTGCGCTCCAGCCGGATGATGGTGGCGCCCGGAAAATCCTTGTCGAAGCGCAGGAT
Source organism: Mesorhizobium sp. B2-7-3 (assembly GCF_006440715.1). Classification (NCBI taxonomy): domain Bacteria; kingdom Pseudomonadati; phylum Pseudomonadota; class Alphaproteobacteria; order Hyphomicrobiales; family Phyllobacteriaceae; genus Mesorhizobium; species Mesorhizobium sp. B2-7-3. The sequence goes on from NZ_VFTY01000005.1 coordinate 176,046, forward strand.
GTTGTCGACCTCGGCGCCGCGCCAGCCATAGATCGACTGGTCGTCATCGCCGACGCAGCAGATATTGACTTTGTTTTCGCTCACGGGCTGTTCCGCGCCTGCCGGCGTGGGCCCTCCGCGGGGGCCTCGCAACGGCTCGGACGCCCGGTCGGGCTTGCGGCCTTCGGCCGAAACTGCTGATTCGTCCTCTGGAGTTGCGGGTCTATAGCCACCCGCTTCCGTTCCATCCGAAACACCGGAAAAACTTGGAACGCGCCCACCCGGAGAACCACTTCGTGCTGGTTGTGATCCGCTCGGCCTCTGCGCCAGAAGCCGCAGCCACATGTATTGGGCGGTGTTGGTGTCCTGGTACTCGTCGACGAGGATGTATTTGAACCGCCGGTGATAGTCCTTCAGCACATCGGGATTGGCGCGGAGGATGCGGATCGGGTGGCAGAGCAGATCGCCGAAATCGCAGGCGTTCAGCGTCTGCAGCCGCTCCTGATAGGACTTGTAGAGCTCGCGGCCCTTGCCGTTGGCGAAGCTGCGCGCATCGCCCTCGGCGATGTCGGCCGGACCCTGGCCCTTGTTCTTCCAGCCGTCGATCATCTGGGCGAACTGTTTCGCGGGCCAGCGCTTGTCGTCCAGGCCCTCGGCCTGGATCAGCTGCTTGATCAAGCGCACGACGTCGTCGGTGTCGAGGATGGTGAAGTCGGACCTCAGCCCGGCAAGCTCGGCGTGGCGGCGCAGCAGCTTCACCCCGATCGAGTGGAAGGTGCCGAGCCACGGCATGCCCTCGACATTGCCTTCGCCGATTAGGATGCCGATGCGCTGCTTCATCTCGCGCGCGGCCTTGTTGGTGAAAGTGACGGCCAGGATCTGCGAGGGGAAGGCCCTGCCGGTGGCAAGGATGTGGGCGATGCGGGTGGTCAGCACACGGGTCTTGCCGGTGCCGGCGCCGGCCAGCACCAGAACAGGGCCTTCGGTGGTCTCCACCGCCAGCCGCTGCTCGGGATTCAAGCCCCTGAGATAGTCGGGCGCATTGTTTTGGCCGCCGCGGGCAGCCATGGCGCGCGCGGCAATGCCCGACGGGGCCGTGGGCCGCGCATTGGGTTCGTCGAAAAAGGGCATGTCTTCGGAAAAGCCGGACATCTCCCCCGAATGTAGTGATTCGGGAGGGAAAGACCAGAACTGTCTACGTTTTGTTCCGGTAAAGTGCCCGATACGGCGGCTTCACCGATATGGGAACCGCCGTTGTGGAACAATCCCAGGCGGAACGAGGTTGCTGCCCGCGGGCTCGCGACCTACGCTTGACAGGCGCCGCCGTCAGGAGAAAGTTGCACGAGCAACACGCAATGCCGGGTTGCCCTAGCCCGCCCATGCGCGCAACAGTCGAAGGAGTATCATCTTGGCTGTCACCATCACCTCCCTCATTCTCTTCCTCATAGGCCTGGCGCTTGGCGCCGGCGGCATCTGGTTGGCTTCGCTGGGCGGCAGTTGGTACTACATCATCGTCGGTCTCGCCTTCCTGGTCGCCGCCTGGCTGCTCTACCGGCGCCGTGCCACGGCGCTCTGGCTCTACGCGGCGATCGTGCTCGGCACGCTGGCCTGGGCGGTCTGGGAAACCGGCTTCGACTGGTGGGAGCTCGGCCCGCGCGGCGGCATCATCGTGCTGGTGGCGTTGTGGCTGCTGACGCCGTGGGCGCGGCGCGGCCTTGCCGGTCCGGACGGACGAGCCCCTTTGATCCTTGCCGTGCTGGCTTCGCTGGCGGTGGCCGGCTATTCGATGACCACGGACCCGAAGGATATCGGCGGTGCGCTCGACACCGACAAGGTGATCCCCAACGCCAATCTCGGCGGCGATGTGCCTGCGGGCGAATGGCACTATTACGGGCGCACGCAGTTCGGCCAGCGCTATTCGCCGCTCGACCAGATCACGCCGGAAAACGTCGCCAACCTGAAGCCGGCCTGGACCTATCGCACCGGCGACGTCAAGGGCCCCGACGATGTCGGCGAGACCACCTATCAGGTGACACCGCTCAAAGTGGGCGACACGCTCTATATCTGCACGCCGCACAACTTCGCCATCGCCGTCGATGCGGCGACCGGCAAGGAGAAGTGGCGCTACGATCCCAAGATCAAGCTCGACAAGGACCGCCAGCACCAGACCTGCCGGGGCGTTTCCTATTATGCCGATGCGGCGGGCGCCGCCGGCCAGCCCTGCGCGGCGCGCGTCTACTTGCCGACCTCGGATGCGCGGCTGATCGCGCTCGACGCCGCCAACGGGCAGGTTTGCCCGGCCTTCGCCGAGGGCGGCACGCTCAATCTGTTGACCGGCATGCCGTATCCGAAGTCGGGCTACTACTACTCGACCTCGGCGCCGCTGATCGCCGGCGGCAAGATCATCGTCGGCGGCGCGGTCAACGACAATTATTCGACGCAGGAGCCGTCCGGCGTCATCCGCGCCTATGATGCGAGCAGCGGCAAATTGCTGTGGAACTGGGATTCCGGCAATCCGGACCAGACGACGCCGCTGGCGGCCGGCCAGACCTACACCGCCAACTCGCCCAACATGTGGTCGACGCCGAGCGCCGACGAGAAGCTCGGCCTGCTCTACGTGCCGCTCGGCAACCAGACGCCGGACCAGCTCGGCATGGGCCGCAGTGCCAATGTCGAGAAATTCTCCTCCTCGATCACCGCGCTGGACCTCAACACCGGGCAGTTGAAATGGGTGCGCCAGACCGTGCACCATGACCTCTGGGACATGGACGTGCCGGCGCAGCCGAGCCTGGTCGACATCACCAAGGCCGACGGCTCCGTGGTGCCCGCGCTGGTCGGGCCGACCAAGCAAGGGGACCTCTATGTGCTCGACCGGCGCACCGGCGAGCCGGTGATTGCGGTCAAGGAAGTGCCGGCGCCCGGCGGCGCCATCGAGGGCGACCACACATCGCCGACGCAGCCCGCGTCGGACCTTTCCTTCAACCCGCCGCCGCTGACCGAGCATGATATGTGGGGCATCACCATGTTCGACCAGCTGGCGTGCCGCATCGCGCTTCACAAATTGCGCTATGAAGGCCGCTACACGCCGCCCTCGCTGCAGGGATCGCTGGTTTATCCCGGCAATTTCGGCACGTTCAACTGGGGTGGCGTGGCGGTCGATCCGGTGCGGCAAGTGATGTTCGGGATGCCGACCTATCTTGCCTTCACGTCGCGGCTGGTGCCGCGCGCCGACGTGCCGCCGCCGGGCGACACCAAGGGCAGCGAGCAGGGGTTGAACCGCAATGACGGCGCGCCCTATGCGGTGGTGATGGGACCGTTCCTGTCGCCACTCGGCATTCCCTGCCAGGCGCCGCCCTGGGGCTACGTCGCGGGCGTCGATCTTCGCACCGGCGCGATTGCCTACAAGCACCGCAACGGCACCGTCTACGACATGACGCCGCTGCCGTTGCCGTTCAAGGTCGGGGTGCCCGGCATTGGCGGGCCGATGATCACCGCCGGCGGTGTCGCCTTCCTGGGTGCCGCGGTCGACGACTATCTGCGCGCCTACGAGCTGACGTCAGGCAAGCAGCTCTGGCAGGCGCGGCTGCCGGCCGGAGGGCAATCGACGCCGATGACCTACACCGTCGCGGACGGACGCCAGTTCGTGGTCATCGTCGCCGGCGGCCACGGCTCGGTGGGCACCAAGCCGGGCGATTACGTGATGGCCTACGCGCTGCCGAAGTAGGCAGGCGGGGTTACCGGGTCGGGCGAGCCGACGATCAGCCGAGCCCCAGATGGCTCTTTAGGCTCGGCACCGAGCCAAGCACTTGGTTGGTCAGATCGGGGCCCGCGGCCGCCTCGGCCTGCTGGACAAGCGTCTCGCCAGCCTTCTGGATCTGCGCCAAGTCGAGGCCGGAGGCCTTGAGCGCCGCGAGGCCGTTGACCAGCGCGCCGGCCTTTTCGCCGAGAACGCCGCCAAGCGCGCCCTGCAGCGACGACAGGAAGCCGCCACCGCCGCCGGCCGGGGCGGCCATGACGTCATATTTCTGCGCCAGCGCATCGGCGCCCGGAATCTTGGCGAAGAAGGAGGAGGCGCTGGTGCCTTCGGCCTCGTGCTCGAGCACCGAGAAAATGGTGCCGACGACCTTTTCGGTCGTGGCCTGGTCGAGACCGGCCTTCTGCGAGACGGTGTTCACGATGTCCTGAACGTCCATGACTTCACCTCAACTTTGGGTTTTCAAGTTCGCGGGCTGGCGCTTGCGGCTGCGGACCCTGACCATGGACTTGCGGCTTGCCGCGACAACGGCCGCGCGCATCGCCAGAACGGCCGCCACTGCTGCCACGAAGGCGGTTGCCAGGATCGGCGAGGGCATGGTCATCGGCATTGTTCCTTTCAGATCGGACCTATAGGACCGTGACCGCCGAGGGCGGCCGGCCAGCCAGTTTCCCCCACTATTGTGGCAGCGCCATCAAGATTTGTCACCGATGACAAAAACGTGATGATCCTCGGCCGACCGACCGACCGACGGCCGCGAGGCAGCGAGATGTCACGCTCCGGTGACTGGACGATGAGAGGCTCGCCCCTATCTTGCGACCGGCAAGGACACCGCAGTCGACGAGATCGGGGAAGCCCATGGCCGACGTCACCACCAAACCCGTCATCACTCAGGCGATGATCGATGCCTATGACGAATACACGCATCTGACACTGGATCGCCGCCGCTTCATGGAGCAACTGACCAGGCTTGCCGGATCGGGCGCGGCGGCCGCCGCGATCGCGCCGATGCTGGCGGCGAACTCGGCCCAGGCGGCGATCGTCGCCGACAACGATGCCCGCGTGAAGGGTGAGGACATCACCTATCCCGGCAGCGGCGGCGAGATGAAGGGCTATCTGGTCAGGCCTGCGGACCAGGCCGGCAAGCTCGGCACGGTCATCGTCATCCATGAAAACAGGGGACTCAACCCGCATATCCGCGACGTCGCCCGGCGCGTGGCGCTGGAAGGGTTCGTGGCGCTCGCGCCGGATTTCCTGTCGCCGCTCGGCGGCACGCCCACTGACGAGGACAAGGCGCGCGACATGTTCGGGAAACTCGACCCGGCGCAGACCGTGGCCAATGGCGTGGCGACGGTCGCCTTCCTCAAGGGCGACAGGGACGGCAATGGCAAGGTCGGCGCCATCGGCTTCTGCTGGGGCGGCGGTACGGCCAACATGCTGGCCGTCAATGCGCCCGACCTTGCCGCGAGCGTCGCCTATTACGGCATGCAGCCGAAGGCCGCCGACGTCTCGAAGATCAAGGCCGCGTTGCTGCTGCACTATGCCGGCCTCGACGAGCGCACCAATGCCGGCATCGATGCGTTCAAGAAGGAACTCGATGCCGCGCATGTCGAATACACGGTCTATGTCTATGAAGGCGCCAACCATGCCTTCAACAACGACACCTCGGCAGCGCGCTACGACAAGAAGGCGGCCGACCTCGCCTGGGGCAGGACGATCGCCTTCCTCAGGCAGAAGCTGGCATGACCATCGCCTTCAGGCCGCCGGCGCCCAGATCGTCTTGAAGGCCGGCGACAGGGTGAAGCCCGCCGGGCGCTCCGATTTCGGCGGCGGGCGCCGCACGCCTTCCTGCAAATAGCGCAGGGCAGAGGTCAGCCCGTTCATCGTGTAGGGCTTGGCGATGACGCCGATCGCACCGGCGAAGTGGTCGGGGATGCGCTTCGGGTTGGCGGTCATGAAAATGACCATCGAGTTCTTTCTGTCGCCAATATATTCGGCGACGTCGATGCCGGTCGGGCCGTCGGTGAGATGGATGTCGACAAAGGCGATATCGGCCTGCGTGGTATCGACCATGTCCTTTGCTTCGGCGAGCGATGTTGCCCAGCCGACGACGCTGTGCCCGGCGTCCTCGACCAGGCTCTCCAACTCCATGGCCAGCAGCGCCTCGTCCTCGACGATCAGGACCTTGAGCGGTTCAATCATGACAGGTTCCCTTTGTGCTGTGGTCCATTGGGCATCGAGATGACAACGCGAGTGCCGGGACCGGCATCGCGCCACTCGATGTCGGCACGCAATTGGCGGGCAAGCGACTTGATCAGCCGCATGCCGAAGGAGGCGTCGCCATTGGCGCCCGCCATGCCGACGCCGTCATCCGAGACCTCGATATTCAAATGGCCGTCCGGCTGGCTCATCTTGATGCCGATGCTGCCCGATCTCGTGCCGTCGGGCCTTTCCTTGAAGGCATGCTTGAGCGCGTTGGTGACGAGTTCGTTGACCATCAGCGCCACCGGCGTCGCCTTCTCGGCCGGGACGACGACGGGCTCGAGATCGAGTGTCGGGTTAATTTCCGAACGTCCCGAAGCAGTCAGCAGGTCGGAGATGAGATCCTTGGCGAAGTCGGAAACATCGAACTTGCTGACATCCTTGGACTGGTAGAGCCGGCGGTGCACGGTGCTGAGCGCCTCTATGCGCTCCAACATCGTGCCAAGCGAGCGCTTGAGGTTCGCGTCGGAGACGGTGCGGCTCTGCATGAGGATAAGCGAGGAGATCATCTGCAGATTGTTCTTCACCCGATGATCGACCTCATGCAGCAGCGTGGTCTGCGCCTCAAGTGCCGCTTCGAGCTCAGCCGTGCGTTCCTTGACGGCCTTTTCGAAACGTTCCTTGTCCGCGGTGATGCGATTTTCCCAGAGCTTCCGGTCGGAAACATCGAGTTGCGAGGCGAAGAAGAACTGGATTTCGCCTTTGTCGTTGGAGACCGGGCTTATGTAGAGCGCGTTCCAGAAGGTCGACCCGTCCTTGCGGTAATTCAGGATATCGACACTGATGTCGGTTTCATCGGCGATCGCGGCGCGTATCTGAGCGATCGCTTCCTTGTCGCTCTCCGGCCCCTGCAGGAAGCGGCAGTTCTTGCCGAGAACCTCGTGGCGCTCATAACCCGTCAGGCGCAGGAAGGCGTCGTTTGCAAAGACGATCGGATTGTCCTGCCGGCGCGGATCGGTAATGATCATCGACATGCGCGTGGCGCGGATGGCCGCCGCGAAGGGGTCGCCCTTGCCGTGCTCGACATGAAGGTCGTCGGTCATATGCCATGCGTCCGCCGGCTCCCTGGTCCGTTTCCGTTCCATAGCGTCGCTCCAAGCCATTTTTCGCGGGAGACAACGGCTCAAAGTAGAATTTGGTTTCAATCTCGGCTGGCCTGTTGCAGTTCGTCGCAGGCGGGAACCGATGGAGGCTTTCCGCAACCGACCGCGAGGAAGGGGTTTCCCGGCTAGCCAGCCGAGGCCGGCCTGTGAAGCGCGACGCCGGCCACGACCAGCGCGATGCCGAGGCAATCGGACGGACCGGGTACCTGGCGCAGCACGACGACGCCGATCAGCGTTGCGGTGACCGGCAGCAGCGACAGCATCAGCGCGAAACTCGCACGCGGCAACCGCGCCATGGCGAGCTGGTCGCATACGTATGGAATGACCGACGAGCAGATGCCGACGCCGATGGCGGCGACGAGCAGCGGCGGCGACAAAAAGGCGGACAGGGCGTCGGCGAAGCCAACGGGCAGCACGACGACGAAAGCGACCGCCATGGCCGCACCCAGGCCGGCGATGCCGTCGCCGGCGCCCGCGCGGGCGACACGGTGTCCAAGCACGATGTAGCCGACAAAGAGCGCGCCGTTGAGGAAAGCCCAGACCAGCCCGACCGGGTCGGTTGACCATTTGACGTGGATCAGCAGCAAGGTGCCGGTGACAGCGACGGCAAGAGCGGCCAGATTGCGGGCGCTTCTGAGGCCGGCGAGCGCGACGCCGATGGTGCCGGCGAATTCGATCGCCGCCACCAGCGAGATCGGCAGGCGGTCGAGCGCCAGGTAGAACGAACAGTTCATCACCGCCAGGCAAGCACCGAAGGCAACGAGCAGGAGCCGCGTCGGAGGATCGGCGCTGGCGAAGGTTCGCCATGGGCGGGTCAATGGCGCGAAGACCAGCGCCGCGGTGGCTATGCGCAGCCAGGCCATGCCGAGCACGCCGACTTGCGCAAAAAGCAGCACGGCGAAGGCCGGGCCGAGATAATGAAAGACAGCGCTGACAGCGAACCAGATATGAGGCGGCAATCTTGTCGCGAGCCCGGCGAGCGCGGGGCCGGCAAAGGCCGGGGTGGCAGCGGCAGGGCTGGTATGCGGGGCTTGCCTCTGGTCATCCATGGGATCAGTATTGTAGCCAATCCTCCCTATTCATATGGATGATGACCAGCTTGACCAATCATTCCTTTCCCGGAGGCAAGGAGTTTTCCATGAAACGCCTTCGAAACGAAAATGCCGACATCGACGCGGCCGACATGAAGATCCTGCGCCTGCTGGAAGAGGACGCGCGCATCAGCACCGCGGAGCTGGCCCGTTCCGTCGGCCTGTCTGCGCCGAGCGTGGCGGAGCGCATCAAGCGGCTGCAGGAGAACGGCGTGATCGAGGCCTATTGCGTCAGGATCAACCCGGCGGCGCTTGGCCTGAAACTGTCGGCGTGGCTGCGCATCCGGCCGGTGCCTGGGCAATTGTCAGTCGTGGCCGAGATCATCCGTGAGTTGCCGGAGATCGCACAATGCGACCGGGTGACCGGAGAGGACTGTTTCATCGCGCTGGCGCATGTCGGCTCGGTCGCCGAACTCGAACGGGTGATCGACCGCATCATCCCCTATGCGATGACCAACACGGCGATCATCCAGTCGTCGCCGGTGATCGCGCGCTCGCCGCTGGCGGCGATCAGGCAACGGCGCTAAGCGTGGCCGCGCTTCAGGCGGGCGCGCTTCAGGATGCTGCGCCAGCGGATCATGTCGAACGGGATCGGTTCGTTGTTGTTGGCGATGTGAAAGATCTCGTTGTCGACATTCTTGAGCGAACGCCAGAAATCGTAGTCCGATATGCGCGGATCGGCCGCCAGCCTGTCCACCTCGACCTTGATGTCGGTTTTCATGCAGTTCCTCGAACCGGCTTCGCCGCGCCGCCCGCTAAAACAACCCTGTGCGGACGTTTTCGACCGCTCCGCTGAGTCGTTCAACGGCTCAGATGGCTTGTTCCCGTTAAATCCTCAGTAAGGTTAATGCGGGTGCGAGGTGGCTTCAAGCACGCGTGCCAGCCGATTTGAGGAACCCGGCGATTTTGGATCGCGGGTGTGGCTTTGAGGCCAGACCCGGTCGCCTGGGCTTCGCCCTATTTGCGCTTGATGCCGATCGAACGGCCGGCGCGCTCGGGCATCGGGAGCACGGAGTGGGCGGCGCGCATGGCTTCGATCCTGGCCAGTACATCGGCGGGAAAGGGCGCCACCTTCGGCCCCGACATGTCGACATGCAGCGACAAGGTCTCGGACGTGGCGGCGAGCCAGCCGTCGACATGTCGGATTTCCTGATAGGCTCGCAGCCGCTTCTCGTCATGGTCGATGAGCTGGAAGGAGACCGCGACCTTGTGGTCGAGATGCAGTTCCCTGACGTAGCAGACATGGACCTCGGCGGTGTAGATGGTGAGCCGCCGCTCTTTCACATAGTCCAGCCCCATGCCCATCGCCTCGAAGGCCTCGTCCGAGCAGCGGTCGAACAGCACGTTGTAATAGGCCATGTTGAGATGGCCGTTATAGTCGATCCAGTCCTTCTCGATGTCCATGGGCCTGGAGACGAAGGGGGCGGGAATGGACATCGAAACTTCCTTGTTCTGGTGCTGGACAGAGTAGCCGGTGAGTGTCTTTACATTCTGACGCAATTTCGGATGGAAAACCGCTTCACACTTTTCCTGAAATTGCTTTAGGCATCCATACTCGCTTAACAAGCGTGGGCGCTGGTCCATTCGCGGAGGAATTCATGGCTCTGAGCGACCTCAATCCGGTCGAACGCAACGAGGAAGGCATCGCGGCGGTGCTCGGCATCCTCAAGCAGCGGCTGGGCGAGCGCTTCCAGACCGGACAGGCCATCCGCTCGCAGCACGCGCATACGACCACCTATATTCCGACGCAGGCGCCCGACGGCGTCGCTTTCCCGGAGACGACGGCCGAGGTGCAGGAAATCGTGCGTGCCTGTGCCGCACACCGTGTGCCGGTGATCGCGTTCGGCGTCGGCTCGTCGCTCGAAGGCCACACCAATGCGCCGGGTGGAGGCATTTCGGTCGATACGTCGCGGATGAACCGCATTCTTTCGGTCAATCCGCAGGATCTCGACTGCACGGTGGAGCCCGGCGTCACGCGCGAGGATTTGAACCGGCACCTGCGCGACACCGGCCTGTTCTTTCCGATCGATCCGGGCGCCAATGCCTCGCTCGGCGGCATGGCGGCGACGCGGGCGTCCGGCACCAATGCGGTGCGCTACGGCACGATGCGCGAGAACGTGCTGTCGCTGACCGCCGTCATGGCCGACGGCGAGATGGTGACGACCGGCAAGCGGGCGAAAAAGAGCTCGGCCGGTTATGATTTGACCCGGCTGCTGGTCGGCTCCGAGGGCACGCTGGGCATCATCACAGCACTGACCTTGAAGCTGCAAGGCATTCCGCAGGCGATCTCGGGCGGCGTCTGTCCCTTCCCGAGCGTCGAAGCTGCCTGCAACGCCGTCATCGCGACGATCCAGATGGGCATTCCGGTGGCGCGCATCGAACTGGTCAACGCGCTGCAGATGCGGGCGATGAAGAACTATTCCAAGCTCGATTATCCCGAGAGCCCGTGCCTGTTCGTCGAGTTTCATGGCAGCGACGCCGGCGTTGCCGAACAGGCCGAGACCTTTGGGGCGATCGCGGAAGACAATGGCGGCGGGCCGTTCCTGTGGACCAGCGTTGCCGAGGAACGCACCAAATTGTGGAAGGCCAGGCACGACGCCTACTGGGCGTCGCTGACCTTGCGGCCGGGCGCCAAGGGGCTGTCGACCGATGTCTGCGTACCGATCTCGCGCTTTGCCGAATGCGTCATGGAAACCGAGGCCGACATTGCCGAGATGGGACTTATCGCGCCCATCGTCGGCCATGCCGGAGACGGCAATTTCCACGTGCTGGTGCTGATGGATGTCAACGATCCCAAGGAAATCGCGCTGTCGGAAAAATTCGTGGCACGGCTCAACATGCGGGCGATCGCCATGGAGGGTACCTGCACCGGCGAGCACGGCATCGGGCAAGGCAAGATCGGGTTCCTGCGCCACGAACTCGGCCATGGCGTCGACATCATGCGCACGATCAAGCAGGCGCTCGATCCGCAAAGCATCATGAATCCGGGCAAGATCCTGCCTGACGCGGGCTAAGCGCATCGCGAACAGCGCGTCTTGACCGCGCCGCCATTCGGGTCGAGGCGGTGCTGGCCATGGCGATGCGGCGGCTGAACGGCGAGGCCGAACGGCGCCGCCAACTGGCGGCTCGCACTTCGCTGGTCGACAATGCGCGCAAGGCGCTGGCCTTGAAGCAGAAAGCTCCGGACGGTCCCACGCACAATTCGCGCACCGCCCACGAGGGCATGCGGGCCGTGGCCAACCAGAAGGTTCCAAATCTTGTTCGGCCGGCCGAACTCGGCCGCCAGCGCAAGGCGGCCAATGTGGCGCAGGCGAAACGCGACGCACGCTAAGGGGCCGTCAACCGCCGCTCTACCCTGCAGCGGAAAGCTGCTCCCGGGCGTCCTGCGCAAGCGTCTGCAGCATGGGGCGGGTCGGGGCGAAGAAGGTCGTGCCGGTGTGCGGCGTGGAGACATCGAGCAGCCGGTCGTAGGCGCCGGGCGGGTCGCCGACATACATGCGCTGCAGCATTTTCTCCGTGACCCAGAGATATCTGCTGTAGCCGATGAAGTAGGTGCCGAATTCGTTCTGCCCGGGCCTGCCGAACGGCATGTTGTCACGCAATATGTCGTGTTCGTTGCCGTCGGCATCGACCACGGTGGCCAGCGACTTGTGCGATTTGCGCGGCGCGTCGTCATCGTCGATTTCGATGTTGTCGATCTTGGTGCGGCCGATGATCGCCTCCTGCTCGGGCGTGGGAATGCGCGCCCAGGCCTGCATGTCGTGCAGATATTTCTGGACCACGACATAGCTGCCGCCGGCGAAATCGGCATCCTCGTCACCGACCAGCGCCGAGGCGGGCAAATCGAGGCCGGCCGGGTTGGCGGTGCCGTCGACGAAGCCGAGCAGGTCGCGGGCGTCGAAATAGCGAAAGCCGATCACTTCGTCGACGACGCTGACGCCGGGACCAAGCCTGTCGAGCAGGATACGCTCGAATTCGAAGCACATGTCGGGCCGCTCGGCGCGGATGTGAAAGAGCAGGTCGCCCGGTGTCGTTGGCGCCGAATGGACCGCGCCCTTGATCGGCGCGAACGGCTTCAGTTCCAGCGGCCGCCGGCCGGGGCTGAGCCGGTCCCAGAGATCGCGGCCGATGCCGGCGATGCAGGACAGGCGCCCGCCGAGATCGCGGAATCCGACAGTCTTGACCAGATCGTCGAGTTCGCCGAGCACGGAACAAACCCTGGCCAGAGCCGGCTGATCGCCGGCGACGATGCCGACAAGGAAAATCGCCGACTGCGATAGCGGGGCATCGACACTCTGCGCATCGATCGGCACGCGATCCCAGTTCTTGCCCGACATCCGAGAATCTCCGCTTTTCCCGGATTTGTTTCAGATCGTCCGACATGACGCAACACGGGATGAATTGCCTCTTTATCGACACGCGGATGCGGGTAGAGTGCGGCGGAATTGCAATCAACCTGTTCGGAGCTGATGCTCGCACGCCTGTTCGTGATCTTCGGTGGCCTGTTCGTGCTGGTGCTGCTTGCGGCGCTGGTGGTGCCGCATTTTATCGACTGGACTGGCTACCGCGCCGAGTTCGAGCGCGAGGCAAGCGCCATCCTCGGCCGCAAGGTAACCGTGCAGGGCGACGCCACGGCAAGGCTGCTGCCGTTTCCCTCGGTGACCTTTTCCAAAGTCGCCGTCGCCGGTGGCCCCGACGGTCAGCCGGCCATGACCGTCGAGACGTTTTCGATGGACGCGGAACTGGCACCCTTCCTGCGCGGCGAGGTGCTGATCTTCGACATGCGGCTGGTGCGGCCGAAGGCGACCATCGACATCGCCGCCGACGGAACCGTCGATTGGGCCATGCGCCCGTCCTCGCCCTTCGACCCCGGCCAGGTCTCGATCGAGAAACTGACTGTGACGGAAGGGCAGATTGAACTGCGCCACGCCGCCGGCGGCCGCAGCCACATCTTTTCGGAGATCAACTCGACCATTTCGGCCAAGTCGCTGGCCGGTCCGTGGCGCATGGATGGCACGTTGCGGCTGGACGGGTTGCGGACCACGGTCGCGGCGTCGACCGGCAAGGCCGAACCCTCCGGGCAGATGCGGTTACGGGTGAAGGCGGATCCCAACGCCTATCCGCTGGTCATCGAGACCGACGGCAATGCCGGCATCGTCAACGGTGCCGCCGTCTATTCCGGCCAGTTCAAGATTTCGGGCGCGGACAAGGATAGCGCGGGCAAGAATTCAGCCGAGTTGCGCGGCACGGACGGCGAGACGGTGAAGGTCAGCACCGGCAAGTCCGATCCAGGCTTCCGGCTGAACGGCAAGTTCTCGCTCGACCACCAGAAGCTTGGCGTCGACGAATTCCGTTTCGAGACCGGTCCGCTCGACAATCCCTACACCGCCGATGGCAAGGCCTCGGTCGATCTTGGCCAGAAACCGAGCTTCGCCATCGAGGCCAATGGCGCGCAGGTTCAGTTCGACGAGGCGGTGGGTGCCCAGGCGGGTACGGGCCTGACGCTGGATCAGCGCATCGCCGGGCTGGAGCAGGCGCTGCTCGATCTGCCGAAGCCGACCATTCCCGGCACGGTCGAGGTCAAGTTGCCGGCGGTGGTGGCCGGCGACACGACGGTGCGCGATGTTCATCTTTCGGCCGAGCCGGTCGGTGACGGGTGGTCGGTGAAATCGCTGGCCGCGACCTTGCCCGGCCGCACCAAGCTGGAAGCCGATGGCAAGGTCATGCTCAACGTGCAGGGCCATTTCGGCTTCACCGGCTCATTGCTGCTGGCCGTGGCGCAACCCTCGGGTTTTGCCGCCTGGCTGTCGAAGGATGTCGACGAGGCGATCCGCCGTCTGCCTGCCGCCGGTTTCAAGGCCAAGGTCGATCTCTCGGAAAATCATCAATCCTTCAGCGATCTCGAACTGATCCTCGGCAAGGCGAAGTTTTCCGGCCGCATCGATTCCAGCCAGCCCGAAGACGCAAAGCCATCGGTGCTGATGCGGCTCGAGGGCGGCGATCTCGATGTCGATGGGCTGGCGGCCTTCGCCTCGATCTTCGTCAGTGACAAGGGTGCCAACCGTTTTGCCGACAGCGACCTCGATTTCCAGATCAAGGCCGGCCCTGTCAGCGCCGGCGGCTTGACCGCCGACACGGTCGATACCGCGCTCAGGCTGCGCGACGGGCTGCTCGAAATCGACCGGCTGTCTGTCGGCGGACTGGCCGGTTCTTCGATCAGCGCCACCGGCCGCATCAAGGATTTTCCTGCGAGCCCGACCGGCAAGCTCGACGCCTCGGTGGTGGCAGTCGACCTCAAACCGCTGATCGATGTCGCAGCACGGCACTATCCGGACAATGCCGTGCTGAAGGGGCTCGCAGACCGCGCCGCAGCCTATCCCGACTTGTTCCAGGACGCGCGCGTCGACCTCGTGGCCAGTGCCGCCGACAATGGCGACGGCACCACGGGCCTGGCGGTGAGCGGGCAAGGCAAGGCCGGCGGCTCGTCCTTTTCGGCGTCGCTGTCGGGAAAGGGCGCGGTGGACAGGCTTGCCGACGCGCCAGTGACACTGACTTTCAACGCCAGGAACGCGGACGCAACCGCCTTGCTCGCGCTCTACGGCCTGCCGGCGCTGCCGCTCGGCATGCTGGGTGAAGCAAGCACCGACATCCAGGCCAAGGGTACGCTTTCCGGCGGCCTGGCGACGAGCTTCAGCCTTGCCGGCAATGACTTCAAGGCCGGCTTCGAGGGGGTGGTCGCCGACACGCCGCAAGGCCCGACGGCCAAGGGCAAGATCAACCTCGACGCCTCCGACATCGAGCCGTGGCTGATGACGACGGGCATCGGCCTGCCCGGCATGGGCGCCGGCATGTCGACATCGCTGGCCGCGCAGGCCGATTACGGCAATGGCCTGCTGGTGCTCTCCGGGCTCAGCGGCGCCATCAACGAGGCGGCTGTGTCCGGCGACATCAACCTCGATGTCAAGCAGGGGGTCGACGGCAAGGACGGCGTGCCGCATCTGGCTGGGGCGCTGGCGCTCGACGAACTCGACCTCGATCCGATGGCGGTGGCGCTGTTTGGCGATTCCGCTTTTCTCGTGGACAAGAACGGGTCCGACAAGAGTGACAATGCCGACAAGAATAACAGGGCCGACAAGAATGACAGGGCCGACAAGAATGACAGGGCCGACAAGAATGACAAATCCGGCGCGTGGCCGTCGGCGCCGTTCAGCCAGAAGTCCAGCCTGCCGTTCACGGCCGATCTCGACCTGACCACGGCTTCGCTGACCGTCGGCCCGCTCGCCACCGCCTATGACGCGGCCCTCTCGCTCAAGCTCGACCCGGAAGGCATTCGGGTCACCGATCTCAAGGCCAAATTCCTCGGCGGGGCGCTCTCCGGCCTGTTCGAGCTGAAGAACAATGACGGCACGGGGCTTTTCACCGGTCAGATGAAATTGGCGGGTGCCGATCTGGCTGATGTCTTGCCGGATGCGGGCATCGGCGGCAGCGGCGATTTCTCGACGACGCTGTCGACCAGCGGCAAATCCGTCGACGCGATGATTGCCGCTCTATCGGGATCCGGCACGGCGACGCTGAAGGGCTTGCGGATCGCCGGCGTCAATCCTGACGCGTTCGGCGCATTCCTGGCCAAGGCGGATGCGATCGGACGCGATATCGACGCCGCCAAGACGGCTGGCTTCGCGCCTGACATCGCCGCCGACGGCAGCTTCGCCGCCGGGAATGCCGAGGTCGCCTTCACGATTGCCGGCGGCACGCTCAGGGCGCCGCCGATCAGTCTTGAAAACCCGGCGGCGACCTTGTCGGCCGACATCACGGCGGACCTCAACGCCAGCACGGTTTCCACCAAGGGCGCGATCACCTATCGGCCTGGCGACGAAGCGCTGGTCGGCTCCGAGCCGGCCGTGAATTTCACCGCCGAGGGGCGGTTCGGCGCCGTGAAACGGCAGTTCGACAGCGAGCCGCTGGCGCAATTCCTGACCCAGCGTGCGCTGGAAAAAGAACAGCAGCGCGTCGAGGCGATGCAGGCCGCGCTGCTGGAGAAACAGCGGCTGCGACGCGAAGTGCGCTATTACGCGGCCCTTCAGGATGCCCGCGACAAGGCCGCCGAGGAGCTGCGCCAACAAGAGGAAGCGGCGCGCCTGAAAGCCGAGGCCGACGCCAAGGCGAAAGCGGAGGCCGACGCTCAGGCCAAGGCCGAAGCGGATGCCAAGGCAAAGGCCGACGCGGAAGCAAAAGCCAAGGCGGATGCCGAGGCCAAGGCGGCGGCGGAACAGCAGGCAGCGGACGAGGCGGCCAAGGCGCAGGCCGAGCAGAAGCGCCAGAAGGCGGAGGAGGCGATGCGCATTGCCTCCCAGGAAAAAGCCAGGCTCGAAGCCGAGCGCAAGGCGGCGCAACAGGCACCCAAGGCCGAGCAGGTGCCCGCCAACGACAATCCGCCTCCAGCCAAGCCGAAAGCCAATCCATTCACGGTCGACAATCTGTTGAAGTCACTGCAGTAGGCAGCAGGGCTAGGCTTTCCGGTTGGTCACCCGCCGGGCAATCGTCTCAAGAACGAACGTTTCGGCGCCGTCGGCGACGTATCTGGCGTGGCGGAAATCGCGGATGGCGGCAAGCTTGCCGCCCTGCCAACCCAGCAGGATGAAGTATGCCGGCGCTGCCGTCGGGTCGTTGGGATCGCGCACGAGGATTGCCGGACGGTCCTCGACGAAACCGGACTGGAAATGCCAGTCCCGCACCCGGGAATAATTGCCGAAATAGGTGGCCACCTCCTTGCGGCCGTTGAGCCTTGCCCTGGCCACCAGTTCCAGCCGCACTTCGTCGGCCAGCATGTCTCGCACGGCGTCGAAGTCGCGGGCGTTGAAGCGATCGACATAGGCGTCGAGCAACAGGCGCTCCGATGCACTCAGCCTGGGAACAGGACGATCGTCCTGTTCGTCGGCGAGCTCACGCAGCCGGCCACGGCCACGATGCAGCGCTGCCTTGATCGCGGGGATGCTGGTGTCGAGCATGGTGCTGATTTCCCGCAGCGAATAGCCCAGCACATCCATCATGATGACGCTGCTTCGCTGCGCGACGGGAAGGCGCATGAAACTGTGCAATCCGGCTGCCGCGGCCTGCCGGTCGGCGATGGAATTTGCCGGGTCGGCGATCATGTCCGGCTCCTCCTCGGAGAAAGTCTTCTCACGGGCGCGGCGGCGCAAAAAGTCGAGCGCCGCATTGTGCGCGATGCGAAACAGCCAGCCTTCGGGATTGGCGATCGGGACGGTGCCGGCCAAGGCCTCGAACGCCTTGGCCAGCGCCTCCTGCACGACATCCTCGCCATCGACGACCGAGCCTGTCATCCGGGCGCAGTAGCGATGCAGTTTGGGGCGCAATTCGCCGAACAAGCGGTCGAAAGGCTCTGGGATCTCGCCTGGATTGTTCATGCACCGGCCGTTCTTGACATGGTTCTATTCAGGCTACTCGTCCAGCATCCGATAATGGCCCACCACTGTCATCACGTCACGATGCGGAGGGTCGACGCAGCGATCCCTGATGCCACTCTGAAAAGCCTGGAAGGCGGCAAGTCCTGTGATGAGGTCGGCATGCCCGTCGGTTTCGGTCTCGACGAGATGGACGAAAGTGCCATCGGCGGAGCGCCAGGTCATGTAGCGAACACCTTCCGGCGATTTGCCGCGCAGTTCCTCGAACACTGCCTTGACCAGGCGCTCGTTCTCGTCAGCCCGGTCAGGCTTCGTCTTGTAGCGTATCAAATGGCGTTTCATCGCATCGGCTCCCTTGGCTGTCGCCTGTCCAAGACGCCGCGGCCAGGCCAAAGGATTCGAATTCCGGAAAAATAGTTCGGTATCGGCCCGCAGAGATGCTGGACGTCAATCCTGGCTCCGGTCGAGCAGGCGCCGCAGCATGGGTTCGATGCGCGAGAGCTCGTCGAGATGCGCGGCCGACAGTTCGGCCAGGCAATCGTCGGCGCGTTCGGTCAGCCGCAGCAGCACGCGGCGGTGGTCGTCCTTGTCCTGGTCGCGTGCGACCAGTCCTGCCTCGCCGAGACGGTTGACCAGTTCGACGGCGCTGTGGTGACGGATGCGCAGGCGTTCCGCCAGGTCGCCGACCGTCACCGGCCCGCCGCCGGGATATCCCTTGATCGCCAGCAGCGCCTGGTGCTGGCGCGGGGTCAGGCCGGCGTCCTCGGCCTTCACCTGGCTGAATTCTAGGAAGCGGCGGATGAGGTAGCGGAACTCGGACAGCCGCTGGTAGTCGGATTGCCTGATGGCGGGGCGTGATGTCTTGGGCTGCGTCATATCGGAGATGTCTTCGTTTTCCGGTGAAAGCTCAAACGAAATTTCAAGCGAAAGCCGCTTGAATAGATATATCGTGTTACGATACCGACAACCGGCTGGCCACTTCGACCGTGCCGCAGAACCCCAGACACGGCCGCCGCCAGGAAGCAAAGCCACCATGAAGACCCATAACTCCAATCCCGATCATCTCCGGGATTTCACCACGGATGCCCGAGTGCTGCTCGTCGCCGCGATAGCGGTGGTGGTGGCGACCGCCGGGCTGTTTGCCGGCATCGCGCTTCTGAAGCTGATCCGGCTCGCCACCAACATCGCCTATTTCGGCCAGTTCTCGCTTGCCGAGCTGAAGCTGCAGGATACGCCGCTCGGGCTTGCCGCCGTCATCGTTCCGGTCATCGGCGCGCTGATCATCGGCCTGATGGCGCGCTATGGCAGCGAGAAGATCCGCGGCCACGGCATTCCCGAGGCCATCGAGGCGATCCTGCTTGGGCGCTCCAAGCTCGACGCCAAGGTGGCGATCCTGAAACCGTTGTCGTCGGCGATCTCGATCGGCTCCGGCGGGCCGTTCGGCGCCGAGGGTCCGATCATCATGACTGGCGGCGCCATCGGCTCATTGATCGCGCAGATGCTGCCGGTCTCGGACAACGAGCGCAAGACATTGCTGGTGGCGGGAGCGGCGGCCGGCATGACCACCGTGTTCGGCACGCCGATCGCAGCCATCATGCTGGCGGTCGAATTGTTGCTGTTCGAATGGACGCCACGCAGCTTCATTCCCGTCGCGGTGGCGGCCATCGTGGCCGAGGTGGAGCGCACCATGCTGCACATGCCAGGGCCGATCTTTCCGTTCGCGGGCAACATGGCGGTTTCCTTCGTCGGCCTTGGCGGCTGGGTGCTGGTCGGCATCTGCGCCGGCCTGTTGTCCGGGCTGCTGACGCAGATGGTCTATGCCTGCGAGGACGGCTTCCAGAAGCTGCCGATCCACTGGATGTGGTGGCCGATGCTCGGCGGCCTGGTGGTCGGCATAGGCGGCTTGATCGACCCACGAGCGCTCGGCGTCGGCTATGACAACATCGCCGACATGCTGGACGGCCGCACGATCGCCACCGCGGCGCTGCTGCTGCTGGTGGTCAAGGCCATCATCTGGTCGGTTGCGCTCGGCTCGGGAACTTCGGGCGGCGTGCTGGCGCCGCTGTTGATCATGGGTGGCGCGATGGGGGCGGTGCTTGCCGGCATCCTGCCGGCGGCGGACCCGGGCTTCTGGGCACTGCTGGCCATGGCCGCCACCATGGGCGGCACGATGCGCGCGCCGCTGACAGCCACGTTCTTCGCCGTCGAGCTGACCGGCAACACGCATGTGCTGGTGCCGCTGATCGCGGCTTGTGCCGCGGCGTACGCGGTCACCGTGCTGCTGATGAAGCGTTCGATCCTGACCGAGAAGATCGCCAGGCGGGGGCACCATCTGGTTCGCGAATATCGCGTCGACCCCTTCGCGCTGACCAGGGTGCGCGAGGTGATGACGGCGCAGGTCGAGAGCGTGCCGGCGACGATGACGCTGCATGGTGCGGCCGCCTTCCTGACCGCGCCGGAAACCCGGCATCCGAGTTTTCCCGTGGTCGATGAAAACAGGCAGGTGCTTGGCCTCATCGATCCGCCGGCGATCCTGCGCTGGCGCCGTGCCGGCAAGCACCGGACGACGACACTCGGCGAGCTGCTGGCTGGAAGCAAGGTGACGCTGGCCCATCCCGACGAATATCTGGAAGGCTTGTCGGACAAATTGCTGACCGCCAATGTCTCGCATCTGCCGGTCGTGGCGCGTGAGGATGGAAGGTTGGTCGGCTATGTCGGCTGGAAGGATCTGATGCGCGTGCGCTCGCGCAAGCAGGCCGAGGAACGTGAGCGCTCCACCTTACTGGGCTTCGGACGCGGGAAAAAGGCGGACCCGGTTGAGGGTGCGTAAGTTCAGGCGCTCGTCGCGCGCTTCGCCCACTCCAGGACATGCAGCCTGAGCGCCGAGGACAGGTTGGTGTCACGGGGCCGGGTCTCGTCGATTTCGGCGACAAGGGCGGCGAGCGTCAGCTTCCTGGTCGCCGCGATGGCGACGAGATCGTCATAGAAGGGCTTTTCGAGGGAATAGCTGGTGCGATGGCCGCGAATGGTCACCGAGCGTTTTTCGACGGCGCTCATCGATCGTGAGGCTGGGCGGGCTTTTCGCGATGATGGCCCGCGACAAACCTTTCGCTCTTGTCGGCGATCAGGCGGTGGCGTTCCTTTTCGGCCTTGGTGCGACCGTGCAAGGCGCGATTCCGGCTAGCGGTTTGTGCCTTGTCGTCCCGCGCCCTCTGCTTGCGAGCCTGGCGGAGATTGACGATGTCGGCCACGGACTGCGAGCCTATTTCTTGCGGAAGGCGTCGAGCGAGACTACTTCGGCGCCCTTGGTGCCGGCATCCGCGGCGGTTGCCTTCTTCTCCGCTTCGGCGGCGGCCTTCTTCTCGGCCTTCGGCTTCTTCTCTGAGACGATGGTCAGCGGCTCGGGCACCGGTGCCGCCGGTTCCTCGTCGGGCTGCGCATCGGTCTTGACGTCGAATTCGAGCTCGAAATTGACCGACGGGTCGTAGAAGCCGCGCACGGCCGAGAACGGGATTTCCAGTTTCTCCGGCACGTCGGAGAAGGAGAGACCGACCTCGAACCCGGTGTCGGTCACCTTCAGGTCCCAATACTGGAACTGGATGACGATGGTCATCTGCTCGGGATAGCGCTCGCGCAGCCGCGATGAGACGCGCACGCCCGGCGCGCCGGTCAGGAAGGTGATGAAGAAATGATGGTTGCCGGGGAGGCCGGTGCGCGCGACCTCTGCCAGGACCTTGCGCATGACGCCGCGCAACGCCTCCTGGGCCAGAATGTCGTAGCGGATATGGTCGTCGGCCATGAGGTGGTCGGGTTCCGTTGAATCGTCCGCATAGCTGTAATCAAGCTTGGGCGCGGCGTAAACCTGATATAGACCGCCGCCGCGCCGAAGCGAGGACTATTGCAAACGATTTGATCGGCAAGGCGGCTTGGCGGCAACGCCAAATGTTATGCGTTAGCCAGCGCAGCGTGTCTTTTGAGGCTGGTCGGGGAAGGGCGCTTGCCGAAAGCGCGCAGGAAGGTGCGCACGCCGTTTGTCGCCGATTGCACCACCTCGTCCTCGCCTGGCGTGCCGCCAAGCATGAAGGTGGTCTGCAATTCGGCATTGACGAGGCCGAGGAACTGGCGCGCCGCGACGTCGGGATCGTCGATCGTGAGATAGCCGCCATAGGCGAGGCGGGCGAAGCGGGCGGCGATCGCCGGCCACGTCCTGCCGGGTCCCTGTTCGCGCCATTCGGCAAAGAGCTCGGGATAGCGCTCGCCCTCGGTCTGGATCAGCTTGCGCAGGAATTTTCCGTCCCGGTTGCAGATGCAGTTCTGGTTCAGGCGCACGGCAAAACCGATCAGGTCGGCCTCGAGATCCCCAGGCTGATCGGGGAAGGTGGCGATGGTGGCGAAAATGCCGGCGTTGCAGCGCTCGGTCAGGTCGCGCACCACCGCGATGAACAGTTTTTCCTTGTCGCCATGGTGGTTGTAGACCGTCTGGCGCGACACCCCGGCCTCAACCGCGATCAGGTCGATATTGGCGCCGGAGAAGCCTTCGCGGCAGAACACGCCGGCAGCGGCGTCGACGATCGACAGGCGCTTGGCCTCGTGGCCGCGTGGCGGGAAAGTGTCAGGAGAAACGCCCGGTCTCATGAAAATCTATATAGAGGTGATTGACGATTTAGACAAGACTGTCTAAATTTGTGGACACGATATAGCGGGATTTCGCTCCGGAGACGAATAAATTTGCTCCAAGAGTAGGAAACCCACGGGATGGAACGTCCTAGGGTCAGACGTCGCCTGGCGGCGGCAACCAGATTCGAAAGAAGCCAATATCATGAGCCCCAAATTCCTCCGCATCGCGGTCGTGCTCGGCCTGCTGTCCGCCATCGGCCCGTTCGCCATCGACATGTATCTGCCCGCTTTGCCGTCGATCGGCACCGATCTGCATGCCGGCACCGCCGCCGTGCAGATGAGCCTTTTGATCTTCTTCCTGTCGATGGGCTTCGGCCAGATCGTCGTCGGGCCGATCTCAGACATGGTAGGCCGCAAGCTGCCGCTCTATGGCGGCCTGGCGCTGTTCATGGCCGGCGGCATCGGCTCGGCAATGGCGCCGACCATCGAGTGGCTGATCGCCTTCCGCTTCCTGCAGGGGCTTGGCGCCAGCGCCGGAATGGCCATTCCGCGCGCCATCGTGCGCGACCTGCACACCGGCAATGAGGCCGCCAAGCTGATGTCGCTGCTGATGCTGGTGTTTTCGGTGTCGCCGATCCTGGCGCCGCTGACCGGCAGCCAGATCATTGAGAATTTCGGCTGGCGCGCCGTGTTCTGGACCGTGACCGGCGCGGCGGTGCTTGCCACCATCCTGCTCGCGACCTCGCTCAAGGAGACACGGCCGGCGGAAGAACGCGTCGGGTCCTCCTTCGGTACCGCTCTTGCCGGCTACCGCTTCCTGATGGGCGACCGTAATTTCCTCGGCCTGGTGGCGATCGCCGGCTTCGGCATTGCGAGCTTCTTCGTCTATCTGTCGAGTTCGTCCTTCATCCTGATCGACCATTACGGGCTGTCGCCTTCGGTCTACAGCGTCTTCTTCTCGATCAACGCGGTTGCCTTCATCGGCATGTCGCAGTTGACGGGCCTGCTTTCCGAACGGTTCGGACTGAAGCGCGTGGTGTGGGTGGCGGTGACCGGCTACGCGACGACGATGGTTGTGCTGTTCGCGATCATGGTGACGGGCGTCGATCGGCTTGACGTGATGGCGGCCCTGCTGTTCGTCGGCTACGGCTTCCTCGGCTTGGTCATCCCGACCACATCGGTGCTGGCCATGGAAGAGCATGGCGAGATCGCCGGCACGGCGTCGGCGCTGATGGGCACGCTGCACTTCGCCATCGGCGCGCTCGCCATGGGCGTCGCCGGTGTGTTCTTCGACGGCACGCCGCTGCCGATGGTCGCCGGCATCACGCTCTGCGCGGTGGTCTCGTTCGCACTGGCGAAAGTCACGCTTGGCCGTTCGCGCGAAGCGGTCGAAGCGCCGGCGGAGTAAGCACCTTTTCCAATAACCAGGGGAGGCCGGGTCGATCCCGGCCTTTTTTGTGTTGAAGCCGGCGTTTGCCCCCGGGTTGAAGACCGCGCTCTGGCTGCTGACGCTCAGCTGAGTTCCTGGGCGAGGCCGATGAGAAGCCCTTCAGGCCCACGGATGTAGCAGAGCCGGTACACGTCCTTGTACTCGACCACTTCGCCTACGAGTTGCGCGCCGCGCGTGCGGAGCCTTTCAAGCGTGTCGTCGATGTCGTCCACGGTGAACATGACGCGGAGATAGCCCAGGGCGTTGACGGGGGCGGTCCGGTGATCCGCGACGACAGGCGGCGCGAGGAAGCGTGACAGCTCCAGCCGGCTGTGGCCGTCCGGCGTGCGCATCATGGCAATCTCGACATGCTGGTCGCCCAGTCCGGTGACGCGTCCGGCCCATTCTCCTTCGACCATGGCTCGCCCTTCGAGCTCGAGGCCGAGTTCGCGAAAGAAATCGATCGTCCCTCCGAGGTCTTCGACGACGATTCCTACATTGTCCATCCGCTTGAGCGCCATGTTTCCGATCTCCAGGGGGTGTGGTTTCAGTTTACAAGGTATCGCCTGGTCCAACAACGCACAGGAAAGGCCGGACCCGTCCGACCTCTTTATGTCCGCGATGTCAGCGGCAATCCAGCAGCGTCGAGGAGGAAGCGTACACGCTCTTCGACTGGCGCAGGCGGCAAGGTCACCAATTCGTAGCCGAGTTCGGCATAGACGCCGGCCACGGACTGGCAAGTGCGCTCGGCCTCGTCCAGCGTTTGCTTGCGTTCTTCGTCCTGGGTGAAGATCTCCGGCCATGGCGGGGCGACGAAGACGCGACGCGCATAGCGGAATTTCGTGGCGGCATTGGTGAGGTGATCCGGCACCGGCAGGCCGCAGAGCCTGAGATAGCCGATCGTGTCCGGCACGCCGCGATCGAAGAAGACCGGACCGGCCAGCTCGCGGGCCGCACGGTACGAGCGCATTTCCCACGACAGCATCAGTTCGGCGAACAATGCGCGATCGCTCCAGGGCAGGGGGGGCCACCAATGGCGGATTGGTCGCGAATGATGCCGCGCCCGGCCTCGGCGGATGTCGCAAAGCCCGCCTGCCGCAAGGCTTCGATCAAGGTGGTCTTGCTGGAGCCGGGGCCGCCGGTCAGCACGAAGAATCGATCGGAATTGTTTTGCATTTTGTCCATGGAGAAAGGGCACGCAACGCAGCGGCTTCGCAGCCGTGGACGTGCGAAGTCTTGACGGCAGGAACCGTTGTGCGTCACGCAAAATGAAAGGGGAGAGTGGAGGTTTCTGTTGCCAGGTACCTCCGAACCCCGCCTAGAAGTGCGAACCCCTAGGGCTTGATTTGAAGCTATCGCACTGCATTAAGCAGCGAGACGTGCTTCCGCATAGTTGTCGTTGGCAACTATAAGTTTAGCCCGATGACGGTGGTACAATGCCGGGCAAAAGTACGATCTTTACACCTTCGTCGATCCTATTTCGCCCCCAGCAAAAACCGCTCTGTCCTCAACAGCGGCTTTTGGTGGAGGCGCCGGGTACCGCCCCCGGGTCCGAACGGCTTATTTCATCGCCCATTTATCGCCATAGTCGGTCAAGCCGACAAAACGAATATAGGGGGGCTTGCGCGGAAATGAAAGGCCGCAATGGTGCTTTGTCCCTGTGTCAAATCGCGACGCCAAGGGTTGACTTGGGCGCGGTCTCAACCGAAGCTTTGCGGGCGGTGAGGAGTTACCGACCTAGCGCACAAGTTGCGAAGCGCGCCACAGCCCTCATCGATCGGATCCGTGGCGCCGACGAGGGGAATTCTGATGGCCGACTATCTTGCGGATGTGAAGAAATATGACGCCGCGGCAAGCGCCGATGCGGTCGAAAAAATAGTCAAGCACCTGGGCATTGCGCTGAGGAACCGCGATTCCTCGCTGGTGTCCTGCACGGATCCGAAGGAATTGGCGCGGGTCAAGGAGAGCTGGGTGGCCAAGAAGCTCGGCGTCAGCGACGGGGCGAAAGCCGACGCCGCGATCGAGAAGACCTGCAAGGCGATGCACGCCGACAACACCAAGAACCGCGTGACCTTCTACTATCTGGTGGCCAAGGACCTGGGCAAGCTCGGCTCTCTCTGAGACCTTTGGTTACTCATTCTGGCGGCCGGCTGGCGATTTCCGCGCTTCCGGTTCGCCGGGGAGGATTCTTGGCAGGCTTCGTTCCCTGCTGAATGGGGACGATCTCAGACAAGCGTGGCGTCGGCGCCTATATGCGCTATGATCGACGAATTCCCGAATCGAGCCCGGAACCGATGCGCCAGTATCTCGACCTCCTGCAGCATGTGCTGGACAACGGCGCCGATCGCGGCGACCGCACCGGCACCGGCACGCGCTCCGTCTTCGGCTACCAGATGCGCTTCGATCTGGCTCGCGGCTTTCCGGTCACCACCACCAAGAAGCTGCATCTGAAGTCGATCATCCATGAACTCCTCTGGTTCATGGCCGGCGACACCAACATCAAGTACCTGACCGACCACGGCGTTTCAATCTGGGATGAATGGGCCGACGAGAATGGCGATCTCGGCCCGGTCTACGGCAGGCAGTGGCGATCCTGGCCAGACGGCCATGGCGGCTCGATCGACCAGATCGCCAATCTTCTCAAGGAGATCCGCCGCAATCCTCAATCGCGGCGGCTGATCGTCTCGGCCTGGAATCCCGCCGAGGTGGAAGCCATGGCGCTGCCGCCTTGCCACTGCCTTTTCCAGTTCTACGTGTCCGAGGGCCGGCTTTCCTGCCAGCTCTACCAGCGCTCCGCCGACATCTTCCTCGGCGTGCCGTTCAACATCGCGTCCTACGCGCTGCTGACGCTGATGGTGGCGCAGGTGACCGGGCTGAAGCCGGGCGATTTCGTCCACACGCTTGGCGACGCGCATCTCTACTCGAACCATTTCGAGCAAGCGCGCGAACAGTTGCGCCGCACGCCAAGGACCCTGCCGACGATGTGGATCAATCCTGAGGTGAAGGACCTTTTCGCCTTCCGCTTCGAGGATTTCCGGCTGGAAAACTACGTCGCCGACGCGTCGATCAAGGCGCCCATCGCGGTCTGAGCCGCGGCTTTTCAGTCGATGCCGACCATCACGTCCGAGGCCTTGACCACGGCGTAGGCCTGCTTGCCCTTTTCGAGCTTGAGGTCGGCGACAGCTTCATTGGTGATCGAGGCGGTGACGATGATGCCGCCGCCGATGTCGATGCGGACATGCGAGGTGGTGGCTCCCTTGACGATTTCGGTGATCGTTCCCTCGAGCACGTTGCGGGCGCTGATCTTCATTGCAGTTCCTTTCGCGGCGGCGGTCTTATCAGAACAATCATGCAGCGCCGGATCGAGTTTCAGCCGGCCGGGCCTTCCCTTGTTATATCCATGCGGATATATCGGTCTCCAGGCTTCGAGCCAACCGGAATTTGAACCCAGGGAGAGTTTTCGATGACACGCAAAGGTTTCGGGTTGAGAGCGATCGGCTTTGCGGCGACATTGATGGCGGCAATGCCGGCAGCGCACGCGGAAGACAAGGTCGTGGTGTTCGCGGCGGCCAGTCTCAAGGACGCGCTCGATGCGGTGAACAAGGCCTGCGAAGCCGATGTCGGCGAGGCCGCGACCGTTTCCTATGCCGCGAGTTCGGCATTGGCCAAGCAGATCGAGGGTGGGGCGCCGGCCGATGTCTTCATCTCGGCCGATCTCGACTGGATGAAATATCTCTCCGACAAGAAGCTGACCAAGCCCGACACGGAAGTGAAGCTGCTGGGCAACGAGATCGTGCTGGTGGCGCCGAAGGATTCGACGGTCGAAACCAAGATCGAGAAAGGCTTTGACCTCGCCAAGCTGGTCGGCGACGGCAAGCTTGCCATGGGCGACTTCAAGGCCGTGCCGGCCGGCAAGTACGGCAAGGCGGCGCTTGAATCGCTCGGCGTCTGGTCCTCGGTCGAGGGCAAGGTGGCGCAGGCCGAGAATGTCCGTGCGGCGCTGAAGCTGGTTTCAACTAGTGAGGCCGCCCTCGGCATCGTCTATGCCACCGACGCGCACGCCGAAAAGGGCGTCAAGGTGGTCGGCACCTTCCCCGAGGATTCACATCCGCCGATCATCTATCCGGTTGCCCAGACCGCCGATTCGAAGGACAAGGATACGCCGGCCTTCCTGAAGTGCCTGCAGTCCGCCAAGGCCGGCGCGCTCTTTAGGGAACAGGGTTTTACCGTGCTCACGCCCAGCAACTGAGTCGGCGAGCAACTGAGTTCGAAAAGGCCCGATACCGCACTATGAGCTGGCTGCTGGACCTCACTCCCGACGAATGGAATGCGGTCCGGCTGTCCATCAAGGTGGCGACGGTGGCGATGCTCGCCAGCCTGCCGCCGGGCATAGCGATCGCGCTGCTGCTTGCCCGGGGGCAATTCTGGGGCAAGACGCTGCTCAACGGGGTGGTGCACCTGCCGCTGATCCTGCCGCCTGTGGTGACCGGCTATCTCTTGCTTTTGACGTTCGGCAAACGCGGCCCGGCCGGGGCCTTCCTCGCCGAACAATTCGGCATCGTCTTCTCGTTTCGCTGGACGGGTGCCGCCCTTGCCTGCGGTGTCATGGGCTTTCCCCTGATGGTGCGGGCGATCCGGCTGTCGATCGAGGCGGTGGATCGCAAGATGGAGGCGGCGGCGGGAACGCTCGGCGCCAACCCGCTGTGGGTGTTCGGCACCATCACGCTGCCGCTGATCCTGCCCGGGCTGATCGCCGGCGCCATCCTGTCCTTCGCCAAGGCGATGGGCGAGTTCGGCGCGACGATCACTTTCGTCTCCAACATTCCTGGCGAGACTCAGACGCTGCCGTCGGCGATCTACACTTTTACCCAGGTGCCGGGCGGCGACGAAGGGGCGCTGCGGCTGACGCTGATTTCGATCATCATCTCGATGGCGGCATTGGTCGCATCGGAAGTGCTGGCGCGGCGGGTCGGGCGGCGGATGGACATCGAATGAGCGTCCTTGTCGACATCGGCCACCGGCTTGGCGATTTCGCCATCGATGCCCGCTTCGAGAGCGCCGGACGGCTGACAGCGCTGTTCGGGCCGTCCGGTTCCGGCAAGACGACGCTGATCAACATGATTGCCGGGCTGATCCGGCCGGACAAGGGGCGCATCGAGATCGATGGCCGCGTGCTGGTCGACACTGGTGCCGGCATTTTCGTGCCAAGGCACAAACGCCGCATCGGCATGGTGTTCCAGGATGCGCGCCTGTTTCCGCATATGAGCGTGATGAGCAATCTGCGCTACGGCCGCTGGTTCACGCCGGCGGCGGAACGCTATGCGGACATGGACGCCGTTGTAGAATTGCTGGGCATCGGCCCGCTGCTTGGGCGACGACCGGCAAAACTCTCGGGCGGCGAGAAGCAGCGCGTGGCGATCGGCAGGGCGCTGCTGGCCAGCCCCAGACTGCTGCTCATGGACGAGCCGCTGGCCTCGCTCGACGAAGCGCGCAAGGCCGAGATCCTGCCCTATATCGAGCGGCTGCGCGACGAAACGAAGATCCCGATCGTCTATGTCAGCCATTCGGTCGCCGAGGTGGCGCGGCTGGCGAGCGACGTGGTGATGCTGGCGCGGGGCAAGGTCACGGCTAGCGGCCCGACCGACGCTGTCATGCAAAGGCTCGACCTGTTGCCGGTGGAAGAGCGCGGCGAGGGCGGCGCCGTGCTGGACACGAAGGTGCTGCGTCACGAGGAGGCTTTTGGGATGACCGTGCTCGGCTCGGCCGCCGGCGAGATCCGCGTGCCGCGTCTTGGGATGAAGGCCGGGGCTCCCGTGCGTATCCGCATTCGCGCTCGCGACGTGATGATCGCCGCGGAGAAACCGACGGGCCTCAGTGCCCTCAACATCCTGCCCGGCACGATCGTCGCGATCAGTCCCGGCGAGGGGCCGACGGTCGAAATCGGCATCGACTGCAATGGGGCAACGGTGCTCGCCCGCATCACGGAACAGTCGCGGCAGGCGCTGAAGCTGCGGCTCGGCGGCAAGGTTTTCGCGGTGGTCAAGACCGTGAGCTTCGATCGGGGAAATACCGGCGCCGGTCTGCCGCTCGACGTCGATGGCTGACAGCGGCGGTGATCGGCGCTATATTGTTTTGGAATAACGGTCGCCGAAGCTGAGCGGTCGCGGAGGAGCAACAATGCCGTCGCTGAGCTTGCGGATAAATCTCGATCCGGACGGACGGATCGGTCCTGGCAAGATCGAGCTTCTGGAGCACATCGCCACCTTCGGTTCGATCTCGGCCGCCGCGCGCGGCATGGCGATGTCCTACAAGCACGCCTGGGACCTGGTCGAGGACATGAACCGGGTGTTCGGCAAGCCGCTGGTGGCGGCGCAGACCGGTGGCCGCAAGGGCGGCGGCGCGCAACTGACGACCGTCGGCCTGGCCGTGGTCAGCCGTTTTCGCGCCATCGAGCGCGCGGCGAGTGCGGCCGCGGCGACGCATATGGACGCGTTGCAGTCGGAGATTGAGGCGGGATAGGGGAGTAGTGAGTAGGGAGTAGGGAGTAGTGAGTAGTGAGTAGTGAGTAGTGAGTAGTGTAGTGAGTACAGCCTAGTCCCTACTGACTACTGACTACTCACTATTCCACTACTCCGGCTTTCGCAGCAAATACGTATCCATGATCCAGCCTTTCTTCCGGCGGGCTTCGTCGCGGCGCTTTTCGATCTCGGCGCCGACATCGCCAAGGCGGCCGGAGATGATGATCTCGTCGGGCGTGCCGAGATAGGCGCCCCATTGGATGAAAAGGTCCCGGTCTGCCAGCGTGTTGAAGGCGCATTTGCCGTCGAGCATGACGACGGCGCTGCCGGCATTGTCCGGCATGCCTTCCTCGGTCAGGCGGCGGCCGGTGGTGATCAGCACGGGATCGCCGATGCGGTTCAGCGCCGTTTTGTGGCTGGCTGCCAGCGCCTGGACGGCCGTTATGCCGGGGATGACTTCCAGGTCGAACGCAACATTGCCCCTCAGGCGCACGCGCTCGAGAATGCGCAATGCGCTGTCATAGAGCGAAGGATCGCCCCAGATCAGGAAGGCGCCGCAGCCACCCCCGGAGATCTCGTCGCGGATCAGTGCCTCGTAGATGGCGGCGATGGCTTCATGCCAGTCGTCGACGGTCGAGCGATAGGAAGAGGTTGGTTCGGCGCGCACCGGCACGTCGAACTCGACCCTGCGTGAGGTCGGGTTGGTGACGAAGCGGTCGCAGATGCCGCGCCGCAGGTTGGCAAGGTCGGTCTTGTCGGTGCCCTTGTCGGGAATAAACAGGACGTCCGCCCTGTTCAGGCCTGCTATGGCCTGGACGGTCATGTGGTCGGGATTGCCGGCGCCGATGCCGATGACGAGAAGCTTGCGCATGGCGCGAACTCCTGCCCCATCGGAACCTGTTAGTCCAGACCGCCTGCGTGTCCAGACCGCTTGCGTGTCCAGACCGCCTGCGCGTCCAGACCGGCCACGCACGTCCAGCAAGCGGAAGGGCTTTGAAACGCCGCATTGAAACGGCTAGGGTCATCCAGGCATTCCAGCCGAGGGGGCTTCGATGTTGCGATCTGTTCTGGCTTTAGCGTTGGCGCTTTCAGCGGCGCCTGCAATGGCCAATGATTCGGTTGCCGAGCTTGGCACCGGCGGCCTGATCCTATCGCGCAGCGATGCCGTGGCGATGCAAAGCGAGGATCTTTTCATCTCGCCCGAAAAGGTGACGGTGGACTACGTCTTCCACAACAACACCGACAAGGATGTCGACGCGATCGTCGCCTTCCCGATGCCCGACATTTCCGGCGATCCCGAAGAGATGCCGGCGATCCCGGAAAACCAGAGCGATAATTTCCTCGGCTTCGAGGTGACGATCGACGGCGTCGCGGCCAAGCCCCAACTCGAGCAGAAGGTGCTCGCGCTCGGCATCGACATCGGCGCCGACCTCAAGGCGCAGAACGTGCCCTTCAACCCGTTCGGCGACGCGGCCAAGGCGGCGCTGGCGAAGCTGCCGCAAGGGGTTGCTGACGACTGGGTCAACCGCGGCATCATCATCGGGGATTCCACAGCCGACAGTGGCCAAAAACCGGTCTATTCGCCGTTCTGGCAATTGCGCTCGACCTATTGGTGGCGCGCGGCCTTTCCGGCCAACAAGGACGTTCACGTCTCGCACCGCTACAAGCCCAGCGTGGGCGGCACATCCTCGGTCAGTTTCTTCAATGAAGGCCAGTTCCAGAACTCATACGCGGCCTACAAGAGCCGCTACTGCATGGACGACACATTCGAGAATGCGGTGCGCAAGGCGGCGAAGGACAATCCGGACGGCTACCCCAAATTCTACGAAAGCCGCATCGCCTATATCCTGACCACCGGCGGCAACTGGGCTGCGGGCACCATCGGCAAGTTCAAGCTGACCGTCGACAAGGGCAATCCGAAAGCCCTGGTCTCGTTCTGCGGCGACAAGGTCAAAAAGGTCGGGCCGACGCGTTTCGAGATGAAGGCGAACGATTTCTATCCCGAGCACGACATCGACATCCTCCTGCTCGTCCCGTCGGACAGCAATGGCGGGGATGCAAACTGATGCATGTCGCGATCTATGTCGCCATTGCCGAGAACGGCGTGATCGGGCGCACTGAATCCAGTTGCGGCGCTTCGTCACTGGCGCGATCAGAATTGATAGGACATAGAGGTCCAATCTCATCGAAGTTGACGGCGTTTTCCCTGGCCTACGACTATTGAGTGTGGGGACCAGTCATTGGTAGCGAAAAGAGTTCAAATGCCTTCCGCGACGTCAATCGTTGCAAGGAGTTACCCCGACCATGTCATTGGGATCGAGAACAAATTACCTTGGCACCTAAGCACTGACCTTCGGTACTTTAGGCAAAGAACCGAAGGACATGCAATAATCATGGGCAGGCGAACGTTCGAGTCGATCGGCCGGCCACTTCCTAAGCGCGAGAATATAGTTCTTTCCCGTACATCCTTGCCGGATGCCCGCGGTATAAAGTGGGCTAAAGATATTGAGACGGCTCTCCTGCTGGCAGATGTTTATTCAATTTGCAATTTTAGAAAACAGTTTTTTGTAATTGGTGGCGAGCGAATATATGGAGAATTTCGCAAATATATTAATAAAGTTTATTTAACAGAAGTATTTGCGAGGATCAATGGAGATGCCAAATTCGATTGGGAGTTTGATAGATCTCATTGGAGGTATTTTAAAGAGCGGGAATACCCTCGATCTGACGCTGACGATCATCCATTTAGGATTACAACTCTACTTAGGCTAAAGCCAGAGCATCGATACGAGACGACGGATAATTTGTTGCGGGCGGATCCTGAGGTGGCTTCTTTCTTGGATAAATATTCGTCTATGATCGCTCATTCGGAGATGCATTCCGCTGAGGAGGAGCAATTGTCGCTGTTCTAACTGTCCGAGAAAGTCGCATCGCGTTGAAAGCGCGCCGTGGCGTCCCTATAGAAGAACGACACTGGATTTGCGCCGTAACCGCGGCGCTTGAGGGAATTCCAAGCGAAAGGACATTCATGCCCTGGAACGACAAAGGTGGCGGAGGCGGCGGCCCGTGGGGTGGCGGCGGTAACAATCAGGGACCCTGGGGGCAGGGACCGAAGGGGCCAAGCGGCCCGCAGGGGTCGCCTCCCGACCTCGAGGACATCATTCGCCGTGGCCAGGATCGGCTGCGGCGCGCGCTGCCCGGCGGCGGTGGCGCCAGTCCGGCGGTGTTCGGCCTGATTGCCGCGGTGCTGGTTGTTCTGTGGGCCTTCCAGGCGGTCTATACTGTGCAGCCCGACGAGGTCGCGGTCGAACTGCGCTTCGGCAAGCCGAAGGCCGAGCTTTCCCAGCCAGGCCTGCATTTCCACTGGTGGCCCCTCGAGACCGTCGAGACGGCGAAGATTTCAGAGCAGCTCGTCGACATTGGCGGCGGCAACACCAGCGGCAACGGGCTGATGCTCTCGGGCGACCAGAACATCGTCAATGTGCAGTTCTCCGTGGCCTACCAGGTCTCCGATCCCCGCGCTTACCTGTTCGACGTCTCCGACCCGGACGGCATGCTGCGGCAGGTTGCCGAGAGCGCCATGCGCGAAGCCGTCGGCCGCCGGCCGGCGCAGGACATTTTCCGCGACGATCGCCAGGGCATCGCGGCCTCGGTGCGCGAGATCATCCAGACGACGCTGGACGGCTACAAGGCCGGTCTCAACGTTAACGCCGTCTCCATCGAGGATGCGGCACCGCCACGCGAGGTGGCAGATGCGTTCGACGAGGTGCAGCGCGCCGAGCAGGACGAGGACAAGTTCGTCGAGCAGGCCAATCAGTATTCCAACCAGAAACTCGGCCAGGCACGCGGCGAGGCGGCCCAGGTCCGCGAAGACGCGGCCGCCTACAAAAACCGTGTGGTGCAGGAAGCCGAAGGTGAGGCGCAGCGCTTCATCTCGGTCTACGACGAATATGCCAAAGCCCCCGATGTCACGCGCAAGCGCCTTTATCTGGAAACCATGGAGAGGGTTCTGAAGGACTCGAGCAAGGTCATCGTCGAGCAGGGCAACGGACAGGGTGTCGTGCCTTATCTGCCGCTGCCCGCATTGCAGCCGAAACCGCCAGCACCGGCCGCGCCCGCCGCGAACACGGGAGGTACCAAGTGATGGCCAACCGTCTTCCCATCGTCGTCGCCGTGGCGGCGGTCGTCCTGTTCCTGATCTATTCCTCGGTCTTCGTGGTCAATGCGCGCCAGCAGGCGCTGGTGCTCCGCTTCGGTGAGATCGTCGACGTCAAGAGCGAGCCCGGCATCTACTTCAAGGCGCCGTTCTCGTTCTTCGACGCCGATACGGTGCAACTGATCGAAAACAGGGTGCTGCGCTTCGACCTCGACAACATCCGCGTCCAGGTCTCCGGCGGCAAGTTCTATGAGGTCGATGCCTTCATCGCCTATCGCATCTCGGATCCGCGCGTCTTCCGGGCCGCCGTGTCCGGTCAGATCGAACTGGCCGAAGCGCGGCTCAGGACGCGTCTCGACGCTGCCCTGCGCCGCGTCTACGGTCTGCGCGATTTCGAGGCCGCGCTTTCCGAAGAGCGTGCCGTGATGATGCGCGAAGTGCGCGATCAGCTCAGGCCCGACGCCACGTCGCTCGGCTTGCAGATCGAGGATGTTCGCATCCGCCGCACCGACCTGACGGCCGAAGTTTCACAGCAGACCTACGACCGCATGAAGGCGGAACGCCTGGCGGAGGCTGCGCGGCTGCGGGCACGCGGCAACGAAGCGGCACAGCGCATCACGGCGCGCGCCGATCGTGAAGTGGTCGAGATCGTTGCCGAAGCGCAGAAGGAGTCCGAGATCCTGCGCGGTGAGGGCGAGGCGCAGCGCAGCGCCACCTTCGCCGATGCCTACAAGCGCGATCCCGCCTTCTTCGACTTCTACCGGTCGATGAATGCCTATGGCACCGCGCTGGACAATACCGGGACGACCATGGTGCTGTCGCCGAGTTCGGAGTTTTTCCGCTACTTCCGCGATCCCGACGGCAAGGAAGGACCGGCGAAACCGACGGCGCCGGCTGCGCCGGCAGCGCCGGCAGCGGCACCTGCCGCGCCGACGACACAACCCAGCACCGGCCAGTAACGGCCGGTGCAGGATTTCTTCGCGGCGATAGGCCTGGTCCTCGTCATAGAGGGCCTGGTCTACGGCGGCTTTCCCCGCCTGGCGAAGAAGCTCGCGGGCGAAGTGCTGTCGATGCCGGAGAATGCGTTGCGGATTGGCGGGCTGGCGGCGATCGCCATTGGTGTCGGCGTCGTCTGGCTGGTGCGGGGCGTGTAGAGGCGGCGGTTTGCGGAATAACGCTCGATTTACACTCCGCCGATAGTCATAGCCGCAAACGTGCCGTATTTCTTGCCATCATGGCGCGACACGGCGTTTTCGTCGAAGCGCTTTTCTCTTTTAGAAATGCCGGGAGGCTTCTCGATGACATCCAACACCCTTTTGGACGCGGCTCGACGGACATTGGTCGCGGGCGCGGCAGCGCTGGTCCTGGGCGCCGTCGCCGTTTCGTCCTTCGTGGCCCCGACATTCGCCGCCGACGGACCGGCCTCGGTCGCCGACCTGGCGCAAGGGGTGCTTG
Organism: Mesorhizobium sp. B2-7-3; assembly: GCF_006440715.1. NCBI lineage: Bacteria > Pseudomonadati > Pseudomonadota > Alphaproteobacteria > Hyphomicrobiales > Phyllobacteriaceae > Mesorhizobium > Mesorhizobium sp. B2-7-3. Next base: position 211,832 of record NZ_VFTY01000005.1, read on the forward strand.
GCGCGGTGGTCAATATCTCGACATCACAAACGGTGAAGGGCACGGAAGGGCCGGGCGCGGTGCCGATGCCGCAACTGCCCGAAGGCTCGCCGTTCCAGGATTTCTTCGACGATTTCTTCAAGAATCGCGGTGGCGAAAAGGATGGCGGCTCGCAGAAGGTGCAGTCGCTCGGTTCGGGTTTCGTCATCGACGCCGAACAAGGCATCGTCGTCACCAACAACCACGTGATCGCCGATGCCGACGACATCGAGGTCAATTTCTCCGATGGCGTGACCTTGAAGGCGACGCTGGTCGGCACCGACACCAAGACCGACGTCGCGGTGCTGAAGGTCGATCCGAAAGGCCACAAGCTGACAGCGGTGAAATTCGGCGATTCCACCAAGATGCGCGTCGGCGACTGGGTGATGGCGGTCGGCAATCCGTTCGGCCTCGGCGGCACGGTCACGGTCGGCATCGTCTCGGCGCGCAACCGCGATATCAATTCAGGCCCCTATGACGACTTCATCCAGACCGACGCCGCGATCAACCGCGGCAATTCGGGCGGACCGCTGTTCAACAGCGCCGGTGAGGTCATCGGCATGAACACGGCGATCATTTCGCCGTCCGGCGGTTCGATCGGCATCGGCTTCTCCATTCCCTCGCAGCTCGCCTCTGGCGTCGTCGAGCAGTTGCGCCAATATGGCGAGACGCGGCGCGGCTGGCTCGGCGTGCGCATCCAGCCGGTGACCGACGACATCGCCGAAAGCCTCGGCATGGCGACCGCCAAGGGCGCGCTGGTGGCCGGCGTCATCAAGGGCGGACCAGTCGACAACGGCACCATCCAGGCCGGCGACGTCATCATCAAGTTCGACGGCAAGGACATCCATGAAATGCGCGACCTGCCGCGCGTCGTCGCCGAAAGCCCGGTGGGCAAGGCCGTCGACGTGCTGATCGTGCGCAAGGGTGTCGAGCAGACGGTGAAGGTGACGCTCGGCCGGCTCGAGGATGGCGAGAAGCTGGCCAGCGGCGAGAATGGCAATACCGACCAGGACAAGGGCGCTGACAAGGCTCCGGCCGTCTCGACCGCCTCGGTGCTTGGCATGACGGTCGGTGAACTCAACGACGAGACGCGCAAGAAGTTCAGCATCGCCGGCGATGTCTCCGGCGTCGTCATCACCGACGTGGCCAAGGACTCCGCCGCCGCGGAACGCGGTATCCAGCCTGGCGAGGTGATCACCGAGATCGCGCAGGAGTCGGTCGCCACGCCCAAGGACGTCATGGACCGGATCGGCGCGCTGAAGGAGCAGGGCCGCAAGAACGCGCTCTTGATGCTGGCGTCGAAGACCGGTGAGTTGCGCTTCGTTACGATCCGGATGGATTGATCCAGTACGCCGGCAGAAATCTGATTTTGATGGAAGGGCGGTTAGAGAGCCGCCCTTTTTCTTGCCTGCCAGTCCTCGCGCGACAGCCGGTAGAGCACATGCCGCTTGAGCGCGGGATGGCTGTCCGGAATGCTGGGGTGGTCGAAATCGCTCGATGGGTCGGCGGTCATGCCGAGGCGTTTCATAACGGCGGTCGAGCGGTGGTTTTCCGCCACGGCGAAGGAAACGATCTCGTCGACGGCCAGTGTCTCGAAGCCGTAGGCCAGCCATGCCTCCGAGGCCTCGGTGACATAGCCCTTGCCCCAGAATTCGGGAGCCAACCGCCAGCCGATCTCGATTGTGTCGGCCGGCAGCGATGGCACATCATCGGTCGCGAGGAGGCCGACGAAACCGATGCATTCGCCGGTCGCGGCAATCTCGGCCGCGGCGAAGCCGTAGCCGTCCTCATCGACCCAGGCGCGGAACTCATCCATCTTGGCGTCAGCGGCGGCACGGTCGCGGCGAAACGGGAAGAACTCCATCACGCGATCATCGGAATTGATGCGATGGAACAATTCGCGGTCGCGATCCTCCCAATTGCGCAGGATCAGGCGTTCGGTGCGGATTGGCTTCATTGGACGAATTCTTCCTGCCGGTAGCCCTGCAGATAGAGCAATGCGGTGAGGTCGGAATGGTCGATCCGGACTTTTGCCTGAGCCGCGACGGAAGGCTTGGCATGCAGCGCGACACCGGTTCCGGCCAGGCGGATCATGTCGAGATCGTTGGCGCCGTCGCCGACGGCGATGGCATCGGCCGGCGTCAGGCCAAGACGTGCACAGATTTCGAGCAGCGCCTCGGCCTTGGCGGCGCGGCCGAGGATCGGCTCGCCGACCAGCCCGGTGAAGCGTCCGTCCTGGTCGAGAAGGCGGTTGGCGCGGTCTTCCTGAAAGCCAAGCATCGCAGCGATGCGCGTGGTGAAAACCTCGAAACCGCCCGAGACGAGCGCCGTCCAGGCGCCGTTGGCGCGCATGGTCTGGACCAGCGAGCGGCCGCCCGAGGCCAAGGTCAGCCGATTGGCGACGATATGGTCGACGACGGCGGCTTCGAGCCCCTTGAGCAGTGCCACACGCTCGCGCAGCGCCGGCTCGAAGGCGATCTCGCCGTTCATCGACCGTGCGGTGATCGCCGCGACATGATCCTTGACGCCGATCTCGTCGGCCAGCTCGTCGATGCACTCCTGGTCGATCATGGTCGAATCCATGTCGGCGAGAAGGATTTTCTTGCGGCGTGTTTCAGCCTGCTGGATAATCACGTCGACGGGCTCAGCGGCCACCGCGGCACGAAGGCTCGCGGTCGTTTCATCAGCCTGCGCCGCTGGCGGCAGGGCAATGTCACAGGCAATGCCTTCGGCCAGCCACACGACGGAGCTTGCGCCCACCGACCGTGAGGCCATATTCGCAAGCGATGGCGACAGAGCGCGATCGGCGGGACGGGAAACAAGCGTGGCAATGAGCGGCATCGAGAATTCCGGCACGGACGCGGGCGAAGGCCGCGTGAAGAACGCGATCCTGATAGCCGGACCGACCGCCAGCGGCAAGTCGGCGCTGGCGCTTGAACTGGCCGAACGCACAGGCGGCGTCATCGTCAACACCGATTCCATGCAGGGCTATGCGGTTCTCGACGTGCTGACGGCCCGGCCGCAGGCGGCCGAACTCGCACGAGCGCCGCATTGTCTCTATGGGCATGTCCATCCCGGCACCGCCTACTCGACCGGCGCCTGGCTGCGCGACGTCATGAAACTCATTGATGACGGGACGCTCTCGCGGCGGCCAATCTTCGTCGGTGGCACCGGCCTCTACTTTCGTGCGCTGGCTGAAGGGATTTCGGAAATGCCTGATATTCCACAACGGATACGCGACCGCTGGCGCTACGAATTGAAGGAGCAAGGCGCGGTCAAGCTGCATGCCTTGCTGCTGCGCGAGGATTCGAGCGTCGCCATGCAGTTGAAGCCAACCGACAGCCAGCGCATCGTGCGGGCGCTCGAGGTGCTCGACGCCTCCGGCCGGTCGATCCTGGACTGGCAGGCAGAGCGCGGCCTGCCGCTCATCGACAGGCCGAGCGCGCATTTCCTGGTCGTCGAGCCGGATCGGGCAGCATTGGTTGACCGCATCGAAAGGCGTTTCGACCAGATGCTGGACAAGGGCGCGCTGGAGGAAGTCAAGCAGCTTGCGGCCCTTCGTCTGGATCCAGACCTGCCGGCGATGAAGGCGATCGGGGTCCGCGAGCTCCAGGCCGCGATCTCAGGGCAGTCGAGCTTTCCCGAGGCGATCGAGCGCGCCAAGATAGCGACAAGGCAATATGCCAAGCGGCAGGCTACCTGGTTTCGCCATCAGTTGGGGCCGGAATGGCAGAGACTTCGCCCCGGTGACGATCTCGAAACCACGATCCAAACACTTGTTGCTAATGCAACTTAAAAAGTTGCCCCTGAGGGAAGGGTTCTCGCCGAAGTTGTCGGAATTAACGCTCCGTAAGTCGGTCCCTGCGATAAGGTCATGGGGTATTTTTCCATCGGGGAGCAGATGCGTTTCCACAAAGCGGAATCCGCTTTTTTCGTCTTTATCTTCGTGATCCTGGCTGCTGGCCTGGTGACCCTGCACGCCTATGGGCAACTGCAATCCTTCGCCACGGAACTCCATACGGCCTCCGGCCTCGACAAGGTCATCTACCTCAACAAGCTTCTGTTCGCGACCGGCGTACTGCTCGCCACCGCGCTGTTTTTCGGCATCTTCTTCATCTATCCGCTGATCCGCAAGCAGGCGACCGAAGAGGGCAAGCTGCGCGCCATGACGGTGTCGCTCAGCGCCCGCTCCGAAACGCTCGAGCATGCCGCCCTGACCGACGGCCTGACCGGCATGCAGAACCGGCGCTATTTCGACGACGCGCTGAAGGAATATCTCGAGGAGTTCCGGCGCATCGAAAAGCCGGTCGGGCTGATGATCCTCGATCTCGACCATTTCAAGCAGGTCAACGACACGCACGGCCACGATGTCGGCGACGAGGTGCTCAAGGCTGTCGCCAGATGCCTCAGGGACATGACACGTTTCCACGATGTGGTGGCGCGCCTGGGTGGTGAGGAGTTCGCCGTGGTCACGCCCAACATGGAGGCGGACCTTCTGGCCAAATTCGCCGAGCGCATCCGCAAGGCGATCGCCAACATGTCGATCCTCTCCGGCAACAATGTCCGGCTCAAGATCACCACCAGCGTCGGGCTTGCCGTCTGGGATCGCAAGGAAACGGCCGAGGAATTCTACCGCCGCGCCGACCGCCAGCTCTACGAAGCCAAAAGGCAAGGCCGCAACCGCGTCTGCGCCTAAAATCCCATCCCTGAATTCGTGATGCCGGCCGTTTGCTGCCGACTTCTGCGCTTCCGGCCTTCGCCGGCCAAAGCACTTATGAGACGTTGCGCTTTAAGGCTGCGGCCGGCGAAGGCCGATGCTCGCGGACCAAAACACCAATCGGCTCAGCCTGACCACCTCCCTGACGGGATTTACCCAAGCTTTCCGACGAAGACGGGATAGGCCGCTTGCACGGATTCTCAGGACTATTCATGGAGGCGTGACGCTCAGCTCAATCGTTCTGCGGGCGCAGGCCGAAGGTCGCGGGTTTGAGGCCGTAGCGTGTGTCGAAATCTTCGTCCGACTGCACGCGCGCCGCCGCCGGCGCTTTGCGGTAGTCGGGGTCGCCGGCCTGCCGGCCGGAATCGACCACCTCGGCGAAAGCCATCGCCTGGCTCTGCGGTTTCGGCACGTTGCGCAGCCGCTCCACGATCGCCACAAGGTCGACCTCGCCGGCCTTGGACGTCACGTCTTCCTCGCGCTTGGCCGTGCCTGGAAGCAGGTGAGCGGGCAATCTTTCGAATTTCAGCCGCATGGTCGTCGCTACGCCTTCGCCGAAGGCGATCGCTTCGCGCTGGCCCATGGAGGACAGGAAAGCGAGCGTGGAGGCGGAAGAGTCTGCGATCGCCGAGCGGATGATCGCCTGGTCCTGCTCGTTGGCGAGCCGCATGGCGAAGAAGGTCGAGCACTGCGAAAGAATGGTCGGGTCCAGCTCGCCGGGGCGCTGGGTGACGACGCCGAGATAGCAGCCATATTTGCGGCCTTCCTTGGCGATGCGCGACAGCGCGTGCCGGGTCGGCGCGAAGCCGAGACGCGCATCGGCGGGCATGTAGCGGTGCGCTTCCTCGCATAGGAACAACAGCTGCAGCTTGCCTTCGCTCCACAGAGCAAGGTCGAAGGCCAGACGCGCCAGCACCGAGCAGACGGAATTGACCACTTCCGACGGCATGCCGGCCATCTCGAAGCAGGTCACCGGACGGCCATGATGCGGCACGCGGAAGATGTTGCCGATCGTCTCGTGGATGGTGTCCTCGATCAGGCGCGAATTGAACATGAAGCGGTAGCGCGGATCGGCCGCCGCCGATTCGATGCGTGTCTTGAGCGATTTGAGGGTCGGACGATCGGTCTTGCTTTCGAGCATGCCCATGCGCTCGTCGATCTGCTTGAGCAGGTCGGCGATGCGGTAGGGCACCGGCGTATCGGCGGTCAGCGCATCGCTGCCGCGCCTGAGGTAGGCGCCTGAACCGGGGTTGCGATAGAGATTCTTGGCGAGCGGAATGAGGTCGCGAAGGGCATCGATCTCTTCCGGCACCGTCTCGCGTCCGCGAAACAGCACTTCGGCGAATTCCTCCAGCGTGAACATCCAAAACGGCAGGTCGAGCGTCTTGGAATCGACCCTGACGCAATATTCGGGCAGCGAGGCCGCGAACTCGTTGTGCGGATCGAGGATCAGGATGCGCAGGTCCGGTCGCGCCGCGATCGACTTGCGCAGCAGCAGCGACACCGCTGTCGACTTGCCGACGCCGGTCGTGCCGACAATGGCGAAGTGGCGCGCCAGCGTGTCATCGATGGCGATGTTGGCGGCGATCGCCTCGTCCTGCGCCAGCGAGCCGATGGTGATCGAATGGCGGCCGGCCAGGTCATAGACCGCCTGCAGGTCGCGGGTGCGGATGCGGTGCGCGACGGCGCCGATATGCGGATAGATGGTGATGCCGCGGTCGAAGATCGGCCTGGCCCCGGTTTCGGCGCCGTCACGGACTTCGCCGATCAGTTCGATGCTGACCTCGATGGCGTTCTTGCCGTCACTGTTCCAGGCCAGATCCGACTTGCCGATCGCGTAGACCAGGCCGACGGTTCGCGTCGTGCCAAGATTGATCGAGATCATCTTGCCGACCGTCCACAGGCCGGTGATCGCGCCATCGGCGTCGTCGGCATAGGCGCTGATGGTGGCGCGCGCACCGTCGCATTGCACGACATTGCCCAGGATGCGCTGGTCGGCTGTGCGGCGCTCCTGCGATGTCGGTTCTCCGACTGAAGCTTCGCGTTCGACATACATGGACAGGCCAATCCTCATTTCCCTTGAGGCCGTACCCTACAGGAACGGGGTTAAGGTCGGATGAGGTCGGATGGTGTAGAGACGATTAAGGTCCTGGTGAAAATTGCTTTGAAATGGCTCTTCACGCGCCTATTGATTTCGTTATAATGAACGAATGGATGATATAGCGAACGACATTTCCTCGACCATCGGCAGGCGTATCCATACCGAAAGGACCATGCGGGACTGGTCGCTGGCCGAGCTCGCCGAACACTCCGGTGTTTCCAAGGCAATGCTGAGCACGATCGAGCGCGGCATGACCAGCCCGACGGCGGCACTTCTGGTGCGCATAGCGGCGGCTTTCGGCATGACGCTCTCGACCCTCATCGCGCGGGCGGAATTGCAGGGCGGCGGGCTGCTGCGCGCGGCCGGCCAACCAGTGTGGCGCGACCCCGACACAGGCTATGTCAGGCGGCATTTGTCGCCGGCCTGCGACATGCCGCTCGAACTGATCAAGGTCCATCTGCCGGCGGGCGCGAAGGTCAGCTTGCCGGCGGCTTCCTACGCCTTCATCAAGCAGCAGATCTGGCTGATCTCGGGAAAACTCGAATTCACCGAGGGTGACCAGGTGCACAGGCTCGAACCGGGCGACTGCCTGGCGCTCGGAGCGCCGTCGGATTGCACCTTTCATGCGCTGGAGCCGGGCGCCGACTATCTCGTCGCCCTGGTCAGGAGCTGACGTCATGGCACGACGGCCAAAGCGCTCCCACAATGGGGGGCCGCCTCTTGACGACTACAAGGGGCCGCCATGGGGCAAGGGCGATCCATACATCTTCCTGGCCTGGCAGGCCGCGCACGCCAAGGCATGGAAGGCGCCGAGCCGCGAAGTCATGCTGATGCGGATGGACAAGGCCGAACGGCTGGGCCTGACCTATGAGGAGTACACGCTCGAGATCCTGGAGCGCGGTCGGCATCTCAAGGAAGAAGACACCGAACGCATCGGCGCCATCAAGGCCGCGCGCAAGCGGCGGCGTGTGCGCCATCTCGACTGAAGCGGCGCTGTCGACCCATCAATCGTTCCAGAGGACCAGGTATGAACGTCATAGAAATCGGGCCGTTGACCGCAAGCCGGGAAACACTCGCACAGCTGACCGATCTGCTGGTCGAAACGGTTGCCGCCGGCGGATCGGTCAGCTTCATGCATCCGCTGGCGTTGGATGTTGCCAGCGCGTTCTGGGAGACGTCGCTGGCCGCGGCGGCACGAGGGCAAAGAATGGTGCTTGGGGCATGGGACGGCGGCGCTCTGGTCGGCACCGTCACCCTGCTGCTCGACTGTCCGCCCAATCAGCCGCATCGGGCCGAGATCGCCAAGCTGATGACATCGGTCGGGCAGCGGGGCAGGGGTGTCGGGACGCGCCTGATGCGAGCCGCCGAACGCCTCGCGGCGGAGAAGGGGCGCACGCTGCTGGTTCTGGATACGGCGAGCGAAGAGGGTGCTTCGGGACTTTATGAGAAGCTCGGCTTCACCTTGGCCGGCGAAGTGCCGGACTATGCGCTGAAGCCGCATGGCGGGCTGACGGGCACGCTGATCTACTGGAAGCGCATCGGCACAGCGTCGCGGTAACGCCAGTCACTCATGCCTTCCCGGCGAGGCGCTTCAGCAGCCAATGGCGGAAATCCTGCTCCGCGCTGGTCAGGTGCGCGGTCGACGGCCTCGTCAGGAAATGCCCTGACGTGCTGGGCAGCTCAAAAACGGAAAGCCGGACCAGCGCTCCGCCGTCGAGCGCCGCGTCGATTAGGGGCCGCGACCCAAGGAGGACGCCGGCACCGGCGCTCGCCGCATGCATGGCGGCGACGAAACTGTCGAAGCGATGCGAGCGCCGGGGATGGCCGGCCAATCCGGCCGCCGCGAACCATTCCGCCCACATCTCGCGCGCGCCGGCCACCAGAAGCAGCGGCAGCGATGTCCAGTCGGCGGCACTGGCCAAGGCCGGGCTTGCCACCGGCACAAGCCGCTCGGCGGTCAGCCTCTCGGCCTCGCGTCCGGGAAAGGATCCGTTGCCGAAACGGATGTCGAGCGCCGAGCCTGGCAAATCGTAGTCGGTCGGGCGATGGATCGTCACCAGATCAAGCTGGATGCGCGGCAGCGCCTCGGCGAGGTCGGGCAGCGCCGGAACCAGCGCCAGCAGCGCAAACGAGATCGGCACCCGGAGCGAGACGGTCTGGACGGCGCGCGGTTCGAACAGTTCCGTGGTGCTGCTGCCAATGGTGGCGAAGGCCGACTGGATGTGGGGCAGGTAGGCGGCACCTTCCGGCGACAGCGCGACCCCACGCGCCAGCCGCGAGAACAGACGCGTCTTCAGCCTTTCCTCGAGCAGCCGGATGTGCTGACTGACGGCCGCCTGGGTCAGGCCGAGTTCGGTTGCCGCCGCGGTGAAGTTCGACAGCCGTGCCGCAGCCTCGAAACTGCGCAGCCAGTCGAGTGGAGGGAGGGTAGGGACGGTTCGCCGAGCCATCATCAAATCGATGCCATTGACCAAAAAATGATAATTGGAATTATGCCTTTTGGAAGGTCAACATGCAATCCAAACCACGGCACCAACCGTGGGCAACAAGGCGACAGGACGGATTTCCATGCTCACCCACGTGCTGGTTGGCGATGAAGGCAGAACAATCGAACTTGGTTGGACAGACGGCAAGCGTACCCGCTTCCACGCCGTCTGGCTGCGCGACAACGCGCTTGACGACAAGACGCGCAGCGCCGGCAATGGCCAACGCCTGATCACCATCCTCGACATTCCGGCGAAGACGAGAATTGGCGCTGCCGCCATCAAGGCCGGAGCGCTGGAGATCAGCTTCGAGCCGGAGGGAAAAACGGTCAGCTTTCCCGCCCAATGGCTGCGTGCGAACGCCTATGATCGCGACGAGACACGCCAGCCTGGTTGGACAGGCGATGTCATCCAGCGCTGGACCAGGGCGACGATGCAGAACGCGGTGCCGCGCGCCAGCTATCCGGCGGCCCTGCATGGCCGCGGTGTCCTGCGCGAATGGCTTTCGGCGGTGAGGACTTATGGTTTTGCGGTGATGGACGGGCTGCCGGCCGAATCCGGGGCGCTGTGCAAGGTGTCCGACCTGTTCGGCTATGTCAGGGAGACCAATTACGGGCGCTGGTTCGAAGTGCGCGCCGAGGTCAACCCGAACAATCTCGCCTACACCAATCTGGGCCTGCAGGCGCATACCGACAATCCCTATCGCGATCCGGTGCCGACGCTGCAGATCCTGTCCTGCATCGAGAACACGGTGGAGGGCGGTGAATCCAGCGTCGTCGACGGCTTTGCCGTCGCGGCCGCTCTTCAAACGGAAAATCCCGAAGGTTTTCGGCTGTTGAGTTCCCATGCGGCGCGGTTCGAATATGCGGGGTCGTCCGGCGTGCGGCTGCAGGCGAAGCGCCCGATGATCGAGCTTGGACCCGACGGCGAACTGATCTGCATCCGCTTCAACAACCGTTCGCTGGCGCCGACCGTCGACGTGCCGTTCGTCGAGATGGGCGCTTACTATGCCGCCTACCGCCGCTTCGCCGAGCTGATCGAGGATCCATCCTTCGAAGTCACCTTCAAGCTTGAGCCCGGCCAGGCCTTCATCGTCGACAACACCCGCGTCATGCATGCCCGCAAGGCGTTTTCCGGCACCGGCAAGCGCTGGCTGCAGGGATGCTACGCCGACAAGGACGGCCTGTTGTCGACGCTCGCGGCGATCGAACACGGCTTCAAGGAGGCCGCGGAATGATCGGCCAGGATCTGAACGCGGACACCATCGTCGAATTCATCGCCGACATTTTTGAGCGCCGGGGCGCCGAATCCTATCTCGGCGAGCCGGTGACGATGTCCGAGCATATGCTGCAAGGGGCTTGGCTGGCGGAACAGGATGGAGCCCCAGACGTGCTGGTGGCCGCCGCGCTGCTGCACGACATCGGCCATTACACCAGCGAGTTCGGCACCTATTCGCCTGACGATGTCGAGGACAAGCACCATGACGAGGCCGGCGGCGAAGTGCTGGCGCCGTTCTTCCCGCCTGTCATCGTCGAGTGCGTCCGGCTGCACGTTGCCGCCAAGCGCTATCTCTGCGCCGCCGACCCGACCTATTTCTCCAGGCTGTCGCCGGCTTCGGTTCATACCTTGTCGCTGCAGGGCGGACCGATGAGTGCCGACGAGGTGGCTGCGTTCCGCGAGAACCCGTTCCATGAGGAAGCGGTGCGGGTTCGCATCTGGGACGAGGGCGGCAAGGTCGCCAACATGCGGACGCGGGCGTTTCGCGACTATGTGCCGTTGCTGCAGCGCGTCGTGCACGACTTCGCCAATCGGCCCTGACGAGACCAATGATCAGGAGGAGACAGCCATGTCCTTCTGCTTCGACGGCGAAAGCGCGGTGGCGGCATACCGGCCCTGCCGCGAGCGTTTGGCTGACGAGGGCGTTTTCACGCCATCGCCGACCAGCCCCAGCGGCGAAACTTCCGCTGCCGCCTTGTTCGACGTCGCCGACGCGGGACAGGTTCACCGTGTCGATGCGGGAGAAGCTGACTATCCCTTGTGATGGACCTGCTGCAGCCCGTAGACTGGTGTCGGCAAGCCAACCTGCCGGGCTTTGAGCTGCAGCGCCAGATATTGCGAATAGTGGCGTGACTGATGGAGGTTGCCGCCATGGAACCACAGCGCCTCCTGCTGGGTCGGCTTCCACATGTTGCGCTGCTCGCCTTCCCAGGGGCCGGGATCCTTGGCGGTGTTGGAGCCAAGGCCCCAGACCTTGCCGACCTTGTCGGCCACCTCCTGCGAGATGAGGTCCGCCGCCCATCCGTTCATCGAGCCGTAGCCTGTGGCGTAGATCACGAGATCGGCCGGCAATTCGGTGCCATCGGCGAATTTGACGCCGGTTTGCGTCAATTCCCGCACCGCCGCACCTGGTCCGCTCTTGAGCTTGATCGAGCCGTCTATGACCAGGTCGCAGGCGCCGACATCGATGTAGTAACCCGAACCCCGGCGCAGATACTTCATGAACAGGCCTGAGCCGTCATCGCCCCAGTCGAGCAGGAAGCCGGCCTTTTCCAGGTCCGCGTAGAACTTCGCGTCGCGTTCCTTCATCTGCTGGTAAAGCGGGATCTGGAACTCGTGCAGGATGCGATAGGGCAGGGAGGCGAAGATCAGGTCGGCCTTGCGCGTCGTCATGCCGTTCTCCACCGCCTGCTCGGAATAGAGTGCGCTGAGTCCGATATCCATCAACGTGTCGGATTTGACGATATGGGTGGAGGAGCGCTGCACCATGGTGACGTCCGCGCCACCCTCCCAGAGAGCCGCGCAGATGTCGTGGGCGGAGTTGTTGGAGCCGATGACCACGACCTTCTTGCCGCGATATTTGTCGGGGCCGGGATGGGTCGAGGAATGCTGCTGCTCGCCCTTGAAGATGTCCTGGCCCTTGTGTTTCGGCCAGTTCGCCTTGCCGGACATGCCGGTGGCCAACACCAACTGCTTCGGCTTGAGCACGATCTCTTCGCCGTCACGTTCGGCCACGACGGTCCATTCCTTGGCGTTGTCGTCGTATTTCGCGGATTTAGCCGAGGTGGAGGACCAGTAGTTCAGCTCCATCACCTTCGTGTACATCTCCAGCCAGTCGCCGATCTTGTCCTTCGGGGCGAAGACCGGCCAGTTCTTGGGGAAGTCGATATAGGGCAGATGGTCGTACCAGACCGGATCGTGCAGGCAGAGCGACTTGTAGCGCTTGCGCCAGGAATCGCCGGGACGCTCGTTCTTCTCGATGATGATGGCCGATACGCCGAGCTGTCGCAGGCGCGCGCCGAGCGCAATGCCGCCCTGGCCACCGCCGATGATCACGACATAAGGCTGCTTGCCGCGGCCGAGTTCGGCGATCTCGTCGTCACGCTCCTCGCGCCAGGATTTCCTGTCCTTGCCGTGACCGTGCTTGGCGCCGAGCGGCCGATTGAAACCGGCCTTCTCCTCATGGCCCTTGAGTTCGGCCATGCTGGTGAGCAAGGTCCAGATCAGGTCGCCCTTGAACCGCACCAGGCCGAAGCCGCGCGCCACCTCGGTCTCGAAGGTGATCCAGGCGGTGGTGACGCCGTCCGCCTCGGTCGCCTCCTCGCCTTCGGCCACCTTCCAGTCGCTCGGCCGGGTTCCAGCCAGCGTCGCTTTCAGCATGTCGCGGATCTGCTCCTGGCCCTCCATCGTCCTGAGATTCCAGGTGAAGGTGACGAGGTCGCGCCAGTAGCAATCCGCCTGGAAACAGTTGACCGCCGCGTCGATGTCGCCGGTCTCCAGCGCCTTGCCAAGCTTGTCGAGCAGTGCCTGCGCCTTCGTGGTGGGTGTTCTCTCGAGCATGGTTTCTCCTCCGGTTGTCGGTTTCCAACAACGCCTGTTCAGGCTTCCACTGGAACAGCAAGCGGCCGGCCAGGACCTCCCTGCCTGGGGATGGGACTCCCATTCGCCGGCAACGCGTCTCCTCCCAGGCACGTCGTCAGCCCGGCATAGTGGTGCGTCGATGGGATGGGCTCAACTGTACTATGGTAGCGCGCGGCGGAGCCGATCTCACGGCTGAGTGAATTCGTGCGGTACCCCATTGACGACCCCGCGACTTCGCCTTTATGGTCCGCCACCATGAAAACGGCACTCATTCTCGTAGGAAGGCGCGTGGGCAAGGCGGTGTAACCGCCGGGCGAAAACCCCCCATGCGCAGACACAGGCTCCCTCGGGGGCCTTTTTTATTGCCTGAAACACGACTAAACGACCAGCAACGCCCAATGGCGGACAGTACGGGACCAGACCGATGAGCAATGGACAGAACGAGCGGCGCGAGATGGCAGGTAGGGAAATGACCGGCGCCGAAATGGTGGTGCAGGCGCTGAAGGACAATGGCGTCAAGCATGTCTTCGGTTATCCCGGCGGCGCCGTTCTCCCGATCTATGACGAGATCTTCCAGCAGGACGAGGTCGAGCACATCCTCGTGCGGCACGAGCAGGGCGCTGGCCATGCGGCAGAGGGATATGCGCGGTCGACCGGCAAGGCCGGCGTCATGCTGGTGACATCGGGTCCCGGCGCCACCAATGCGGTGACGCCGCTGCAGGATGCGCTGATGGATTCGATCCCGCTGGTCTGCCTGACCGGTCAGGTGCCGACCTCGCTCATCGGCTCCGACGCGTTCCAGGAATGCGATACGGTCGGCATTACGCGGCCCTGCACCAAGCACAACTGGCTGGTGAAGGACGTCAACGAACTCGCCGCGACCATCCACGAGGCGTTCCATGTCGCGACGACCGGCCGTCCCGGTCCGGTCGTGGTCGACATCCCGAAGGACGTGCAGTTCGCCAAGGGCTTTTACGTGCCGCCGCAGATCGCGCCGCGCACCAGCTACCAGCCCAAGGTCCAGGGCGACCTGGAGAAGATCAAGGCGGCGGTCGAACTGATGGCCGGCGCCAGGAAACCGGTGATCTATTCGGGTGGCGGTGTCATCAATTCCGGCCCGGAAGCGAGCCATCTCTTGCGCGAACTGGTCGATCTCACCGGTTTCCCGATCACCTCGACGCTGATGGGGCTCGGCGCCTATCCGGCGTCGGGCAAGAACTGGCTCGGCATGCTCGGCATGCACGGCACCTACGAAGCCAACATGGCCATGCATGATTGCGACGTCATGCTCTGCATCGGCGCGCGTTTCGACGACCGTATCACCGGCAGGCTGAATGCGTTCTCGCCGAACTCGCGCAAGATCCACATCGATATCGATCCGTCCTCGATCAACAAGAACGTCCACACCGAAGTGCCCATCATCGGCGATGTCGGGCGGGTGCTGGAAGACATGGTGCGGCTGTGGCGGGCAACCGCCAAGGCCGACAAGAAGGCGCTCTACCCCTGGTGGGAGCAGATCGCCAAATGGCGCGGGCGCGATTCACTCGCCTTCAAGATGAACAACGACGTGATCATGCCGCAATACGCCATCCAGCGGCTCTACGAGCTGACCAAGGACATGGACACCTACATCACCACCGAGGTCGGCCAGCACCAGATGTGGGCGGCGCAGCATTATCATTTCGAGAAGCCGAACCGCTGGATGACCTCGGGCGGGCTGGGCACGATGGGCTACGGCCTGCCGGCCGCGCTCGGCGTGCAGATCGCGCATCCCGACGCGCTGGTCGTCGACATTGCCGGCGATGCTTCGGTGCAGATGACCATGCAGGAGATGAGTGCGGCCGTGCAGCACGACGCGCCGATCAAGATCTTCATCCTCAACAACCAGTATATGGGCATGGTGCGCCAGTGGCAGCAGCTGCTGCACGGCAACCGGTTGTCGCACTCCTATACCGAAGCGATGCCCGATTTCGTCAAGCTGGCCGAGGCCTATGGCGGCCACGGCATTCGCTGCGACAAGCCAGACGAACTGGACGACGCGATCAAGGAGATGATTTCGGTCAGGAAGCCGGTGCTGTTCGACTGCCGCGTGGCGACGCTCGCCAACTGCTTCCCGATGATCCCGTCAGGCAAGGCGCATAACGAGATGCTTCTGCCCGACGAGGCGACGGACGAGGTCGTGGCCAATGCAATCGACGCCAAGGGCAGGGAACTGGTGTAGACGACGAACCGGAGCACGGCTTGTCAAAATAAGCCGTGCGAAAACAGATAATTAGTCAAGAACTTGAGATTCATGTCATGAACGCACAGCACCTTCAACCCACCGGTTCCGCCTACTTCATCGCCAAGGAGACGGAGAGGCCGGAAAACCACACGCTTTCCGTGCTGGTCGACAACGAACCGGGCGTGCTTGCCCGGGTCATCGGCCTGTTTTCCGGCCGCGGCTACAATATCGAGAGCCTGACCGTCTCGGAGACCGAGCATGAAAAACACCTGTCGCGCATCACCATCGTGACGCGCGGCACGCCGCATGTGCTGGAGCAGATCAAGCATCAACTCGAGCGCATCGTGCCGGTGCATCGCGTGGTCGATCTCACCGTGCGTTCGCACGAGTTCGGACAGGAGCGGCCGCTGGAGCGGGAACTGGCGCTGGTCAAGGTTGCCGGCACCGGCGAAGCCCGGGTCGAGGCGCTCAGGCTCGCCGACGCGTTCCGCGCCAGCGTCATCGACGCCAACACCGAGCATTTTATCTTCGAGATCACCGGCAAGGGCTCCAAGCTCGACCAGTTCATCGCCATCATGAAGCCGCTCGGCTTGGTCGAGATCTGCCGCACCGGCGTGGCAGCCATGAACCGCGGCCCTCAGGGGATGTAGGCCGACTTACCCATCTGAATTTCCAGGAGTGTAGGGACTGGCGCGACCAACGGTCGGCACTGGCCTTTGTGCATCGTTGGAAAAAGACAATAGTGCTGACGTATCTGGGAGGATATCATCTCACTCGACGCGTTCCTCGCACTGCTCGTCTATGCCTTCGTGACCTCGATCACGCCGGGCCCGAACAACCTCATGCTGCTGGCCTCCGGCGTCAATTTCGGCATCGTCAGGACTGTGCCGCACATGCTGGGGATCAGCATCGGCTTTCTTGTCCTGCTGCTCGCTGTCGGCTTCGGGCTTGGCGCGGTGCTGACGGCCTTCCCGGCGCTGCACACCGGGCTGAAGATCGCCGGTGCCGTCTATCTGCTCTACCTCGCCTGGAAGATCGCCACGTCGCGCTCGATGGGTGGCAAGGGTGAGACGGATGCGCGGCCGATGCGATTCATCGATGCCGCGGCCTTCCAGTGGGTCAACCCCAAGGCCTGGGTGATGGCGATCACCGCGATGGCCGTCTACACCAATCCCGAACGGCCGTTCTTGTCCGTCATTCTGATCGGCGTGGCTTTCACCGTGGTCAATCTCCCCAGTGTCTCGGTCTGGGCCGGATTCGGCACGGCACTACGCGGCTTCCTGTCCGACCCGGTGCGGTTGAAATGGTTCAACATCGGCATGGGCGTGCTGCTGGCGGCGACGCTTTGGCCGATGCTGCGCTAGATAAGGCTGCCCTCTCGGAGGCCATATTTCGGAGCCCATCCGGCTTCCGGCTTTGAGGATAGCCGGCTGCACAGCTATTGTGCAGTGCACATTAAATCTTCGTAATGCCGTGTTTTGGCCCTTTTCCGACAAACCCGCGTCCTATCTATTCGGCGAAATCGCGGCAGTGAGCCGGGAATTGCGTTAGAATACGACCACCTGGCTATGGCGTGTCGGACGGAGAGGTCTTTTGTCGATGCGTGGAAAAGTCATGCTTTCATTGCTGGCGGTCGCCTGTGTCGGCGCGGCCTGGCTCTATCTGTCGCCGGACGCGCTGAACAAGGCTCAGCAGATCATCGGCGCAAAGCAGGTCGCCGCGACAGACAAGCCAGCGACCGAAAAGCCTGCGGCGGGGGACAAGGCGGCGGGTGGCGGCAACGGTGCCCGTTCGGCGTCGATCGTTTCGGCGACGGCGACGACCGCGGATTTCCCGATCCGCCGCTATGCCATTGGCTTCGTCTCCTCTCCGGCCGTGGTCAACATCAACGCGCGCGTCTCCAGCCAGATCGTGTCGATCGACGTCAAGGACGGGCAGATGGTGAAGGCGGGCGACCTCCTGTTCTCACTCGACGATCGGGCGCTGAAGGCGCAACTCGCCAAGGACCAGGCAGCGCTTGCCAAGGACCAGGCGCTGCTCGCCAGCTCGAACTCCGACCTTCAGCGCGCCAAGGACCTTGTCGCCAAGCAGGCCGGTACGCAGCAGACCTACGACCAGGCCGTTGCCGCGCAGAAGGCGGCGGCGGCGACCGTCGATGCCGACAAGGCGACGATCGACGCCGACAATGTCCAGCTTGGCTTTGCCACCATCACCGCGCCGATCGCCGGCAGGCTGGGTGCCGTGAATGTCGCCGTCGGCGACCTCGTCACCGTCAGCAACGGCAACAGCAGCACGGCGACGCCACTGGTAACCATCACCCAGATGGACCCGCTGCAGGTCAACTTCAATCTGCCGGAAAGCAACCTTGCGCTGCTTCACAAGGCGCTTGCCAATCCACAGCAGAACGCGGTGACGTTGATCCAGAACGGCGACCCGACGCCGATCGGCAAGGGCACGCTCGATTTCGTCGATTCCAGCGTCGACACCGCATCGGGCACGATCGCGACGCGGGCAAGCATTCCGAATGCCGATCTTTCCCTTTGGCCGGGCCAGTATGTGAATGTCGTGCTCGACGCCGGCATCATGCCGCGGATGACCTCGGTTCCGACCGTGGCGGTGCAGCCCAGCCAGAAGGGGCCGTTCGTCTACGTGGTCAAGCCGGACAGCACTGTCGAGATGCGGCCGGTGCAGGTGGCGCTGACCGAAGGCGCAAACAGCGCCATCAGTCAGGGGCTGAAAAGCGGCGAGAAGGTCGTCACCGAGGGCCAGACAAGGCTGAAGAACGGCGCCGCGGTGCATGAAGGCAAGGCGGCCGCGCCGAAGGTTGCCGAGGCGACCAACGCCGGCGAGGCGGCCCAATGATCTCCGAATTCTGTATCCGCAGGCCGGTCGCCACCCTTCTGATGTCGTTCGCCCTCGTGCTGGGCGGACTGTTCGCCTACAAATTCCTGCCGGTGGCGGCACTGCCGAGCGCCGAATTCCCGGTCGTCAACGTCTCGGCCTCGCTGCCCGGCGCTTCGCCGGAAACCATGGCCACGTCGGTGGCGACGCCGCTGATCAAGCAGTTCGCGACCATCGCCGGCATCGATTCCATTTCGACCACCAACTCGCTCGGCCAGACCTCGATCGCCATCCAGTTCGTGCTCAACCGCAACATCGACGCGGCCGCCGCCGACGTCCAGGCGGCGATCGCGCGCACGCAGAAATCGCTACCGCCGCAGATGACGGCGCCGCCAAGCTACCGCAAGGTCAATCCGGCCGATGCGCCGATCCTCTTGATGTCGCTGGTCAGCGACACGGTGCCGCTGACCGACCTCGATGCCTTCGCCGAAAACGTCATCTCGCCGTCGCTGTCGACCATCGACGGCGTCGCACAGGTCTCGATCTTCGGCCAGCAGAAATACGCGGTGCGCATCCAGATCGATCCGACCGCGCTTGCCGCGCGCGGCATCTCGATCGATCAGCTGCAGGCGGCGGTCGCGTCCGCCAACAGCAACACGCCGCTCGGCGTGCTGCAGAACAACAAGCAGCAGCTCACCATCACCGCCAACACGCAGCTTACCGACGCGGCCGGTTTCTCAAACCTCATCATCGCTACCAAGAACGGCCACCCGGTGCGGCTGGGCGAGGTGACCCGTGTCGTCGATTCAGTGCAGACCACCACGACCGCAAGCTGGTATGACGGTACCCGCGCGATCATTATGGCGGTGCAGCGCCAGCCCGACGCCAACACGGTCGACGTCGTCGACAAGGTCAAGGCGATGCTGCCGTCCTTCCAGGACCAGATGCCGGCCGCAGCCCAGATCAAGCTGCTCAACGACCGCTCGAGCTCGATCCGCCAGGCGGTCGACGACGTGCAGTTCACGCTGCTTTTGACCATCGCGCTGGTGGTGATGGTGATCTTCGTGTTCCTGCGTCGCGTCACGGCGACCATCATCCCGGCCGTGGCGGTGCCGATCTCGCTGATCGCCACGCTCGGCGCGATGTTCCTGTTCGGCTTTTCCATCGACAACATATCGCTGATGGGCCTGACGCTCGCCGTCGGCCTTGTCGTCGACGATGCCATCGTGATGCTCGAAAACATCTTCCGCCATATGGAAGAGGATGGGCTGTCGGCCTTCGACGCGTCGCTGAAGGGCGCGCGCGAAATCGGTTTCACCATCATCTCGATCTCGATCTCGCTGGTGGCGGTGTTCATCCCGGTGCTTCTGATGGGTGGCGTGATCGGGCGCATCTTCAACGAGTTCGCCGTCGTGGTGACCGTCGCCATCCTGGCCTCCATGTTCGTGTCGCTGACGCTGACGCCGATGTTGTGCTCGCGGCTGCTGTCGGTGACCAAGGCCGACCGCGAGGCACATGGTGCTGGCCACAAGCGCGATTTCCTCACGCGCGGCTACGATCGGATTCTGAGCTTCTGCCTGCGGCACACCTTCCTGGTGTTCCTCGTCTTCGTCGGCACCGCGGCAGCCTCGGTGTGGCTGATCGAGGTTTCGCCGAAGGGTTTCTTCCCGCAAGAAGATATCGGCCAGATTTCGGTGACCACCATCGCGCGCCAGGACATTTCGTTCGACGCCATGGCCAAGCTGCAAGGGCAGGTGGCCAGCGTGTTCTCGAAGTCACCCTATGTCGACCATGTGGCGTGGTCGGCGGGCAGCGGTAACAATGCGCTGAACCAGGGACAGCTCTTCGTCCAGCTCAAGGGCAAGGACCAGCGTCCCGATATCGAGAAGGTGCTTGCGGATCTGCGCAAGCAACTGGCCGGCGTGGCGGGCATCGAGACTTACATGCAGCCGGTGCAGAATCTGCGGCTCGGCTCGCGCTCGTCGGCCAGTGCCTACCAGCTTGTGGTTCAGGGCCTCGATACCGGCCTGACGGATCAGTGGGCGCAGAAACTGAATGACGCGATGGCGGCCGACCACACGACCTTCACCGACGTCACCAGCGACCTGCAGAACAACGCCTTGCAGGCGACGCTGGTGGTGGACCGCGACAAGGCCGCCCAACTCGGTATCGACACCGACACGCTGCGCTCGGCGCTTTATGGCGGGTTCGGCACCGACCAGGTTTCAACGATCTTCGGCTCGGCCGACAGTTACGAAGTCATCGCCGAACTCGATCCCAAGATCGAATGGTCGCCGGAGCGGATGCTTGCCATCCAGATGCGGACGGCGAGCGGCAGCCTGGTGCCGCTCGGCGCCTTCGCCAGGGTCGACCGCACGGCCGGAGCCTTGACGGTTAACCAGCTCGGCCAGCTTCCGGCGGTGACGATCTCCTACAACCTGCCGCAGGGCGTGGCGCTGGGCGACAGTGTGAAACGCATCGACGCGCTGAAAGAGCAGATCGGCATGCCGACGGCGATCTCGACGACCTTCGCCGGCACCGCCAAGACCTTCCAGGATTCGCTTGCCAACCAGGGCCTGCTGGTCGGCGGCGCCATCCTGACCATCTATATCGTGCTCGGCATTCTGTATGAGAGCTTCATCCACCCGCTCACCATTCTGACCGGCCTGCCGTCGGCTGTGCTCGGGGCGGTTGTCGCCTTGCGCTTCGCCGGCATGGATTTGTCCGTCATCGCGGTGATCGGCATCCTGATGCTGATCGGCATCGTCAAGAAGAACGGCATCATGATGGTCGACGTCGCGCTTGAACTGCGACGAGAGGGCATGTCGGCCACCGATTCCATCCACAAAGCCTGCCTGATGCGGTTCAGGCCGATCATGATGACGACGCTGGCGGCACTGATGGGCACGTTCCCGATCGCGCTCGGCACCGGCGCCAGCGCGGAACTGCGCCAGCCGCTGGGCGTTGCCGTCGTCGGCGGCCTGCTCGCCTCGCAGGCGCTGACCCTGTTCGTGACACCGGTGATCTACGTCTACATGGAGAATTTCTCGGGCTGGCTGGTCGGACTCATGCCGAAGCGCAAGGCCGAGTTGCACCTGGTCGAAGAGGGCGACCAGCCCTCGCTGTTCGGCACCAATGACGACATCCCCGGTGAGCCGCAGAAGACCGCCGCCGAGTAGCAGGTCGCCACGCAGCCAGTTCCGCTGGCCCAAGCCGTGATACTTGCGGCCGGCGGATCGGAACTTTAGTTTGCCGTCATGTCCCACGATCATGACCACGACAACGAACTCGATCCGTTTGCCGCGCGGGTGCGCGCGCTGGAAACCATCCTGACCCGCAAGGGGCTGATCGATCCGGCTGCGATCGACGTCATCGTAGATACCTACGAGACGAAGATCGGTCCGCGCAACGGCGCCCGGGTGGTGGCCAAGGCCTGGAGCGATCCCGCTTTTGCCGCGTGGCTGAAGCGCGACGCGACGGCGGCGATCGAATCGCTGAGCTATACCGGCCGGCAAGGCGAGCATATGCAGGCGGTGTTCAACACCGGCGATACCCACAATCTCGTCGTCTGCACATTGTGCTCCTGTTATCCGTGGTCGGTGCTTGGCCTGCCGCCGGTGTGGTACAAGGCGCCGCCCTACAGGTCGCGCGCGGTGATCGATCCGCGCGGCGTGCTCGAGGAGTTCGGGCTGGTGCTGCCGGCCGGGACGAAGATACGCGTCTGGGATTCGACAGCGGAACTGCGCTATCTCGTCGTGCCGACGCGGCCCGACGGCACCGAGGGCTGGAGCGAGGAGCGGCTGGCCGAGCTGGTGAGCCGCGATGCCATGATCGGCACGGCTCTGGCGAGTCACCCGGCATGAACGGGCCGCAGGATCTCGGCGGACAGATGGGTTTCGGGCCGGTCGCGCCCGAACGAGACGAGCCGTATTTCCATGCCGACTGGGAGAGGCGGGCGCTCGGCTTGACGCTCTGCGCCGGCGGCATGGGCGCCTGGAACATCGACGAGAGCCGGCACGCACGGGAATCGCTGCATCCGGCCGAATATTATGGCTCCAGCTACTATCAGATATGGATCAAGGCGCTTGAGATCTTGCTCAAGCGGCATGGTTTCGTCAGCGAGCGCGACCTCGGGGCGGGCGAGGCGATTGATCCGGCGGCGACACCCAAAAGAGTGCTGAAGGCGGAAAACGTTCCCGCTGTGCTGGCCAAGGGCGGTCCTTGCGATCGGCCGGTGGAGACAGCGCCATGCTTCAAGGCCGGGGATTCGGTGCGGACGAAAAACTTCAACCCGACCGGCCATACCAGGCTGCCGCGCTATGCGCGCGACAAGCAGGGCACCATCGAGGCGGTGCGCGACGGCTTCGTCTTTCCCGACAGCAACGCGCATGGGCAGGGCGAGAATCCGCAATGGGTCTATACCGTGGTTTTCGATGGCACGGAAATCTGGGGCGAGGGCGCCGACCCGACACTGACCGTCTCGATCGACGCCTGGGAGAGCTATCTTGAGCCGGCCTGAAGCGAAGGGATCCGCCGCCAGTTTGCCCGCCGGCTTCGACGCACCGGTGTTCGCCGAGCCATGGCAGGCCGAAGCCTTCGCCATGACTGTGGCACTGCACGACAAGGGCCTGTTTTCGTGGAACGAATGGGCGGATGCCCTGTCAGCCGAGGTGAAGAAGCCGGATGCCGCGGCGGACGGCCATGACTATTACGAGCATTGGCTGGCGGCGCTGGAAGGGCTGCTCGCCTCCAAGGGGCTGGCTGCCAAGCCGGACGTCGATGCGATGGCGCGGGCCTGGGAGCGCGCCGCGCACGCCACGCCACACGGCAAGCCGATCCTGCTGGAGAACGATCCGCACGCTGCCAACTGAATTTTCGTTCCCTTTACGTTCTTGCTTGCGGCTGATAGCCTGAACAGCAGGGAAGTTCGCCACCGGCGTGTCGATGGTGGTGGCGGCGATCTTGTGTTTGCCTCGCGAATCCGGTCACACGATCAGATGGAATTTTCACCCCAACAAGACGAGGCGCTGCAAGCGGTCGCGCGCTGGCTGAAGACCGGCACGCCGCAGTTGTTCCGGCTGTTTGGCTATGCCGGCACCGGCAAGACGACGCTGGCGCGCTATTTCGCCGAACATGTCGACGGCCAGGTGCAGTTCGCAGCCTTCACCGGCAAGGCCGCCCAGGTGCTGCGCTCCAAGGGCGCGGTCAACGCCCGCACCATCCATTCGCTGATCTACCGGCCCAAGGGCGAGGAATCGGTGGCCGACGAGGTCACCGGCAAGACCTCGATGTCGCCAACCTTCTCACTCAACCGGCAGAGCCCGATCTCGCGCGCCAAACTGGTCGTCATCGACGAGTGCTCGATGGTCGACGAGCAGCTTGGCCGTGACCTGATGAGTTTCGGCACGCCGATCCTGGTGCTGGGCGACCCCGGCCAGTTGCCGCCGATCTCGGGTGGCGGCTTCTTCACCGACCATGAGCCGGACTTCCTGCTGACCGAAATCCACCGGCAGGCGCGCGACAATCCGATCCTGCGGCTGGCGCTCGACGTGCGCGAGGGCCGCGAATTCATGCGTGGCGACTATGGCACCGCGAAGGTGATCGGCAAGGAAGACGTCAATCAGGAACTGGTGCTGAGGGCGGACCAGGTGCTGGTCGGCACCAACCGCACGCGGCGGCGCTACAACCAGCGCCTGCGCGAGCTCAAGGGCTTCAATGCCGATTATCCGCAAGCCGGCGACAAGCTGGTGTGCCTGCGCAACGATCCCGCCAAGGGTCTGCTCAACGGCTCGCTGTGGAAGGTGATGACCTCGTCGCGCGAGACGGTCAAGCCCGGGATCAATCTTCTGGTTTCGCCCGAGGAGGACGATCCGGATCGCGGCGTCGCGAAAATCAAGTTGCTGAAGGCGGCGTTCGAGGATCCGGACGCCGAAATCCCTTGGCAGCAGAAGAAGCGCTTCGACGATTTCGACTATGGCTATGCGCTGACGGTGCACAAGGCGCAGGGCTCGCAGTGGAACGAGATCGTGCTGTTCGACGAGAGCTGGGCCTTCAAGGAAACGCGCCAGCGCTGGCTTTACACAGCCATCACCCGGGCCGCCGAACGCCTGACCATCGTCAGGTAGAAGGGGGGTAGCCGGGAGAACCGTTTCATCCTCTTTCTGGAGCGGCGGTCGCCTCCTCACTCGTCGGCCTCGCGCCGAGCCATTCCCAGGCAGCGGCTTCGTCCTCGATCTTGAAATGCCTGAATTCGACGGGCGAGGAAGCCGGCAAGGCGTGTCGTGCGTTCGGCGTCCAGTCAGGGGCGCCGATCGCCGCGCAACGGCCAATATGTTCCAATGCATGGACGGCACCCTTCTTGATGGTCTCGTCCGAGATGTCGGCCCAGTCGACGCCCTCATGATCGACTATGCGCACGGCCATGTCGATTTTCTGATGGAGCAAATAGGCCGCCTCCAGCAGGCCGAACAGGTTTTCGGCATCGGCGGCCGAGACATGGCCGACCACATCGATGGCAAAGAGGTCGTCGCGGCTGGTCTCGATGCGGCGGATCGCCGGCACGGATTGGAGGAAATTCAAGGTGGTGCCTCCCTTTCGTGGAGTATGTTGGTCTTCTGGAACACCGGAAAGGCCCTATCTGTTCCCGTCAAAGACGCTATAGATGCGCCGTCTCAAATGCGCCGTGCCGGAACGAATGAGCGTGGCGCGCCTCGATCGCCTGTTTCACGGACGCCAAACCATGCCCGCCAAGCTTTCCGTCAACCTCAACGCCATCGCCATGCTGCGCAACCGGCGCGACCTGCCGTGGCCCGATGTGATCGGTGTCGGCCGCCTCGCCCTTGCCGCCGGAGCGCATGGGCTGACGGTGCATCCGCGGCCCGACGAACGTCACACACGGCATTCCGACCTGCCCGAGATCAGGGCGCTGATCGATGACGAGTTCCCGCGGGCGGAATTCAACATCGAGGGCTACCCGAGCGAGGATTTCCTGGCGCTGGTGGAGAAGCATCAGCCCGAACAGGTGACGCTTGTGCCCGACGATCCCTCCCAGGCAACCTCCGATCATGGCTGGAACTTCGTCACCGATGCGACGTTGCTGACGCCGATCGTCAGACGCCTGAAGAAGGGTGGTTTCAGGGTCTCGCTGTTTTCCGATGCCGATCCCGCCGGCATGGCGGCCGCGCGCGACACGGGCGCCGATCGTATCGAACTCTATACCGGTCCTTATGGCAGCTACCATTCCGATTCGGGTAAGGCGGCCAAAGAACTGGAAAGATTGGGCAAAACCGCTGACGCGGCATTTGCCGCCGGTCTCCAGGTCAATGCCGGGCACGATCTGACGGTGGCCAATCTGCCCGCGCTGGCCGGGCGCATTCCGGCACTGGCCGAAGTGTCGATCGGACATGGGTTGACAGCCGACGCGTTGGAGTATGGCATGGCCGGAACGGTGGGCCGCTTCCTCAGGGCCTGCGGTTGGTAGGGGGCAATGCTTCGTATTGGTATGGCAGCCATCGCGTGCATTTGATATCGTATCGCAGCATGCATAAAGCACCGCGCGCTTATCGGAGAGTGGTCGATGGCCCTTGCCAATAGCGGGAGCGAAGCTGAAACCGTCGAGCAATCGAGCCATGCCGGGGTCGAGCAGCACAGCACCAAGGTTCTCATGCTGGGCGCACTCGGCGTTGTCTATGGCGACATAGGCACAAGTCCGATCTACGCCTTTCGCGAGGCGCTTCACGCTTCGCCCGGCATCGATACGCGCGTTCACGTGCTTGGCGTGCTGTCGCTGATCGTCTGGGCGCTGACGATCATCGTGACCGTCAAATATGTTGCCTTCGTGCTTCGTGCCGACAACAAGGGCGAAGGCGGCACGCTGTCGCTGATGTCGTTGGCACGCAGCGCCTATCCCAAAGGCGCTCGACTGATTCTGGTGATCGGTCTTTGCGGCGCGGCGCTGTTTTTCGGCGATTCGATCATAACCCCGGCCATCTCGGTGCTGTCGGCGGTCGAAGGCCTCACCGTGGTCACCCCAACGCTCGACGCCTATGTCGTGCCGATCACGCTGGTCATCCTTGCTATCCTGTTCTCCGTGCAACGCTTCGGCACGGGAAAGGTGGCGGCGGTGTTCGGGCCGGTGACGGCGCTGTGGTTCCTGGCCATCGGCGTTGCCGGCATCTATCACTTGATGGACGATCCATCGATCCTGCTTGCCATCAATCCCTACTACGCGGTCATTTATCTGGCCAGCACACCGACCGCCGCCTTTGTCACCGTCGGCGCCGTGTTCCTGGCGGTAACCGGGGCTGAGGCGCTTTATGTCGATCTCGGCCATTTCGGACGCAAGCCGATCGTGCTGGCATGGTTTTCCGTGGTTTTCCCCTGCCTGCTGCTCAACTATTTCGGGCAGGGCGCCTTTGTGCTCGCCAATGACGGAAAACCGACCAATCCGTTCTTCCAGATGCTGCCTGACTGGGCACTGATGCCGATGGTGGGACTTGCAACGGCCGCGACGGTCATTGCGAGCCAGGCGGTCATTTCAGGAGCTTTTTCGCTGACCCGCCAGGCGGTGCAGCTCAATCTTCTGCCGCGCATCGAGGTGCAGCATACCTCGGAAATGCAGTCCGGGCAGATCTACATGCCGCGCGTCAACCTGCTCATAGCAATGGGTGTGATGCTGCTGGTGGTCGGTTTCGGCAGTTCGAGTTCGCTGGCGTCCGCCTACGGCATCTCGGTGACCGGCGAAATGCTGATGACGACGATCCTGCTGTTCGTGGTGATGCGCAAGATGTGGAAATGGAAGCTGGCGCTCGCCCTGGCGCTGACCTTGCTGTTCGGCGTCATCGACAGCGGCTTCTTCCTGGCCAATGTCGTGAAGATCGTGGAAGGCGGCTGGGTCTCGATCACCGTTGCCTGCCTGATGGGACTGATCATGTGGACGTGGATACGCGGCACCCGCTATCTCTTCGACAAGACCCGCCGCAACGAAATCCCGCTCGATTTCCTCGCCGGCAATCTGCTGAAGAAGAAGCCGCAGCTGGTGTCCGGCACCGCGGTGTTCCTGACCAGCGATCCCTTGAGCGCGCCGACCGCCCTGATGCACAGCCTCAAGCACTACAAGGTGCTGCACGAGCAGAACGTCATCCTTTCGGTGGTGACCGCGCCGCAGCCCGTCGTGCCCGACAGCGAACGCGTCAAGATGGAGACGGTCAACGAGTTGTTCATGCGGGTGACGCTGACCTTCGGCTACATGGAACAGCCCAACATTCCGCGCGCGCTGGCGATCTGCCGCAAGCAGGGCTGGAAATTCGACATCATGACGACATCGTTCTTCCTGTCGCGGCGGTCGCTCAAGGCATCGCCCAATTCAGGAATGCCGGTGTGGCAGGACCGGCTGTTCATCGGCTTGGCGCGCTCGGCGGCCGACGCGACGGAGTATTTCCAGATACCCACAGGCCGCGTCGTTGAAATCGGCACGCAGGTCGCCATTTAACAGACACGTGCTCGCCGGCCCGCAGGTTTTGCCACAGGCCCGGACATGAGCCCGCGAATGTCGCATTGACCGGCATTCGCTCGAAGTCGCCCACCAGAAGCCGCGCGCTGCCAACATGAGTGCCATACCGTTACGGCACTTGATATTGCAGTGCAGCAAGCGTAGAGCACCGCGCGTTTATCGGAGTGTCGTACATGGCCCTTGCCAGTGCTGGTAGTGAGGCAGAACCCGTCGACCAATCGAGCCATCCCGAAATCGAACAGCACAGCACCAAGGTGTTGATGCTGGGCGCGCTCGGCGTGGTCTATGGCGATATCGGCACCAGCCCGATCTATGCGTTCCGCGAGGCGCTGGTCGCGTCGTCGGGCGGGCAAGTTGCCGATCGTGGCGACATTCTTGGCGTTTTGTCGCTGATCATCTGGTCGCTGACGATCATCGTCACCATCAAATACATCATGTTCGTGCTGCGTGCCGACAATCGCGGCGAGGGCGGCGTGCTGTCGCTGATGGCGCTGGCGCGCGGCAGTTTTCCAAAGCGTTCGGCGCTGATGCTCGGCATCGGCATCGTCGGCGCCTCGCTGTTTTTCGGCGACGCCGTCATCACGCCGGCGATTTCGGTGCTGTCGGCGGTCGAGGGCATGAATGTCGTCACCCCCACCTTCCAGCCCTATGTCGTGCCACTGACGCTGGTCATCCTCGCCATGGTGTTCGCGGTTCAGCGTTTCGGCACCGGCGGCGTCGGTCTGGTCTTCGGCCCGGTGACCGCGATCTGGTTCCTGGCCATCGGCCTTTCCGGTCTCAAGCACATCATCGCCGATCCGGAGATCCTGTGGGCGGTCAGCCCGCACTATATTGTCGCCTTCCTGATCCATTCGCCCGATGTGGCTTTCGTCACCATCGGCGCCATCTTCCTTGCCGTCACCGGCGCGGAGGCGCTTTACGCCGATCTCGGCCATTTCGGCCGCAAACCCATCGTGCTCGCCTGGCTCTCGATCGTGTTCCCCTGCCTGCTGTTGAATTATGCCGGGCAGGGCGCCTTCGTGCTGGCGAAGAACGGCGTGGTCGGCCATCCGTTCTTCGAAATGAACGAGGGTTGGGCACTGATCCCGATGGTGGTGCTGGCGACGGCGGCGACCGTCATCGCCAGCCAGGCGGTCATTTCAGGGGCTTTTTCGCTGACCCGCCAGGCGGTGCAGCTCAACATGCTGCCCAGGCTCCAAATCCTGCACACGTCGGAAAAGCAGTCCGGCCAGATCTACATGCCGCGCGTCAACCTGCTGCTGGCGCTGGTGGTGATGATGCTGGTGGTCGGCTTCGGCGAGTCCAGCAAGCTGGCCTCCGCCTACGGCATCTCGGTGACCGGCAACATGCTGGTGACGACGGTGCTGCTTTATGTGGTTATGACCCGTATCTGGAAGTGGAAGCTGTCGGTGGCGGTCCCGCTGACCGTGCTGTTCGCTTTCATCGATATCGGCTTCTTCGCCTCCAACATCGTCAAGGTGTTCGAAGGCGGCTGGGCGTCGCTGGTGGTGGCCTTCACCATCGTGCTGGGCATGTGGACCTGGGTGCGTGGCAGCCGCTATCTCTTCGACAAGACCCGCCGCAACGAAATCCCGCTCGATTTCCTCGCCGGCAATCTGCTGAAGAAGAAGCCGCAGCTGGTGTCCGGCACCGCGGTGTTCCTGACCAGCGATCCCTTGAGCGCGCCGACCGCCCTGATGCACAGCCTCAAGCACTACAAGGTGCTGCACGAGCAGAACGTCATCCTTTCGGTGGTGACCGCGCCGCAGCCGGTCGTGCCCGACAGCGAACGCGTCAAGATGGAGACGGTCAACGAGTTGTTCATGCGGGTGACGCTGACCTTCGGCTACATGGAACAGCCCAACATCCCGCGCGCGCTGGCGATCTGCCGCAAGCAGGGCTGGAAATTCGACATCATGACGACGTCGTTCTTCCTGTCGCGGCGGTCGCTCAAGGCATCGCCCAATTCAGGAATGCCGGTGTGGCAGGACAGGCTGTTCATCGGCCTGGCGCGCACGGCGGCCGACGCGACCGAATATTTCCAGATCCCGACCGGGCGTGTGGTAGAAATCGGCACGCAGGTGGCGATCTGACGAGGTCGATCGCCTCGGCCTGACGGAGAGGTGGCCATGGGCGGCGAATTGGTGCTTGTCACCGGCGGATCGGGTTTCCTCGGCGCGCACTGTATTCTTGCCCTGTTGAAGGCGGGCTATCGCGTGCGCACGACGGTGCGCTCCGCCAGGCGTGAAGCCGACGTTGTCGCCATGCTCGAGGCCGGCGGCGGCGAGCCGGGCGACAGGCTTTCCTTTGCCATCGCCGACCTCATGAGCGATGCCGGCTGGCCCGACGCTGTCGCCGGCTGCGACTATGTCCTGCATGTCGCGTCACCATTTCCGCCCGGCGCGCCGAAGCATGAGGACGACCTAATCATCCCGGCTCGCGAAGGCGCGTTGCGCGTGCTCAGGGCGGCGCGAGACGCTGGCGTCAAACGCGTCGTGCTGACCTCGTCCTTCGCCGCCATCGGCTATGGCAAGATGCCGCCCGGCGGCCGGCCTTTCACCGAGGAGAGCTGGACCGATCCGACGGCCAAGGTCAGCGCCTATGTGAAATCGAAGACGCTCTCCGAGCGCGCGGCCTGGGATTTCATCGCCGCCGAGGGTGGCAAGCTGGAGTTGGCCGTCGTCAATCCGGTCGGCATTTTCGGACCGGTGCTCGGGTCCGACCATTCGACCTCCACCGAATTTGTTCAGCGCATGATGAACGGTGCGATGCCTGGGTTGCCGCGCCTGTCGTTCGGCGTGGTCGACGCGCGCGACGTGGCGGACCTGCATGTGCGCGCAATGACCAATCCCGCCGCCAGTGGCGAGCGCTTCCTGGCCGTTGCTGGCGATTTCATGACCGTGCGGGAGATCGCCCAGACGGTGAAAACGCGGCTCGGCGCGGCCGCCTCGCGGGTCACGACCCGGGAGCTTCCCGATTGGTTGGTGCGGGTGGTGGGGCTGTTCAACGCGGAAGCCGCGCAACTCGTGACGGAACTCGGCAAGGTCAAGAACGCCACCAACGCCAAGGCGGTGCGCATGCTCGGCTGGGCGCCGCGCTCGCGCGAGGACGCGCTGGCCGCCACCGCCGAAAGCCTGGTCCGGCTCGGGCTGGTCAAGACCCCGAAATAGCGCGGCGGGAGAAAGAACTTCCCGCCGCGCTGACATCAACCCGCCAGTGCGGCCTTGTTGGCCTCGAGGAACTGCTTCAGCGGTACCGATTTCCGACCGGAAAGTGTCTCGACCGAATCCGTTACCATGCCAAGGTCGCCGGCGCGCGTGGCGGCGTCGAAGGACACCAGGAGCCTGGCGATCGGCTCGGGCAGCCCGGCTGCCTTCATGCCTTCGGTCAGCGCTTCATCGGAGAGCTGGACGACCTGGATCGGCTTGCCTGTGACTTCGGTGACGAGCACGGCGACTTCGGCTGATGTGTAGGCCTCGGGGCCAGTCAGCGTGTAAGTCGTGCTTTCGGTGTTATCCGAAGCCAGCCCCGCGGCTATGGCCGCGGCGAGGTCGTCACGCGCGCCATAGGAAATGGCGCCGTCGGCCGCCGACGTATACCATTGGCCCGATGCGAGGATTTGCGGCATCGCCATGAACAGGTTCTCGTCGTACCAGCCATTGCGGAAGATCGTGTAGGGAATGCCGCTGGCCTTGATCGCCTGCTCGGTGTCGTAATGATCGGGGGCAAAGAGCACGGCGGAACCGGGTTCGGTGTTGGGCAACGAGGTGTAAAGCAGGTGGCCGACGCCAGCCTGCCTGGCCGCCGCGACGGCGGCAAGCTGCTGCTCGCGCCGCTTTCCCTGGATCGCCAGCTCGTTGGTCGAAATGATGAGCGCCCGGTCGGCGCCCGCGAAGGCTTGGGCAAGCGAGGCCCGATCGTCGAAATCGGCCTCGCGAACGGTGACGCCGCGCGCCGACAGGTCGGCAAGATTGGCGGGCGTGCGGGTCGTGGCGATGATCCGGGCCGCCGGCACCTCGAACGTGTCCAGCAGATGGTTGATGACGCTGCGGCCGAGCTGGCCGGACGCGCCGGTGACGAGAAGAATTGCGGTCATGGGGGATCCTGACATTGCGCCGGAAGGGCGGTTCGGGTGGTGGTCTCAAAAAGAGACCAGCACTAAAATAGGAATTGACCCGGTGCCGTAAAGAAGGCAGTTTTTGGGAAGGTAGGCACACGCAGGGAACCAGCCATGGACAGCCGGACCGTCAATCTGAAATCCAAACTCGAAGTCTACAAAGCGATGACCGACGGCGGAAACATTGCCGATTGCCCGGTCCGCGACGTCATCCAGGGCCTCAATGGCAAATGGAGTTCGCTGCTGACGGCGGCGCTGGCCGAGCAGCCTTATCGCTTCGGCGAGCTGCGGCGGCTGGTTCCCGATATCTCGCAGCGCATGTTGACCCAGACGCTCTACGATCTGCAGCGCGACGGCTATGTGCGCCGCGAGGTGTTTCCGACCAAGCCGCCCAGTGTCGAATACAGCCTGACCGACCTTGGGCGATCGATGTTCGACGCTTTGCAGTATCTGCTGCAGTGGGCCGAAAACAACCATGACGCAGTGCGCGGCGCGCGGACTGCCTTCGATTCGACGCAAGCTTGACCAGCAGGCTAGCGCTCGGCGTCGCGACTTGATTTCGTCCGGCGGCTGAAGGATTGTCCCGGCCAGTTCGGCTTGGGGGCAGCGGCATTTCCTACGATATCGCAATCGCCGGCGCTGGTCCGGCCGGGCTCGCCGCGGCGCTTTATCTCAAGCGCGCCGGCCACCGCGTCACCATCTTCGAGCGCTTCGAGGAACCGAGGCCGGTCGGCTCCGGGCTGATCCTGCAGCCGACTGGGCTGACGGTGCTCGCCGATCTCGGCCTGCTCGACGATATAATGGCGCTAGGCAGCAGGATCGATCGACTGCATGGGGTCGATGCGTCGAGCGGCCGCACCGTGCTCGATGTCCGCTACGATGCCCAGCGCGGCAACCGTTTCGGCCTGGCGGTACACAGGGCCGCCCTGTTCGGCGTACTCTTTCGCGCTGCCCGGCGCGAGGCGATCCCCATCGAGACCGGCGTCGAAATCGAGGCCCTGGAGACCGGCGAGCGGGTCACGCTGATCCGAGGTCATGGCCGAAGGGAAGGGCCGTTCGATCTAATTGTCGACGCCAGCGGCGCGCGCTCGAAGCTGCGGCGGTGCGCCGGTAGTGCCGAAGCGCCACGGCCACTCACCTATGGCGCGTTCTGGGCATCGCTCGGCTGGCGCGGCGAGGGCTTTGACGAGCACGCGCTTCTGCAGCGCTACGACAAGGCCAGCGTGATGATCGGCGTGCTGCCGATCGGCCGGCCGGAACCGGGTGCCGAAAGGATGGCGGCCTTCTTCTGGAGCCTGAAACCGGCGGATGCCGATGTAGTCCGCAGCCTCGGCATCGATGCCTGGAAGGAGCGGGTGGTGCGGCTGTGGCCGCAGGCCGAGGCGTTCACCAGCCAGATCGACAGTTTCGACCAGCTCTCGCTGGCCCGCTACGGCCATCACACGATGAAGTTTCCGGTTTGCCGGCGGCTGGCCGTGATCGGCGACGCCGCCCATTCGACCAGCCCGCAGCTTGGCCAGGGCGCCAACATGGCGCTACTCGACGCCGCGGCACTTAGCTATGCGCTGGCGCGAGCGGACGGCGTGGAGACAGCGCTGGAAGTCTATGCGCGAGCGCGGCGCCGGCATGTCAGGGTCTTTCAGGCACTGTCGCTGGCGTTCACGCCCTTCTACCAGGCGGATTCGGTGGCGCTGCCCTTCATCCGCGACAGGCTGGTGGCGACGATCGCCAAGATCCCGCCGGCGCCGCGGTTCCTGGCCTCCATGGTCGCCGGCACGGTGATCGATCCGTTCAGGCGGGCTGGGCTTGCCGAAGCGCTATGGCCGGATCGCCTTGCCGAATGAGGCTCGATAGAAATGATCCCTTCGCCCGCAGGAAGGCATGCAGGCGCTGCGGATAGTCCGGCGCCACGGCCTGCCTGATCGACGGACGGTCACTCAACGCACTGCGCCAAGCCTGGACAAGCGGCTTGCCGTCAAGAATACCGAAATCGCCGATCCGATCGAAGGCGTCGAGGTAGCGGAAGACCGGACCGTAAACGGCATCGACGAGGGAAAAGCGGCTGCCAGCGAACCATGGCCCGCTCCGCCCGGCGCCGCCCGGCAGTTCAGCCTCAACACGGTCGAACATCGCCGATAGCGCGCTGGCTTCGGCGAGGAAGCCGGCCTCGCTCGGCGCTGAATAGAACCGGCCGATGGTGTTGAGGATGGCTGAGCCATACTCGATCCAGGCACGGTGCCGGGCGCGTGCATAGGGGTCGGCGGGATGGAGGGGATTGGCCTGCGTTTCCTCGAGGAATTCGAGGATGACCGCGGATTCGAAGATTATCGTCTCGTCGCCATTTTGCCGTACGCACAGCAATGGCACCTTGCCGAGCGGCGAGATTGCCTTGAACCAGTCCGGTTTGTCGGCAAGGTCGATGTCGATCCGCTCGAAAGGCACGCCTTTCTCGGCCAGCGAGATCGCGGCGCGCTGGACATAGGGGCAGAGCGGATGGCTGACGAGAACGAGGGTGTCGGCGGGTTTCATAGGAATGTGCCTTTCAATGTCGATGCAATTGCATTTATGTAGATGCATGTGCATTGAGCGTCAAGCTTGATGCATCTGCATCTATCGCCTAGGGTGGGCCATGATCGAAAAAGCCAAGCCTTCGCCCGAAGCCATCAAGGCCTGGGCTCGCCTGATGCGGGTTTCGCGCCAACTGATGGAACGGGCCGAAGACGCGCTGAAGGAGGGCGGCCTGCCGCCGCTCGCCTGGTACGATGTGCTGCACGAGCTTGCCGAGGCGGGCGAGGGTGGGTTGCGGCCGTTTCAACTGATCGAACGCACCCTGTTCGCGCAGTACAACATCTCGCGTCTATTGGCTCGGCTCGAGGCCGACGGGCTGGTTG
Organism: Mesorhizobium sp. B2-7-3; assembly: GCF_006440715.1. Lineage (NCBI taxonomy): Bacteria > Pseudomonadati > Pseudomonadota > Alphaproteobacteria > Hyphomicrobiales > Phyllobacteriaceae > Mesorhizobium > Mesorhizobium sp. B2-7-3. The sequence goes on from NZ_VFTY01000005.1 coordinate 246,593, forward strand.
AGAAACTGCCGGTGGCCGATGATGGCCGCGGCCAGACCATCCGCGTCACGCCCAAGGGACGGGAGACGCGCCGCCGCATGTGGGCGATCTATGGCAGGTCGATTGAGGAGTTGGTTGGCGCGAAGCTGTCGTCGGATGAGCTGAGCACGGTCTCGGCACTGCTGGGCCGCCTGCGTCATCTGCCTACCGGGGACTGAGCATGCGGACTGCGCGGCTGCGCGGACATCAGCGGATTTTTTCTTCTTTGCCCTTGCGCCGCTCACCGGATTGCGCAATATGCCGAACCGTAACGTACGGTACGGCAGGTCGAATTCACGCCCTGCCTTGTCCTTCCGAGGGAAGAGCGTGTTGCAGAGCGTACCCGACATCGACAACAGCGAGGCGCTGACGGAGCGGCAGCAGGCCGTCCTGGACGCGGCTTTGCGGCTGCTGGTCGAGGAGGGCGATCACCTGACCATGACCGCCGTGGCGCGTCGCGCGAGCTGCTCGAAGGAAACACTCTACAAATGGTTCGGCGATCGCGACGGGCTCTTGACGGCGACCGTGCAGTGGCAGGCCTCGAAAGTGCGGGTGGCTTCGGTCGGCGGCAAGGGGCTTGATCTTGCCTCGCTCACGGCGAGCCTGGAGCGCTTTGGCTCCGACTGGTTGAAGGTGATCTCCAGCGATACGTCGATCGCCCTCAATAGGGTGGCGGTCGGCCATGCCGGTTCGGGGAAGGACAATCTCGGCGCCGTCGTGCTGGAGAATGGGCGCTTTGCGCTGGCCAAGCGGCTGAAGCCCGTGCTGGAAGCCGGCCGGCAGGCCGGGCTCCTTGAATTCGGGGATGCCGAGATGGCCTTCCGTACCTTTTTCGGGCTGGTTGGCCGGGACGTGCAGATCCGCCTGCTGCTCGGCGACCGGCTGGAATTGACTGAAGCGACGATCGGCGGCGATGCCGTCCGCGCGACGCAGCAGTTTCTCGCTCTTTTCGGAGCAAAAACCGGGCCGCAAGGCCTCTGATCTTCAAAAACGGGAAGGAAGACAAAATGCGTGTCTATTACGATCGTGATGCCGATCTCAACCTGATCAAGGGCAAGAAGGTCGCCATCATCGGCTATGGCAGCCAGGGCAGGGCGCATGCGCTCAACCTCAAGGATTCCGGCGCCAAGGAGATCGCCATCGGTCTCAAGGCCGGCTCGGCGACCGCCAAGAAGGTCGAGGCCGACGGGCTCAAGGTGATGAGCGTCGCCGACGCCGCCAAATGGGCCGATCTGATGATGATGGCGACGCCCGACGAATTGCAGGCCGACATCTACAAGAACGAAATCGCGCCGAACATCCGCGACGGTGCCGCGATCGCCTTCGCGCACGGTCTCAACGTGCATTTCGGCCTCATCGAGCCGAAGTCGACCGTCGACGTCGTCATGATCGCGCCAAAGGGCCCGGGCCACACGGTGCGCGGCGAATACCAGAAGGGCGGCGGCGTGCCGTGCCTGGTCGCCGTCAACCAGGACGCCTCGGGCAACGCGCTCGATCTCGCGCTTTCCTACGCCTGCGGCGTTGGCGGCGGCCGTTCGGGCGTCATCGAGACCAATTTCCGCGAGGAATGCGAGACCGACCTGTTCGGCGAGCAGGTCGTGCTGTGCGGCGGCCTGGTCGAACTGATCCGCGCCGGCTTCGAGACGCTGGTGGAAGCCGGCTATGCGCCGGAAATGGCCTATTTCGAGTGCCTTCACGAGGTCAAGCTGATCGTCGACCTGATCTATGAAGGCGGCATCGCCAACATGAACTACTCGATCTCGAACACCGCCGAGTGGGGCGAATATGTCTCGGGTCCGCGCATCATCACCGCCGAGACCAAGGCCGAGATGAAGCGCGTGCTGAAGGACATCCAGACGGGAAAGTTCACCTCGGAATGGATGCAGGAATACCGCGCCGGCATGTCCCGCTTCAAGGGCATCCGCCGCAACAACGACAGCCACCAGATCGAGGAAGTCGGCGCCAAGCTGCGCGCCATGATGCCGTGGATTTCCAAGAACAAGCTGGTCGACAAGGCCAAGAACTGAGCGATCCACGCTTCGCGATCAATAACGAAAACGGCGCCACGTGGCGCCGTTTTCATTTCTGGTATCGGCCGCAGGCAGCTCAGCTATAGGGCGACCAGCACTGCTGGCGCGGGCCGTTATAGGGTTGGAACGTGTTGTCGTAGGCGCGATACGAGCGGTAGCGGTTGTAGCACCATTGCACATGCGCGTTCGACAGCCGGCCGGCGCGATAATAGCGGCGCGGCGCCGGCGCATAGTAATCGTAGTTGTTGTAGTTGTTGTACATGCTGCCGAGGCCGAGCCCCAGGCCGAGACCGAGGACCGCCGCAGCGCCATCATCGTAGTAGCGTCCGCCACGATAATGATGGCGGCCATGGCGCCAGCGCCAGTTGTCGCCGCGGTTCCAGTTGCCACCACCGTTCCAGTGGCGGCCGCTCCAGTTGCCTCCGCCATTCCAATGGCGGCCGTTCCAATTGCTTGACCGGCGCCATCTCCAATCGCCGCCGTTGTTGCCGCCAGCCCAGCCCTCGCGGACCGGGATGACCGTCGGCGCGGCGGTGCTGGCCGGGATCGACACATCCGGCTGCAGAATCGGCGCGGCAGCGGATGGCGCCGTGATGCCGGAGACAATACCGAGCGCTATCAGCCCGGATTTGACAGTGGAAGAAAAGAGCGCGTTCATTGCACTTCTCCAAGAGAACAGGCCCCTACCCTAGAATGGGCTTACCGTGGACCTTTGCGTCTGAACGGCGGATGAACGGAAAGGTTCCGTCAACCATGGCGCGAACGCCACCAGGACCAAGGGATCCCTGCTTGTGGTCCTGCGATCTTGTTTTCCGCCGCTCTTGCAGGCAAAGGTCAGCGCATGTCGCTGCGCCTTGCCACCTTCAATGTCGAGAACCTGATGAACAGGTTCGATTTTTCCGGCTTTCGCAACCAGCTCAATGAGGATCGCACGCTGGCGCTCTTCGATATCCAGAGCGAGGCCGAATACAAGATGCTGGAACAGGCGCGCGCCATCGCGCAATCCGACGACACGCGCCAGCTGACGGCGTTGGCGATTGCCGCCGCCCGTGCCGACATCATCTGCATGCAGGAGGTCGACAACATTGAGGCCTTGAAGGCCTTCGAGTACGGCTATCTGTTCAAGATGGTGGGGCAGGGCTACCGCCAGAAATACACCACGTCGGGCAATGATTCGCGCGGCATCGACGTCGCGGTGATGATGCGCAACGAGACCGCGCAGGGACAGCCGATCGAATTCGTGCGCATGACCAGCCACGCCTATGTCACCTACGAGCAGTTCGGGTTGCATACGCCCGAGCTGGCGGCCCTCGGCAACCAGCCCAATGAACGCATCTTCCGGCGCGACTGCCTGGAGGTCGACATCAAGGTGGGCGGCGCGCCGATGACGCTCTATCTCGTGCACTTCAAGTCCATGGGCTCTCCCCGCAACGGGCTCGACGGACGCGAGGCGACAATGCCGGTGCGCATCGCGGAGGCGCAAGCCGTGCGGCGCATCATCGAGGAGCGTTTCGGGGCGGAGCACGCGGCCGACAAGCGCTGGGCGATCTGCGGCGACATGAACGATTACCGCCAGCGGGTGAAGATCGCCGGCGATGAGGTCGACGGCTACCGTTTCGAGGTGGTCGACGAGAACCTGTCCTGCATCAATGTGCTGACGGCGGGCGGCTTCTGTGAAAATGTGGTCGAGCGACGGCCGGAAATGAACCGCTGGACCTTCTATCACACACGCGGGCCGCAAGAGCGGCATCTGTGCCAGCTCGACTATATCCTGCTGTCGAAGGGGCTGGCGGCGAAGAACGCCACCGCAGTTCCCGACATCATCCGCAATGGCCAGCCCTGGCGCACGATCTTCCCCGCGGGCCAGGAAGTCGAGCGCTTCCCGCGCGCCGGCTGGGATCGGCCCAAGGCTTCGGACCACTGCCCGGTGGCGATCACGCTGGACATGGCCTGAGCCGACATGAATTTTGATCTTCCGCGCAACGTCATCCTGCCGGTCGATGCCATCGATGTCCGTCTCGATCCCGGCCCGCATCCCTTCACGGTGGAGAATGCCGCGGTGATTGCCGAGAACTGGCGGGGCGAGATCGAGGCCAATCCGGCGCTGTTCGACGGCATTGTGGTGCTGCTTTCCGAGCTTGCCTATCGCGACCGCAGCCTTATCGGCCGCTGCCATGCGGTCAATTACTCGACCTTCATGCTGTGGCGGAAGCGGCGCGAGAATTCCGGTGCCGAACACGCCTATGCCCATGCCGTGCTGGTGGCCGGGGACAACGCTCTGGTGGCGATCCGCATGGGACCGCGAACCGTCAGTGCCGGCCGGGTCTATTTCGCCGCCGGTTCGTTCGAGCCGATCGATTTCCGCGACGGTCTCGTCGATGTCGATTTCAACATGATGCGCGAGGTGCGCGAGGAGACCGGCATCGACCTGTCGAACGCCAGGCGTGGTGTGCGCTGGCACGCCCTGTCGACGGCAAGCGGCACCGTCATCTTCCGCCGCTATCACGTCGACGCGCCCGCCGATGAGATCGCGCGCCAAATCTTGGCCTTCGTCGCCACCGAAGCCGACCCGGAGATCGAGGGGCCGGTGATCATCCGCCATGCCGGCGACCTGCCGGACGGCCTGTCGCCGCACATGAAGCCGCTGATCGAGTGGCATTTCGCGCGCGCAGACTAATATCGGTGCGTACCAGTTGTATCTGATAGCAGATTTTCTATGCTGATAGCAGTGACATCATTGTAGATTGGAATGATATCGATGAGCGCCGTCACGATCCGCAATTTGCCAGAGGAGACGCTCCGCGCCTTGAAGGTGCGGGCTGCGCATCATGGCCGCAGCACTGAGGCCGAAATGCGTGAGATCCTGGAAACGGCCGTGCGGCCGGCCAACCGGGTCAAGCTCGGCTCGCTGCTCGCCGCCATCGGCCGCGAGGCCGGATTGTCGCAAGAGGATGTCGATACCTTGCAGCAGCTCCGCGACAAAACACCGGGCGAGCCGGTGCGGTTCGAATGATCCTCATCGACACCAGCGTCATGTCTGAGCCATGGAGACCTGCACCCGATCCTCGCGTCATCGCGTGGATCGACGCCCAGGCCGTCGAAACCCTATATCTTTCGGCCGTCACCGTGGCTGAGTTGCGTTTCGGGATCGCGGCCATGCCTTCCGGCAAGCGCCGCACGACCCTGCATGATCGTCTTGAGCAGGACGCGTTGCCGTTGTTTGCGGGCCGCATTCTGCCGTTCGATCTCGACGCGTCGCGCGCCTATGCCGACCTCATGGTACAGGCGAGAGCCGCAGGCAAGGCGATCGGCAACGCCGACGGTTATATCGCGGCGACGGCCGTAGCGCACGGTCTCACTATCGCCACACGTGACACCGGTCCATTCGCGGCCGCCGGTTTGAACACCGTCAATCCGTGGGAAAGCGCGTCGTAGTCTTGCCTGCCACTGAAACCGTACGTCAGTGCCGCGATCATGTCGTGGAGCGGCCAGGCCCTATGATTTCTTGCTTTTGAGTGCCTTGCGGTCGTTGCGCGCGGCGGCGAAGAACAGGATGAAGCCGATACCCAGCAACCCACCCATGGCCATTCCCATCGTTTGGCCAACGACCGCCTGGAAATCGGCGGTGACGCGATCGGGATTGGTCATGCCGTAGCGGGCGAGATACCACCAGATGCCTGCAAGGGCGGCCTCGATGATGATCATCACCAGGATCACGCGCGCCTTCTTGCTCATCTGCTGCTCCTCGACCAGATATGCCTTGGCATAACATCGCCAACCCAGTGACGACAGGGTTGGGCAAGGCGGAAACGTCGAAGGTTGTGTAAAACCGGCCCGGAGTGCCGGGCTTCCTCGCAGCTTGCCCTTTTACTCGTGACGCAAGGCGTCGATCGGATCGAGCCTGGCGCCGCGCAGCGCCGGGAAGAAGCCGAACACCATCCCGATCAGCGCGGAGAAGCCGACGGCAAGCAGAATGACGGCCGGGCTAGGCGCGAAAGGTATGGTCAGCGTCACCGAGGCAAGGCCGGCCAGCGCCAGCCCAATCAGGATGCCGATGATGCCGCCAAGCAGCGACAGCACCGTCGCCTCGACCAGGAACTGGATGAGGATGTGCTTTTCATGCGCGCCGATGGCGAGCCTGATGCCGATCTCGCGCGTGCGCTCGGTGACCGACACCAGCATGATGTTCATGATGCCGATGCCGCCGACCAGCAGGCTGACACCGGCGACCGCGCCCAGCATGCCGGTCATCGTGGTGGTGGCGCTGGCCATGGCGTCGGCGATCTGGGTCATGTCGCGGATGGCGAAATCGCTCTCGCGGTCGGGCGTGATGCGGCGCGCATCGCGCAAGATGTCCTCGACGCGCGGCTGCAATTCGCTGGTCGGCGTGCGGTCGTCGGCGGCGATGTAGATGTTGTCGATGTCGCGGTTGCCGGCGATGCGGCGCTGATAGGCGGCGAGCGGCATCAGCACGACGTTGTCCTGGTCCTGGCCGAAGCCGGTGTAGCCTTTCGGCTCGAGCAGCCCAACGATCCTGCAGGAGGTGCGGTTGACGCGGATGATCTCGCCCTCGGGATCGCCGGCGCCGAAGAATTGCTGGCGCACCGTCTCGCCGATCAGGCACACACCGGTGCCGGAGCGGGTTTCGGAATCGCTGAACGGGCGGCCGGACACCAGTTTCCAGTCGCGTGCGTCGAGATAGGCGCTGTCGGTGCCGGTAACGCCAGAGGTCAGGCTCTCGGTGCCGAAGATGACGCGCACCTGCTTCTGCGCGGCCGGCGAGATGGCGCGGGCGCCGGTGAGATGCGCAACCAGCGCTGCCAGATCCTTTTCCGCCAGCGGCCGCACCGCCTGGTCGAGCCCGCCGGGACCGCCGGGGCCGGCCGGGCGCCCGGCTCGGACGACCAGCAGATTGCTGCCGAGCTTGGAAATGTCGGACTTGACCTTTTGCGTGGTGCCGGAGCCGATGGTCAGCATGGCAATGACGGCGGCGACGCCGATGACGATGCCTAGCAAGGTCAGGAACGAGCGCAGCACGTTGCGGCGGATCGAGCGCAGCGAGAGGCGGACGGTTTCCCAGATCATGCCACCTCCATATTCATGGTGTCGGAGGCGACATGGCCGTCGAGGAAGCGGATGGTACGCTCGGCATATTCGGCGACATCGGCTTCGTGGGTGACCATGGTGACGGTCAGGCCAAGCTCTTTGTTCAGACGCGTCAGCAGCTCCATGATCTCATGCGTGCGTGCGGTGTCGAGATTGCCGGTCGGCTCGTCGGCGACGAGCAGCGTCGGCCTGGTGACGATGGCGCGTGCGATCGCCACGCGCTGCTGCTGGCCGCCGGAGAGTTCGGCCGGCGTGTGATGCTCGCGGCCGACAAGGCCGACCTCGGCCAGCGCCTGCATGGCAAGGTCGCGGCGCTCGCGGGCGGCGACACCACGATAGATCAGCGGCAGTTCCACATTTTCGGCCGCGGTGGTGCGGGCCAAGAGATTGTAGCCCTGGAAGACGAAGCCGACATAGAGGTTGCGCAGCATGGCGCGGCGGTTGCGGTCGAGCCGGCCGGCATCGACGCCCATGAAGGAATAGGTTCCGGCCGTAGGCGTGTCGAGGCAACCGATGATGTTCATCGCCGTCGACTTGCCGGAGCCCGATGGGCCCATGATGGCGACGAATTCACCGCGCCGGATGGCAAGATCGACTCCGGCCAGCGCATGCACCTTGGCTTCGCCCTGGCCGTAGCTCTTCCAGACCTTGTCAAAGGTGATGAGGGGGGCGCCCGCGGCCACTGCCTCAGCTCCGCGACTGCGAAGCGGTGATGATCTGCGCGCCTTCCTCCAAGCCGGAGGTGATCTCGGTCAGCTCGCCATCGGTCGAACCGATCTTGACGTTGACCGGATGCGGGCGGCCGTTCTCCAGCACATAGAGCGTGCGGGAACCATCGGTCGGGGCCTTCGCCACCGGGCGCTGGCGATTGCCGCGGCCCATGCGGCCGGTGAACAGGTCGCTCAGGCTCCAGCCGCGCGCCGCTTGCTGCGCCGGGCGATAGCGGAAAGCGGACGAGGGCACGGTGAGCACGCCCTTGGCTTCCCTCGTGACCACAGAAACGGTGGCGGTCATGCCGGGCCGCAGCAGCAACTCGTTGTTGTCGACTTCGAGCCGCGCATTGTAGGTGACGACGCCGTCCGTCGTGACCGAGGCATAGGAGATGTCGCGGATTTTGGCATCGAACGGCCGCTCCGGGAAAGCGTCGACGGTGAAACGGGCATGCTGGCCCGACTTGACCGCGCCGATATCGGCTTCGTCGACCGCCGCCACCAGTTCCATGTTCCTCAAATCGGCGGCGATGATGAACAGCACCGGCGCCTGCAGCGAGGAAGCGACCGTCTGGCCGGGGTCGACCGAACGCGTCAGCACGATGCCGTCGATCGGCGCGTAGATGGTGCTGTTGGCAAGGTCGGTCTGCTGCGACTTGAGATCGGCATTGGCGATGGCGAGATTGGCCTCGGCGCTATCGAGTGCCGCCTTGGAACGGTCGCGCGTCGCCGTCGCCGCCTCGAGCGACTGGTCGGTTGCCATGCCACGCTTGGTCAGGGCCGCGGCGCGGACAAGCGCACTCTCGTTCTCGGCGAGCGTCACCCTGGCGTCCTCCACATTGGCGGCCGCTCCCTTAGCGGACGCTTCGGCGCGTTCGATCTGGACCTGCAGCTTGGCGGTGTCGAGGGCCGCCAGCACGTCGCCCTTCTTCATCTGCTGGTTCTCGTTGACCGCGACCGAGCGTATGATGCCTGAGAGCTGGCTTGATATGTCGACCTGGGTGAGCGGCTGCAGCGTGCCTGTCGCCGACACCTGAACGGTGAGGTCGGCCTTGGCGGCCGGCACCGTGGTGTAGTCAATCCTGGTCGGCGTGCCCGCATACCATTGATAGAGGCCAAGGCCGGCGGCAAGCACGATGAGGGTCAGCAACGCATAGAGCCAGCCACGCCGGCGCGTCCTGCGCCGACCGGTCTGGTCGAGCCCAAGCGCCGTCTCGATGGCGGAATCCGATTCCGTCTTTGGCAGATTGACAATCTGGTCCACGTCGGACCCCTATAAAGCGTAGTGTCCCTGTCTGTGCACAGATCAGGCTTACCGGTTCGAATATCAAATTAAATTTCGCCCATGTTGGGATTGAGGCAGGGATGCAAACCCGGAATTACTTGCTTTACGATGTGTTTACGACCGAGCGACTGGCCGGCAACCCGCTGGCCGTGGTGTTGGATTGCAAAGGTCTGGACACGGCAGCGATGCAGGCCATCGCGCGCGAGTTCAACCTGTCCGAATCGGTTTTCGTGTTGCCGCCGGACAATCCCAAGCACCGCAACCGCATCCGCATCTTCACGCCCGATTATGAAATGCCATTCGCCGGCCATCCGACGGTGGGCTCGGCCATCGCGTTGGCCGAACTGGCGGGCGAGGGCGGCGCCGGCATCTTCGTGCTTGAAGAGAACATCGGCCCGGTGCGTTGCGCGGTCAGCACGCATGATGGCGCCACCTTCGCCGAGTTCGACCTGGCGAAATTGCCGGAGCCGCTGAAGCTGGAGGCCGATCCGGAGGCGATCGGCGCCGCCCTTGGCCTGGCGCCGCACGAGATCGGTTTCGAGAATCACCGCATCGCCTTCTGGTCGGCCGGCGTGCCCTATGTGACCATTCCTGTCGCCAATCTCGAAGCGGCGGGCCGCATCCGGCTGGACAACCAGGCATGGTCGGAACTGGCGCCGCGCAAGAGCGAATGGGCCTTCGCCAGCCCGTACGTCTATTGCCGCGAGACGGTGAATCACGAAAGCGCTTTCCATGTCCGCATGATCGTTCCCGGCACGCCTTCCTATGAGGACCCGGCGACCGGTTCGGCAGCGGCGGCCTTCGCCGGCGCCATCATGCATTTCGACGGTCCGACGGACGGGGTTTCGCAGCTATGGATCGAACAGGGACTGGAGATGGGCCGGCCGTCGCGCATCCGCCTCGAACTGACCGTGCAAGGCGGAAAACTGGCGTCCGCGCGCATTGGCGGGCATGCGATCAAGGTGGCGGAAGGCAAGCTTTTCGCCTGATTGGAGAGAGCCCCGGTCGATTTGTCGGGAAATGATTCCAGCAGGGCTGGACAGGACCGGTATCGGCGGCTATATGCCCGCCAACGCCGGTTTTTGCCGGCCGAGTGGGTGCGTAGCTCAGTTGGTAGAGCAGCTGACTCTTAATCAGCGGGTCCACAGTTCAATCCTGTGCGCACCCACCAAATTCCTAGAAGACTTGGTGGAAGACCTAGAGACGAGACGCGTTTGGCGCGTCTCGGACCGCAATGGCCGTTCACTGCGCCGCTTTGCCAATACTGGCCTTGAACTTGACCTTCATGGCGATCTGCCCGGTCACCGTCATCTGCGATCCCGCAGCGCCTCCCATGCTGCGATCCCTGGCGTTGACGTTCGTGGTCACGCTGGTTACCTCGCACGTGTCGGCGACGGTATCGAGCACCATGGCGCAACTGGCGGCAGCGACCTTGTAGAACGAACGCAGCGCGGTTTGCTGCTGTGTGGCGACATCCTCTTCGTCCTTGACCGGAAGGGTCATGGTCAGGCTGGACTGGACCTTGGCCAGTCCATCGTCGCCCGCGTGCCGGAAGCGGCCGTTCTCATCGACATACTGCGAAAAAGCTGGCGCAGCAGTGCCGAAAAGCAGTGCAATGACAATTATCGCCTTCAAATACATCGCCTGATCTCCACATGAGATCTACTGATCTCACGTAACAATCAAAACGACGTTATTATTTTGGCTCAATCACGTTAAAAGTTTGACGGATTATTTCTCCGAAACCCCAGCCTCGGCAAAGCTTGCCATCGTCGCATGGCACTCCAGCGCCGAGCGGACGATGTTGACGGCCAGACACGCGCCGGAGCCTTCGCCGAGCCGCATGCCGAGATCGAGCAGCGGCGGCAGGGCGAGCGCTTCGAGCAGGCCGCGATGACCCGATTCGGCGGAGACGTGAGCGGCGATCGTGTGAGCAAGGCCGGTTGGGTGCAGCTTTGCCAGCGGCGCGGCGGCGGCGGTGCAGACGAAGCCGTCTAGCAGCACGGGTATGCCCAGATGCCGGGCAGCGAGCGTGGCGCCGAAGATGGCGGCGAGTTCGCGCCCGCCGAGGCTGGCTGCGACCCCCAGCGGATCGGCAAGGGCGGCGGCGTGGCGCTTCAGGCCGGCTTCGATGGCGACCACCTTGCGCTTCAGTCCGGCATCGTCGACGCCGGTGCCGCGCCCGGTCCATTTTTCCGCCCCACCGCCGAATAGCGCCGCCGAAATGGCGGCGGCGGGCGTGGTGTTGCCGATGCCCATTTCGCCAAAGCAGACCAGGTCGAGGTCTTTCGTTACGGCGTCATAGCCCGCCGAGACAGCGGCGAGGAAGGCCTTCTCATCCATTGCCGGCACTTGCGTGAAGTCACCGGTGGGATGGTCGAGATCAAGCGGGATGACGTCGAGTTCCGCGCCGGCGATGCGGGCGAGCTGGTTGATGGCGGCACCGCCGCCGGCAAAATTCGCCACCATCTGCACGGTGACTTCGGAGGGGTAGGCCGACACGCCCTGCGCGGTGACGCCGTGGTTGCCGGCGAAGACGAAGACTTTCACGCGGTCGAGCCTTGGCATGTCGCGGCCTTGCCAGCGCGCCAGCCAGGCGGCGATCGCTTCGAGCTTGCCGAGGCTGCCTTGCGGCTTAGTCAGCGTGTCCTGGCGGCGAGCGACGGCACTGGCGGCCACCTCGCTGCCGGCAGGCAGGTCGAGGCAGGCGGCGCGCAGTTCAGCGAGGGATTTGAAGGGCATGGGGGCAACGTCTCCGGAAGGGAATCAGGTCAAGGGGTCAGGAAAGGGCGACGGAAGCGACGAGAAGCACCGCGATTTCGCTCAACTGCTGCAAGGCGCCAACCGTGTCGCCGGTCTGGCCCTCGATCTGGTTGAGGCAAAGGGCGTGGAAGGCGGCAAAGAACAGGCCGAGCAGGATGAGCGCGGCAATGGCGCCGCCAAGCCCGAGCAGGAACAGTGGTATCGCGCCGAGCACGGCTCCGGTTATTGCCGTTTCGAGCGAAACGGTGCCGGCGCCAGCCGACAGGCCGTCGGACCGCGCCGGTGGCAAGAGATGCATGAAGGCGCCGAGCACGCCACGCGAGGCTGCGTGCGCCGCCACGAGCGCAAACAGAGCCTGTGTGGGTTCCACCACTTGCGACAGCGCGCTCCAGCGGATCAGCAGCGACAGCGCCAGCGCCATGGCACCATAAGCGCCGATGCGGCTGTCGCGCATGATCTCGAGCTTGCGGCCGCGCGACTTGCCGCCGCCGAAGCCGTCGGCAACGTCCGACAATCCATCCTCGTGCAGGCAGCCCGTGATAGCCACGGTTGCAACAAGGGCAAGGGCAGCCGCCGGCCCAATGGCAAGGCCAAAGCGTTCCGCCGTGGCAAAAACGATGGCGCCGATCAGGCCCACGACAAGGCCGGCAATGGGGGCGGCCCAGATCGCGGCGGCGAGGTTGCGGCCGCGAAAATCAAACACGGGCAGCGGCAGGCGGGTGAAGAAGACCAGGCAAAGCGCGATGTCGTCGAGGACTTGCCGGGGCGACAGGGTGATTTTCGGGAGCTTCATGGCCCTAGCTCCTCGCAATCGCATGAAAGAAGGTGCCGCTGACGTGGCCACGCCGGTAGCCTGAGGCGCCGAGCGGATTGCCCTGGCCGTCGGCAAGGTCAGCCAGCGGCTCGTCATTGCCGGTGGCCGTCATCTGCGCATAGTGGAATTCGTGACCCCGGATCAGCGCGCCCTGCGAACCCAGCGGGCAATCGGCACGCAGCCGAGCCTCGCGGTAGCCAAGATTCATCTTGCGCCTGGCGAAGCTGGTGGAATGGCCGAGCAGGCCGAGCATGCGATGCGTTTCGCCTGATGCATCCTCCATCGCTTCACCAAGCACCATGAAGCCGCCGCATTCGCCATGGATCGGCTTTGTCGTGGCGAAACGTGCCATCCCCGCATGGAAATTCGCGGCGGCCGTGAGTTTGCCGGCATGAAGCTCGGGATAGCCGCCGGGCAGCCAGCAAACATCGCAATCCTCGTCCGGCGCTTCGTCGGCGAGCGGCGAGAACGGGACGATTTCCGCGCCGGCCTTGCGCCAATAGGCGGCGACATGCGGGTAGAGGAAGGTGAAGGCGGCATCCTCGGCAAGCGCGATGCGTTGACCGGGCGGCCGCAGCGCGTCGGCGAAGGAACCTGCTGCCGGGGCGAAGGGCGTTGCCAGGGCCATGACCGCGTCGAGGTCGAGCGACTTCTCCGCCGTGTCGGCGAGCCGGTCGAGATGCGCCATCAGGTCGTCATATTCGCCGGCCTGGACGAGGCCGAGATGGCGCTCGGGCAAATTGAGCGAGGGGTCGCGCAAAATAGCGCCGACGACGGGCAGGCCGATCGCCTCGATGGCGTCGCCGGACAGCTTCCGATGGCGCTCGCTGCCCAGCCGGTTGAGCACGACGCCGGCCATGCGCACATCCGGGTCGTACGTGGCAAAACCCTTGGCGACGGCCGCCGCCGTTGTCGACTGGCCTGACACGTCGAGCACCAGCAGCACCGGCAGACCGTAGAGCCGGGCCAGATCGGCAGCCGAACCGGTGCGGCCAGGCGAGGCCGGGATGCCGTCGAACAGGCCCATGGCGCTTTCGAGGATGACGAAATCGGTGTCGTCGGCCGCTTGTGCGGCCAGCGCATTGAGCAGCGGCGGCGACATCGCCCAGCTGTCGAGATTGACGCCGGACAGGCCGGTGGCGGCGGTATGGAAGCCGGGGTCGATATAGTCGGGGCCGGACTTGGCGCCGCGCACTTTCAGGCCACGCCGGGTGAGTGCGCGCAGGATGCCGATGGTGACGCTGGTCTTGCCCGAACCAGAGCGCGGCGCGCCGATGATGATCGCCCGGGCCGTCATGCCCCGCCCGCCAGCGCCGCGCGCATGGCGACGATGCCGCCGACGACGATCAATGCCGGCGAGGCGAGCCCGGCCGCCGCCGCTGCCTCGGCAATGGTGGCGAGCGTGGCGACGACGGTCCTTTCCCGCGGCGTCGTCGCGGCGACGATCACGGCCGCCGGTGTCGATGGCGCCAGTCCGCCGTCGAGCAGGGCGGCTGCTATGAGAGGCAGATTGGCCATGCCCATGTAGACGACGACCGGCTGGCCGGTGCGGGCGATCGCCGCCCAGTCGAGATCGTCATCGGTGCCGGCGGCGTGGCCGGTCGCCAGAATGACAGCCTTGTTGATGCCGCGCATGGTGGCGGGAATGCCGGTGGCGGCGAGCGCGCTGAGACCCGAGGTGAGGCCTGGCAGGACGCGGAACGGGATGTTCTCACGCGCCAGCGCCAGCGCCTCTTCGCCGCCACGGCCGAAAATATAGGGATCGCCGCCCTTCAGCCTGATGACGCGGCGGCCTTCACGCGCCAGCCGCACCAGCAGAGCGGTGATGTCATCCTGCTTCATCGAGGGCTTGCCGCCGCGTTTTCCCGCAAAGAAAAGCTCGGCATTTCCGGCAACAGCAACCACATCGGGCGAAACCAGCGCGTCGTAGACCAGCGCATCCGCCTCGGCCAGTGCCGCCAGCACCTCCAGCGTCAGGCAGCCGGGATCGCCGGGACCGGCGCCGGCCAGCCAGACATGCCCCGGCTCAAGCGGACGCGGCTTGAAGTTCAGCCGTGCGAGCGCCTGTTCGAGTGTGGCGTTTTCGCCGTTATTTCCAGTGCTGGCGCTCACAATCCGTCCCGTCCGCGAAAACGCCGCTGATAGTGGGCGTCGTATAATGAACTCTCGCCGAAATCTTGTGCCGCCAGCGAGCGGCCGACGAAGATGATGGCCGTGCGCTCCATCGGATCGGCCGCCAGTTGTGCCTCGATGGATTCCAGCGTGCCGGTCATCACGCGCTGGTCCGGCCAGGAGGCGCGGAAGACGATCGCCACCGGGCAATCGCCGCCATAGTGCGGCGTCAGCTCGGCGACGACGCGGTCGATGGCGTGGATGGCAAGGTGGATGGCCAGCGTGGCGCCGGTGCGGCCGAAGCCGGCCAGGGTTTCGCCCGGCGGCATTTTCGACGCACGTCCGGAAACGCGGGTCAGCACCAGGCTTTGCGCGACTTCGGGGATGGTCAGCTCGCGGCGAAGTGCGGCGGCGGCGGCCGCGAAGGAAGGGACGCCCGGCGTCAGCGTGTAGGGGATGCCATGCTTTTCCAGCCGGCGGATCTGCTCGGCCACGGCACTCCACACCGACAGGTCGCCGGAATGCAGGCGGGCAACATCATGGCCGGCCATTTGGGCTGCCACATATTCAGCCTCGATCTCGTCGAGCGACATCGGCGCGGTGTCGACCAGCTTCGTTCCCGGCGCGCAATGCTGCAGCAGTTCCGGCGCGACGATGGAGCCGGCGTGGAGGCAGACCGGGCAACTCGCCAGGAGCCTTGCGCCACGCAGCGTGATGAGGTCCGCCGCACCTGGGCCGGCGCCGATGAAATGGACGGTCATGGCGCGTCTCCGCTGATGGCGATGGCGCAGGTGACCGGACCGAGCACGGTGCGGGACCCAAGCAGCGTCGCGCCTTTGCCGGCGACGGCAAGGGCGGAGGCTTCCGAGACCGATGGCGTGCCCGCCAGCTTCCGCGAGAGACTGGAGCTGCTGAGCGTCCCCGGCGAGGCGGCCTGTAGGGCTGAGTCATCAACGACAATGACGGGGAGGTTCAGCTTGCGACCGGCGGCAACGATGGCGTCTTCATCCTTCTTGAGCGCAGCGGTGGCCAGTGCCGAAAGAGCCGTCATCGCCAGGCCATGCGCTTCGAGCGCGGTTTCTATGGCCGCGAGCACGTCCTCGACGGTGACGCCCCTTCGGCTGCCGATGCCCGCGACCATCATGGCTTCACCCAGCTCCATTGCGTGACGGGCATGGCCGGCCGCCATGCCTGCATGGAGCCGACCGGCGAAGCGCGGGAGATGCCGATGCGGGTGAGGTCGCCGCCGCGCTTTGTGTGCTGGGCGAGGAGCAGGGCTTCCATTTCCAACGTCACCGCGTTGGCGACAAGACGGCCGCCGGCGCGCAAGGCTCTGATGGCGGCATTCATGACGCCGGCGTCGCTGCCGCCGCCGCCGATGAAGATGGCATCAGGTGTCTCCAGTCTGGCCAGGGCCTTGGGCGCGCTGCCTTCCACAATGACGAGGCCGGGAACGCCGCAGGCGACGGCGTTGTGGGCGATGCGAGCGGCGCGGGACGGGTCGACCTCGATGGCGATGGCGCGCAGCGAAGGGTGGGCGAGCATCCATTCGATGCCGATCGAGCCCGAGCCGGCGCCGACATCCCACAGCAATTCGCCGCGCCTCGGCGCCAGCGCCGACAGGGTGATAGCGCGGATTTCGCGCTTGGTGATCTGGCCGTCATGCTCGAACAGATGGTCGGCGAGGCCTGCCGTGAGCGACAGCACGCGCGCCTGCGGGGCCGAATCAATTTCGATGGCCAGGACATTTAGCGGATTGATGTTTTCGAGGTCGAAGGCATCGGCGCGAGCCGAGCGCAATGTCTCCTTCGGCCCGCCCAACGCTTCCAGCACCGTCAGCCGTGAAGTGCCGAAGTCGAGTTCGGCGAGCAGGCGGGCAACCGCCGCCGGAGCGAAGCCATCGGATGTCAGCGCCAGGATGCGGGCATTGGGCTGCAGCAGTGGGCGGATCAGGTCGATCGGGTGGCCGTGCAGTGAGACGGTCCCGACATCCTGTAGCGCCCAGCCAAGCCGCGCCGCGGCCAGCGACAACGCCGACGGCGCTGGTATGACGTGCATCTCGCGCGGCTTGACCTTGCGGGCGAGGGTGGCGCCGACCCCGTGGAAGAACGGGTCGCCGGAGGCGAGCACGCAGACGTTCCTACCGGCAAGCGCCAGGACGTCGGCCATCCCGGCATCGAAAGGAACCGGCCAGGGACGCGGCTTGCCCTTGGCGAAGGAAGCGACGAGCGCCAAGTGCCGCTTGCCGCCGAAGATGAACTCCGCCTCGGCGATCCGCCGCTTGGCCTCGTCGCCGAGACCCGCTAAACCGTCCTCACCGATGCCGACGATTGTGAGCCATCTCGGGTTGGGCTTGGCGGCGCGGGGACCCTCAGCAGGCATGATGACCCACCGCATTCTGATCCTCGGCGGCACCACCGAAGCCCGGCAACTGGCCGGAAAACTGGCGGCGCGCGCCCATTGCTCGGTCACGCTGTCGCTGGCCGGCCGTACGGAAAACCCCGTCGCGCAGGGCGTGCCCGTGCGAAGTGGAGGGTTCGGCGGTGCCGACGGTTTGGTCGCTTATCTCAGGGAGACAGGCACTGGTCTGCTGATCGACGCCACGCATCCCTACGCGGCGCGTATCTCCGCCAATGCCGCGCAAGCGGCACGCGCCACCCGCGTACCGATTCTTGCCTTGCGGCGTCCGGGCTGGGATGTCGTCCAGGGCGACCGCTGGCTTGAGGTCGACAGCGTTGCCGGGGCGGCGCGGGCGCTTGGCGATGTGCCGCGCCGCGTGTTTCTGGCGCTTGGCCGGCAGGAGGTCGCCGCCTTCGAGGCTGCGCCCCAGCACCACTACCTCATCCGCAGCGTCGATCCGGTCGAGCCGAAGCTGGTTGTGCCCGATGCCGACTATCTGCTCGCGCGGGGGCCATTTGGCGAGACCGACGAGCGCGTGCTGCTCGAAAAGCATCGTATCGATGTCGTGGTGTCGAAGAACAGCGGCGGCGTGGCGACATACGGGAAGATTGCCGCGGCGCGAACGCTTGGCATCGAGGTGATCATGGTGCGCAGGCCCGTCCTGCCGGATGTGCCCTCGGCTGAGACAGTCGAAGCGCTGGCCGCGATGGTCCGTCATTTCGTCGAGCCCGATGCCGAGCGCGGCGTGTAGACCAGCGCCGGCTTTTCGCCGCGCTTGATGATCCGGGTCTCCGGCGAGCCGATGATGATGCAGGTCGCCATGTCGGCCTTTTCGGCGTCGACATCGGCCAGCAGATAGACCTCGATGCGTTCGTCCGGCCGGCCGGCGGCGCGGCCGAAGATCACCGGCGTCGTGCCGGGCAGGATGGCGGCCAGGCATTCGAAGGCGCGGCCAAGCTGCCAGGGACGCGCCTTGCTGATCGGATTGTAGAGCGCGATGACGAAGCCGGCGCCGGCCGCCGCCAGAAGACGCAGTTCGATCAGATCCCAAGGCTTCAGGTTGTCGGACAGCGAGATAGCGCAGAAGTCGTGGCCAAGCGGCGCGCCGATGCGGGCGGCGACCGCGAGCATGGCGGTGACGCCGGGCACGACGGCGACATCGACCGTGCGCCATTCGGCTGGGCCGGCCTCGATGGCCTCGCAGACCGCTGCGGCCATGGCGAAGACGCCGGGATCGCCGCCCGACACCACGGCGACGTCGTGACCCTCGGCGGCCTTGGTCAAGGCATCCTTGGAGCGGGCGAGTTCCTCGCGGTTGTCGGAAGCGACACGGGTCTGGTCCGGGCGCAGGTCGAGCCGGTCGAGATAGGGCTTGTAGCCGTAGAAGAATTTTGCCTCGACGATAGCGCGGCTGGCTTGCGGCGTGACCTGGTCGGCATTGCCGGGCCCAAGGCCGATGACGGTGAGACGGCCGCTCATATCTGGGCTCCAGCCGCGCCCGGTCGACCGGACCAGCCGGCAACCAGCACGATGGCGAAGTAGGGCGCCTTGTCGTCCGGCTTGTCGGCAAGTTTCATCGAGACGCTGCCGGCCATCGTGCCGCGCTCGACATAAACGGCGCGCGTCAGCCTGCCGGTCGCCTCCAGCGCGCGCCTGATCTTGGGCAGGTTGCGGCCGACCTTCATGATGACGGCGGCGTCGGTGTCGGCGAGGCGGCGCGTCAGCTCGAACTCGCTCATCGTGCCGGGCAGCACGGTCAGCACGTCGTCGCCCTGGACGATCGGCACACCGGTCTGCGACCAGCAGCCGGACATTGCGGTGATGCCGGGGATGACCTCGGTGGGGAAACGATGGGCAAGGCGGACATGCAGGTGCATGTAGGAGCCGTAGAACAGGGGATCGCCTTCGGACAGCACGGCAACCATCCTGCCGGCGTCGAGGTGCTCGGCGACCTGTTCCGCCGACCCCTCGTAGAAACCCGTGATCTGCGACCGATAATCGTCGTGATCCTTGTCGATCTCGGTGGTCACGGGATAGAGCAGCGGCAGTTCCAGCATGTCGGGCCGGAAGCGCGCCTCAACGATGGCGCGCGCATTGCTGTTGTTGCCGCGTTTGGCGAAATACGCCACGACATCGGCCTCGGCTAGCACCCGCGCGGCCTTCAGCGTCAACAATTCTGGGTCGCCGGGACCGGTGCCGACACCGACGAGACGGCCTTTGGGGAGCGCGTTCACAGACCCGGCCTCGCCAGTGAATTGAGCGCGGCGGCGGTCATGGCGCTGCCTCCAAGCCTGCCGCGCACGATGGCATAGGGCACGCCATAGGAATTCTCGGCCAGTGCGTCCTTGGATTCGGCAGCGCCGACGAAGCCGACCGGCATGCCGATAATGGCCGCCGGCTTCGGCGCGCCATCGCGCAACTTCTCCAGGAGATAAAAGAGCGCGGTCGGTGCGTTGCCGATGGCGACCACCGAACCGGCGATGCGCTCGCCCCAGAGGTCGATGGCGGCCGCCGAGCGGGTATTGCCGATCTGCCTCGCAATGTCGTGCGTGCGCGGGTCGCGCAAGGTGCAGATCACCTCATTGCCGGCCGGCAGCCGGGCGCGGGTGACGCCATGCGAGACCATTTCGGCGTCGCAGAAGATCGGCGCGCCGGCGGCAAGGGCTTTGCGCGCGGCGCTGACGAAGTCGGGGGAGAAAACGAAATGACTTGCTGCCTCGACCTGGCCGCAGGCATGGATCATGCGGATGGCGACATCGGCCTCGGCCTCGGAAAAGCGCGAGAGATCGGCCTCGGCGCGGATGATGGCGAAGGAGCGCTCGTAGATCGCCGTGCCGTCGTGGATATAGTCGTAGGCGGCCATGCTCATTCCTGTTGGTACATTTCGGCGATTGCTGCCGTGCCAAGCCTTGTCAGGCAAGCGGCGGCGGTTTCGCCCTGATGTCGTGCGCCGCGGATCATCGCCGCGACGCGGCTGAAGCCGCGCGGGGCGTCATAGCCCGGCCTGTAGCCGGCAGGAAGAGACTTTGCCGTCGCGTTCACGACAAGTCCGGCTCCATTTTCGCCGCCGACTAATGTGAGCGCTGCCGGGCCGGGATTGGCGCAGCCCTTGGCGCAGCCCGACACGTGCAGCGTGAAATCGAGGATGTCGGCGTTTTCGGTGGCGATCGCCTCGGCGATGTCGCGGGTCGCGATCCGGCCGGAAGCGCAGGCCGGGGCGCCGGGGCAGGCCGCGATGCGCGTGCGCGGGTCGGTGGGAGAGGTGACGAAGCCGAGGGTGGCGGCGGTATCTTGAAGGGATTGATTGGCTTCCGTCGGCTGGCCGAGGAAAAGCAAGGCGCGGCCGGGGGCGAGGCGGATCTCTGACGTGCCGAGAGCAAGAGCTTTTTGCGCGAGGCCGATGATCTTGTCCGCCGGCATGCTGCCGTAGGGAAGGCCGATGCCGAAGGTGAAAATGTCGCCGGCTAAGGAGAAAAGGCCGATAGGCTTGCGCGAGGCGCCCCCCTCAGAGGGGGGCGCCGTAGAGTGCCAACCTGCGAGAGAGGCCAACTGCCGCTCCGACAAATCCCGTGTGTGTGCGTCCCGACCTTTCTCAGCGACCATCCGAAGCGCTGCGACAGCAATGTCGCGCACCGCATCTTCGTCAGCCGTCGCAAGTCGCTTCTCACTTTGGCGGTCACCGGCAACTGATATGGCCCAAAGGGTGCCAGCGCTGACCCGAACCGCCTTCAGCCTGACATCGGCCGTCACCGCATCCAGAGTCAGCTGCCCGCCGCCGTCGACGACCACCGAAACCTTCGGCCCCAGCCTTGGTGCCAGTCCGGCATCTTCGATCGCCGCCATGATCCGCTCAGCCATCGCCCGGGGATCCGCAATCTCGTGTGGGTCGATACCCGCCAGCGGGCCGGTCTCGACCGGTACGCCGGTGCGCACCGCGATGCCCAGCCCATCGACCTCCGCCGCCAGCAACGCGGCACTTTCCGTTGTCAGGCCGCGGATCTGCAGGCTGCCGCGGGCCGTCACTTCCATGATGCCGTTGCCGTGCCGCGAGGCGGACTCGGCCAGGGCGATCAACAGCTTCGGGGACAACCCTCCGGAAGATGGGCCTCCAGCGACCGGGTTGAGCCGCACCAGCAGGCCGTCGCCTGTCAGCATCGGGGCCGACAAAGCAGGGCAGGCGCCACGGCGCGAGAAGGCGTTCATGCCGCGACCCCGAGCGCGTTGGCCTCGGCGATCAGTGCGGCGAGATCGTCGTCGATGGAATTGCGCAAGGGATGCCAGAGGCCGCGCCGCCGCGCCGACAGGAAGCGCTCGGCAATGACTTTGGCGGCAGCGGGATTTTCGCGCAGGATAAAGGCGCGGACGTCCGCGTCGCCAAGATAGGCATCGTGCACGGCCTGGATCAGCGCGCCTGAAATCGCATGGGTGGTCTCGGCGAAGCCGACCAGCCGGTCGACGGTTTCGGCGAATTCGGAGGCGCCGCGCGGGCCGTGGCGCATCTGGCCCGATATGAAACGTGAATTGACCGCACGGGCGCGCACCACGCGCGAGACCGCCTCGGCGACCGATCGCGGTTTCGGCCTCTGCGGATCCGTGGTGTCGAGCACGATGACGTCGGCGTTCCTGCCAAGTGTGGCCAAGGCGGCCGAGAAGCCGCCGATGAAAGCGACGTCGGCGGAGCCTTCGAGAATGTCGCGGCCGGGGTCGTCGCCGGTGTGGACGAGAAGATCGGCCTCGGCGATGCGGCCTTCAAACGCTCCAGGTGCCGAGACGCCTTCGCCGCCGGCACCGCCATAGGCATGCGAGGTCGCGTCGAGATAGGCGCGGCCGATCTCTTCGCGCGCCGTCCAGTCGCCGCTCGACAGCATGTCCTCGACGCCGGCGCCGTACGTGCCGGGCGAAGTGCCGAAGATTCGTGGGCTGACCTTGCCGTCGGCGCGGGTTTTGGCGGCGAGCGGGTTTTCCGAATCGTCCTCGTCGCGCGCGGCAACGGCCTTGGCGGCGGCGTCGATCAGCGCGATCTGGGTCGGGAACATGTCGCGAAACAGACCTGATATACGCCAGGTGACGTCGACACGCGGGCGGCCGAGCGCCGCCGGGGGCAATACCTCGACGCCGGTGATGCGGCCAGTGGCAGTGTCCCATTGCGGTCGGCAGCCCATCAAGGCCAGGCCCTGCGCGATCTCCTCGCCGCCGGTGCGCAGCGAGGCCGAGCCCCAGAGATCGATCACCAGCGAACGCGGCCAGTCGCCATGCGACTGCATGTAGCCGCGCACCACTTCTTCCGCCGCGGCTTTGCCAAGATCATAGGCGGTCGGCGTCGGCATGGTGCGCGGATCCGAGGTGAACAGGTTGCGGCCGGTGGGCAAAACATCGGAACGACCACGCGCGGGTGCGCCGGCCGGGCCCGCCTTGATGTGACGGCCATCGAGCGCGGCGAGCAGGGAGGCTTTCTCGGCGTCCGCGCTTTGCCAGCGCATGGAGTCTGGTTCGTTGTTGGGGACGCGGCCGTAGATATGCAGCCCGTCCTTGATGGCGAAATCCTTGAGGTCGCAGAGCCAGGCGTCGATGCGGCGCAGCGCTTCGTCGGGCGCGTCGGTCTTGGCGACGCCGGCTTCCGAGGCAAGGCCGGTCTTTTGCGCGGTTTCGACAATCAGCCTGGCGAGCCGGTCGCGGCGACGGCGGTCGAGCCCGTCGGCCTGGGCGTATTCGTCGACCAGCCGCTCGAGCTTGTGCTGGTCCTCGTCCAGCCCGGCGCCTGCAAGCGGCGGCGGCAAATGGCCAAGCGTGACGGCGGCGATGCGCCGTTTGGCCTGCGCTGCTTCGCCGGGGTTGGAGACGATGAAGGGATAGATGACGGGTAATGCGCCGGTGACGATCTCGGGAAAGCAGGTTTGCGACAGCGCGACGGTCTTGCCGGGCAGCCATTCCAGCGTGCCGTGGGCGCCGACATGGACGAGAGCGTGAACCCCGAGCGATTTGCGCAGCCACAGGCCAAAGGCGATCAGGGCATGGCGCGGGGGGAGGGTCGGGTCGTGGTAGTCGGCGCGGCGATCGGCCGAGCGGCCCCGGTCGGGGGCGAGAGCCACGGTGACATTGCCGAAATGCGCGGCGCGGAAGGGGAAGTGGTGTTTGCCTGATAGCGAAGGTGTGTGCGAGCGCAAACCTGTCTCGCTTTCCGCTCTGCCCCAAGCAGCCTCTACAGCGGCAGTTGCAGACGTCGGTAACTCCGTCGAAAAGGAGTTATAGTCTGCCAGCCTCAGCCCACCGTTGCTATGCTCCAGCAAATCCAACAATTCACGCGGCGTTTGCGGAATCCCCTCAACGGCATAGCCATGTTCGCTCAGGTCGTGCAGCATGGCCAGCACGCTGGACGGCACATCCAGCCCGACCGCATAGCCGGTGCGGCCAGGTGCACTGGGATAATCGGGAATCAGGATCGCGAGCTTGCGCTCCTCCCGCTTCGTTTCGCGCAGCCGGATGAAAGCCGCGACTCGACCCGCCACTTGCTCCACCCGATCCAGTTCCGGGCGGTTCGCCAACGCACGATGGCCAAGCGCCGGATCGATATCGCTCTCGGCCTTGAAGGAAATGGCGCCGGCGAGGATGCGGCCGTCGAGTTCGGGCAGCACGACATGCATGGCAAGGTCGGCGGGCGCCAGGCCGCGCTGGTTGTTTTCCCAGATGTCTCGGCGCGTGGTGGCAACGATGACCTGGAAGACGGGCACGCCGGCGCGGTCGAACAAGGTTTCGACGCCGGGCTCGGCGCCGGAAGCGAACGCGGTCGCGGTGACGATCGCGGCGGGTTTCAGCGATGCGACGGCATTTTCGACGAACGCAAGCGACACCGGATCCTTCAGACTGGAAACGAAGATCGGGACCGGTGCCAATCCCCTGGAGCGCAAAGCCTCGGCCAGCGCATCGATCGGGGCGACATCGGCGGCGAGCAGCATCGATCGGTAGAAGAGAATCGGGATAATGGGAGTGCCGCTATTGGAACCGGTCGGCTCCTCCGCGACCCCCAATCCAGCCTGATAGTAACCGGCCTTCGGCACGCTGACCGGGTTGGCGACGGGCGCATCCTGTCCAGCCAAGCCTGCCAGCCTGTGCACCAGCGCGCCCATATTGGCCGGGCCGCCCTCGCGGAAATAGCCGAGCAGGCCGTCCAGTTCGGCGCGCCGCAGCGTCGAGGCTTCGACCAGCCTGAGATCCTCGTCGTGGCTTTCGCCGGGAAGCAGCGCCAGTTTGATGCCGCGTTCGCGGGCAATCACCGCCAGTTGGTCGCAGCCATAGCGCCACCAGTCGTAGCCGCCGAGGATGCGCACCAGGATGATTTTGGCGTGGCGGGCGACGCTGTCTATCCAGAGGTCGACGGACATGGGATGGCGCAGGTCGCGCAGTGCGGCCAAGCGCATAGAGGGCAGGCGACCGGCATCGGCCTTCCACGCCGCAGCCAGTCCGGCGAGATCGCTGTCGGTGAAGGACAGGGCCACGATATCCGCTGGCGTCTGCCTGAGATCGACAGGCTCGGCGAGGTCGTCGAGCGAGGCGGAGGTCGTGGTGAGGATGTGCATCGCGGCCCGGGCCTGAAAATCAGCCGGCGAGGATACGTTCGATCGCCGGGCGGTTCAGCCCCTTGAGGCCAATGACGACGAGCCGCGAGCGGCGGTCGTCCCCAGCGGTCCAGGCGCGGTCGTAGTAATGATTGACGCGCGGGCCGACGGCTTGCAGCAGGAGCCGCATAGGTTTGCCGCCGACCTCGACGAAGCCTTTCACGCGCAGCACGTTTTCCTGTTCGGCGGCCGCGGCGACGCGCTTTGCCAGCTCGTCGGGATTGGCGATCGAGGGAATGTCGACGATGAACGTGTCGAAGTCGTCATGCTCGTGATCGAATGCGCCGTCATGGTGGGACTTGCGGTTCTCGATGTCGTCCTCGACGGCGAGACCGAGCCCGAGCAGCACCGAGGGATCGACCTTGCCATGAGACGTCGGCACGATCTTCACGGCGCGGGCGGAGTGTTCGTTGACGATGCCCTTGGCGCGAGCCGAGCCGGCGGCATCCATTAGGTCGCTCTTCGACAGGATGATTAGGTCGGCGCAGGCGATCTGGTCCTCGAACACTTCCTCGACCGGATCGTCATGGTCGAGGCTCTGGTCCTGCGCGCGCTGCGCCTGCAGGGCGTCCATGTCATTGGCGACGCGGCCTTCCGCCAGTGCGGGACCGTCGACCACGGCGATGACGCCATCGACCGTTACGCGGCTCTTCACCGTCGGCCACTGGAAAGCCTGGACCAGCGGTTTGGGCAGAGCGAGGCCCGAGGTTTCGATCAGGATATGGTCGACCTTCGGCGTCAGCGACAGGATCTTGTCGAGCGCCGGCACAAAATCGTCGGCCACGGTGCAGCAGATGCAGCCATTGGCCAGTTCGACGATGTTTTCCTCTGGGCAGGTGTCGATGCCGCATCCCTTGAGGATCTCGCCGTCGATGCCGATGTCGCCGAACTCGTTGACGATGATGGCGATCCGCTTGCCGCCGGCGTTTTCCAGGAGATGGCGGACCAGCGTCGTCTTGCCGGCGCCGAGGAAGCCGGTGACGACGGTGCAGGGAACGCGGGACAGAGATGTTGTCATGATCAATCTTTCAGCATGTCGAGGGGAGGGATGCGGGCAACGAGGCCGCGCTTGAGGCTATCGGGTCTGCCTCGCCAGGGAATGAGGCCGTCGTTCGAGGTGGCGAAGAGTTTCGCGCCGGTGACGAGATCGGCGCCGCTGGTCGTGGTCAGATCGCCGAACACATAGCTCCAGCAGCCGTCGCGCAGGACCGCGGCGCTCAGCCGGCGCTTGCAATTGCCGAGGCATTCGACCGTGCGGATGCGAATCTTCTCGCCCGAGGCGGCTTGGCGCGTATCTTCGGCCAAAAGTTCGCCGGCCCGGGGATGGGCATCGGAGCCGGTCTCGTCGCGACAGGAAGCGCAGACGATGACCGTGATGCCGACCAGGGGATGATCCCCGCCGGACGAAATGTCGGTTGTTTCAGCCGAAAAACTGCTGTCGCGATCCACATCAGGCTCCTTGCCCGGAAAACCCGCCAGGCGATCGGATTCTTGCATTCCAGACGGCAGGTCTCCTGGCTCGCGGGTCATCGCCTTGGGTAGCCGCCTTCCCGGGACAATCCCAGTGGCTTTCGGCCTTGGCTCTTCGCTCACAGTTGCGGGGACAGCCGCGGATTTGGGATCTTCAATCCCGCACCGCATTCCCTCTTGGCTCCTCCCTTTGCCGAGAGGAGACCGTCTGGATGGGATTTAGGCTCTTGCGGGCAGCGGTGTCAACGCGAGCTTACGACACCGCGATGTCGGACAGCGCCGGGCCGAGATCGCCGGCAGGCGTTATTTCCATGCGCTCGAGGCCAAGCCAGCCCTGCATCTGCTTCAATTCCTCGAAGAGTTGAGCCGCAGTCTCCGCCGGTGCGTTGGCCTGCGCATAGGCCGCATGGACACGCAGGACACTGGCCGGCCGGTCAGCCTTGAGGTCGACGCGCGCCACGATCCTGTCGCCGAGCAGGAAAGGCAGGACATAGTAGCCGTATTGGCGCTTGTCGGCCGGCGTGTAGATTTCGATGCGGTAATGGAAGTCGAACAGCCGCTCCGAGCGCGAACGCTCGAAGACGACCGGATCGAACGGCGCCAGCAGAGCGCGGGCCTCGATCTTGCGCGGGATACGGGCGTCCTTGTGAAGGTAAGCCGGCTTGTCCCAGCCCTCGACACGGACCGGCAGCAAGTCGCCGAGTTCGACCAGTTCCTCCAGCCGGCCTTTCATGTCGGCCGGCGAGAGCCGAAAATAATCGCGCAGGTCGCCTGATGTCGCCACGCCATGGGCACGGGCGGAAATGCGCAGCAATTCGCGGTGCGCGTCCTCAGGCGTCGGTACCGGCAGATCGAGGATCGCCTGCGGCAGCACGCGCTCCGGCAGGTCGTAAAAGCGCTCGAAGCCGCGCCGGTGCGCGGTGGTGATGCGCCCGGCCCAGAACAGCCATTCGAAGGCGTGCTTGGCATGGCTCCAACCCCACCAGCCACCGGAGCCTTTCTGGCCTTCGAGCGCCGAAGCGGCGATCGGCCCGCGCGCGACGACCTCGCGGTAGATCTCTTCTATATAGGCGGCGTGCTCGCGGCCCCATTTGGCCAGCCCCAGATACATTTCATCGCCTTGCTCGGCGCGCTGCATGCGCCAGCGCATCAGTGGGTAGGTCTCGACCGGCAGGAACGAGGCTTCATGCGCCCAATATTCGAAGACGGTGCGCTTGCGCGTTACGGCGGCGTTGTCGAGCAAAGCGAGGGGATAGGGGCCGAGACGCGAATAGAGCGGCATGTAATGAGCGCGCACCACCGCACTGACGGAATCGATCTGCAACAGGCCGGTGCGGGACAGAACGCGGGCGAAATGGCGGCGGTCCGGCGTGCCGGCGGGGCGGGGATCGAGAAATCCCTGGGCGGCGAGCGCGATGCGCCGGGCGGCGGCAAGCGAGATCTTTTCCTTCATGCGTATGCGTCCCTGATGGACCTGTCTGGCGTCATTGCCCGGCGTGATTCCCGTCCATGCTAGCAGGGTTTTGGCGGCAACCCTGTCAGGAGACAAAAGTGGAGTGAAAAGCGAAGGAAATCAAACAGGAGCGGATGGGACCAGTTTCTCCCGGAATGCCGTCCAGCTCGGTGTTTTGAACAAGGTTTGACTTGCTTCGCTGGAAGTGCTGCGCTAACCCTCGCCGCGTTGCAGCATAGGCCCCTTAAAACGGTTCAGCGGTTAATCTGTCACGCTTCCGCATTAAGGTTCGGTGCTGTAGTCAAAGTGGATTGGCGCCAACGGAAAGCCGCTGCATGAACGCACTTCTCAGTTCGTACCTGCCCATCGTCCTGTTTATCGGCGTGGCACTGGTCGTCGGCCTGGCGCTGCTGGCGGCTCCGTTCCTGGTGGCGTATCGCAACCCCGATCCCGAAAAGCTTTCCGCCTACGAGTGCGGTTTCAACTCGTTCGACGATGCCCGCATGAAATTCGACATCCGCTTCTACCTGGTGTCGATCCTGTTCATTATATTCGACCTGGAAGTTGCCTTCCTCTTCCCCTGGGCAGTGTCCTTCTCGAAGATCGGCATGCTCGGTTTCTGGTCAATGATGGTGTTTTTGGCAGTGCTGACCATCGGCTTTGCCTATGAATGGAAAAAAGGAGCGCTGGAATGGGATTGAACGACAGTTCAGGCACCCTCGTCGCGCCGAAGCCCAAAGGTATTATCGACCCCAACACCGGTAGGCCGGTAGGGGAGGACGATCCCTTCTTCCTCGAAATCAACAATGAGCTTGCCGACAAGGGCTTTCTGGTCACCTCGACCGAGGCGCTGATCACCTGGGCGCGTAGCGGCTCGCTGATGTTCATGACCTTCGGTCTGGCTTGCTGCGCGGTCGAGATGATCCACACCTCGATGCCGCGCTACGATTCGGAGCGGTTCGGTGTCGCGCCGCGGGCGTCTCCGCGCCAGTCCGACATCATGATCGTCGCCGGCACGCTGACCAACAAGATGGCGCCGGCGCTACGCAAGGTCTACGACCAGATGCCGGAGCCGCGCTACGTCATCTCGATGGGCTCGTGCGCCAATGGCGGCGGCTACTATCACTATTCCTATTCGGTGGTACGCGGCTGCGACCGCGTCGTGCCGGTCGACATCTATGTGCCCGGCTGCCCGCCGAGCGCCGAAGCCCTGCTCTATGGCATTCTTCTGCTGCAGAAGAAGATCCGCCGCACCGGCACGATCGAACGGTAAATCCATGGCCGCCTCCTTAAGCGAACTGTCGACCTATCTCGGCGAGAAGCTGCCTGGCCGCTTCGGCGATGCGGTATTCGCCTATGGCGAGCTCACCGTTCACGTCGAGCCTCAAAACCTGATCGAGGTGATGACCTTCCTGCGCGACGATGCGCGCTGCCAGTTCATCTCGATCATCGATGTCTGCGGTGCCGACTATCCGTCGCGGGCCAAGCGCTTCGACGTCGTCTATCACCTGCTTTCGCCGAAGCAGAATGTGCGCATTCGCATCAAGGTGCAGGCCGACGAGGAGACGATGGTGCCTTCGATCACCGGCGTCTATCCCGGCGCCGACTGGTTCGAGCGCGAAACCTACGATCTCTATGGCGTGCTGTTTTCGGGCCACCCGGACCTGCGCCGCCTGCTGACGGACTACGGTTTCGAAGGCCATCCGCTGCGCAAGGATTTCCCGCTGACCGGTTTCGTCGAAGTGCGTTACGACGACGAAGCCAAGCGCGTCATCTACGAGCCGGTGGAACTGAAGCAGGAATTCAGGAACTTTGACTTTTTGAGCCCCTGGGAGGGAACCGACTATGTCCTGCCCGGCGACGAAAAAGCGAAACAGTGAGTAGGGAAGTAGTGAGTAGTCAGTAGGAGAAAAGTTGGAGCGACGGATCGAATCTTATCGCGACTTGAAGGTGTGGCAATCAGCGATGACGCTCGCTGAAGACTGTTACCGCCACACTAAGGACTTCCCGAAAGAAGAGATCTACGGCATGACCTCTCAGATGCGCCGATCGGCGGTTTCGATCGCGGCGAATGTCGCGGAGGGATACGGTCGCGAAAACAGAGGTTCGTTCGTTCAATTTTTGCGCATGGCGCAAGGTTCGTTGAAGGAACTGGAAACGCACATACTACTGGCATGCCGGGTCGGCTTGCTGCGAAAAGACAATGAGATTGAACTGCTGCTGCGATGCGAAGAGATTGGAAAAATGATGAGATCTCTTATCCGAACGGTGCAGGCCAAGCAGGCGGAATGAAGCAGGCATTGAGATTGATGATCACTACTCACTACTCACTACTGACTCTTCGCCAGAGGCGCCAGAATGGCTGAAACCTCCGTCCGCAACTTTAACATCAACTTCGGACCTCAACACCCTGCGGCGCACGGCGTTTTGCGCCTCGTGCTGGAGTTGGACGGCGAAGTCGTCGACCGCGTCGATCCGCATATCGGGCTCTTGCATCGCGGTACGGAGAAGCTGATCGAGGCAAAAACCTATCTGCAGGCGCTGCCTTATCTCGACCGGCTCGATTATTGCGCGCCGATGAACCAGGAGCACGCCTTCGCGCTCGCCGCCGAGCGCCTGCTCGGTATCGAGGTGCCGCGGCGCGGCCAGCTGATCCGCGTGCTTTACTGCGAAATCGGCCGCATCATGTCGCACATCCTCAATGTGACGACGCAAGCCATGGACGTCGGCGCGCTGACGCCGCCGCTGTGGGGCTTCGTCGAGCGCGAGAAGCTGATGGTGTTCTATGAACGCGCCTCGGGCTCGCGCATGCATGCGGCCTATTTCCGGCCCGGCGGCGTCCACCAGGACCTGCCGCGGCAGCTGGTCGAGGACATCGGCAAGTGGATCGACCCGTTCCTGAAATCGCTCGACGATCTCGACAGGCTGCTCACCGGCAACCGCATCTTCAAGCAGCGCAATGTCGACATCGGCATCGTCTCGCTGGAAGATGCCTGGGCCTGGGGCTTTTCGGGCGTCATGGTCCGTGGTTCGGGCTCGCCGTGGGACCTGCGCAAGTCGCAGCCCTATGAATGCTATTCGGAAATGGATTTCGACATCCCTGTCGGCAAGAATGGCGACTGTTTCGACCGCTACCTCGTGCGCATGGAAGAAATGCGCCAGTCGGCACGGATCATGCGCCAGTGTGTCGATCTTCTGCTCGGCAAGGAAAGCACCGGCCCGGTGTCGAACCTTGACGGCAAGGTGGTGCCGCCCAAGCGCCAGGCGATGAAGCGTTCGATGGAAGCGCTCATCCATCATTTCAAGCTCTATACCGAGGGCTACCGCGTGCCGGCCGGCGAAGTCTATGCGGCGGTCGAGGCGCCAAAGGGCGAGTTCGGCGTCTACCTGGTCTCCGACGGCACCAACAAGCCCTACCGCTGCAAGCTGCGCGCACCCGGTTTCGCGCATCTGCAAGCCATGGATTTCCTCTGCCGCGGCCACATGCTGGCCGACGTCACCGCCGTCCTCGGCTCCCTCGACATCGTGTTTGGTGAGGTCGATCGCTAAATGTCAGTCCGCCGTCTCGCAGAAGCCAGCGTCCAGCCAGCCTCCTTCGCCTTCAACCGGGCGAATGCGGCAGCGGCGAAGCAATGGATCAAGAAGTATCCCAAGGGCCGCGAGCAGTCGGCGATCATTCCCCTGCTGATGATAGCGCAGGAGCAGGAGGGCTGGGTCACCAAGGCGGCGATCGAGACCATCTCCGACATGCTCGGCATGCCGCGTATCCGCGGCCTCGAGGTCGCGACCTTCTATACGCAGTACCAGTTGAGCCCCGTTGGCACCCGTGCGCACATCCAGGTTTGCGGCACCACGCCCTGCATGCTGCGCGGCTCGGAAGCGCTGATGGATGTGTGCCGCTCGAAGATCCATCACGACCAATTCCACACCAACGACAAGGGCACCTTGTCGTGGGAAGAGGTCGAGTGCCTCGGCGCCTGCGTCAACGCGCCGATGGTCATGGTGTTCAAGGATACGTTCGAGGATCTGACACCGGAACGGCTGGCTGAAATCATCGATCTCTACGATGCGGGCAAGGGCGCCTCGGTGACGCCGGGACCGCAGAACGGCCGCACCGGCTCGGAGCCGGCCTCCGGCCTGACCACGTTGAAGAGCGAAAAGGCGATCCTCAAGTCGACCCGCGACCGTGAAGCCCGGGAAGCAGCCAGGGCCGCGAAGGCAGCGCCCGACGCGATCATCGCTGCGCCGGTGCCGGCACCGGCCGCCCCAGCTGCGCCTGGTCCGGTTGCTCCGTCGAAATCCAGCAGGCCGAAGACCGCCGCGCCAGAGACCAACCCGACGTTGAAGACGCCGTCGCCGGCCAAGGTCGCGCCGGTCACCGAGAACGCGGCTAGCGTTGCGCCACCCCTTCACTCGGCCGCCAACGCCAACAAGGCCGCTCCTGAAGTCGAGGCGACTCCAAAACAACGCAATGGGCCGAAGAACCGGGCCGAACCGGGCAGCGCCTTCAAGGCGCCGGAGACCAAGCAGCCTGCCGCCAAGCCGACCAAGAAGCCGGTCTGAGGGACGAAAAATGCTTCAGGACAAAGACCGCATCTTTACCAACATATACGGCCTCTTCGACAAGTCGCTGGCCGGCGCCATGGCGCGCGGCGCCTGGGACAACACGCCCGGCATCGTCGCCAAGGGGCGTGAGTGGATCGTCAACGAGATGAAGGCGTCGGGACTGCGCGGACGCGGCGGCGCCGGCTTCCCGACCGGGCTGAAATGGTCGTTCATGCCCAAGCAGAGCGACGGCCGGCCGAGCTATCTCGTCATCAACGCCGACGAATCCGAGCCCGGCACCTGCAAGGACCGCGACATCCTGCGCAACGATCCGCACACGCTGGTCGAGGGCGCGTTCCTGGCCGGCTTCGCCATGGGCGCGATTGCCGCCTACATCTATGTGCGCGGCGAGTTCATCCGCGAGCGCGAGGCGCTGCAGCGGGCGATCGAGGAGGCCTACGAGGCCAAGCTGATCGGCAAGAACAACACGTCGGGCTACGATTTTGAAATCTACATGCATCACGGCGCCGGCGCCTATATCTGCGGCGAGGAAACGGCGCTGCTGGAAAGCCTCGAAGGCAAGAAGGGCCAGCCCCGGCTGAAACCGCCATTCCCGGCCAATGTCGGCCTCTATGGCTGCCCGACCACTGTCAACAATGTCGAATCGATCGCGGTGGCGCCGACCATCCTGCGCCGGGGGGCTGCCTGGTTCTCGTCCTTCGGCCGGCCCAACAATGTCGGCACCAAGCTGTTCTGCGTTTCCGGCCACGTCAACAATCCGTGCACCGTCGAAGAGGCGATGTCGATCCCGTTCCGCGAGCTTATCGAGACCCATTGCGGCGGCATCCGCGGCGGCTGGGACAATCTGCTCGCCGTCATTCCGGGCGGCGCCTCGGTGCCACTGGTGCCGGCGGAGCAGATCATCGATACGCCGATGGATTTCGACGCGCTGCGCGATCTCAAATCCGGCCTCGGCACGGCCGCCGTCATCGTCATGGACAAGTCGACCGATGTCGTGAAGGCGATCGCGCGGCTTTCCTACTTCTACAAGCATGAAAGCTGCGGCCAGTGCACGCCGTGCCGCGAGGGCACCGGCTGGATGTGGCGGGTGATGGAGCGGCTGGTGCGCGGCGAGGCTCAGAAGCGCGAGATTGACATGCTGCTCGACGTCACCAAGCAGGTCGAAGGCCACACGATCTGCGCGCTGGGCGATGCGGCGGCATGGCCGATCCAGGGCCTGATGCGGCATTTCCGCGGCGAGGTGGAGCGGCGCATCGACGAGTTTTCGCGCAACGCGCACCGGGCCGAACCGGTGATGGTGGCGGCGGAATAACAAGAAACTTTTGAACGCGGGAAGAGACGGGGCGGGGCGAACGAAGAAACGACCAGGAGAACTCTATGGCGCCGTATTCGACACCCTACCCATTGATGCCCAATTTGGACCAGATCGAGAAGATGAACCAGGACCTGACCAGGATGATGCCGAAGGAGATGGCCAGCGCCGTCAACCTTTTCGCGCACCCTGTCGCGGGTGCGGCGGCGATGTCGGCGCTTGGCATGGGGCTCGCCAATCATGCGTTCGGCGTCTGGATGGGCGCGCTTTCGGGGGCCGCCGAGGCATCACACCGCCTCATGCAGCCGCTGATCGAGGATTTCGAGGCACGCGTCGAGCAATTCGAGGATGCGAACTCGTCGTCCATCAGGGCGCGGGCGACCGCGAAGACGATGATTGCCGAGGCGCAGTCCTTCGCCCAGGAAGTCACCGATATCGCAGCCAGGGAAGCCGCCACCACCGCGCCGGCCGCCAATGCCGCTCCGGCAACAAGCGAGGCGGCGGATGTGCTGCTGCCGGAAGATTTCAGGCAGCCCAAGGCCATGGAGAAGCCGACGAGGCCGTCCGACCTCAAGGCTATATCGGGCATCGGCCCGAAGCTGGAAAAGGTGCTGAACGGCCTCGGTATCTGGACGTTTGCCCAGATCGCCGCATGGTCGCCGCAAGAGATTGCCTGGGTCGACGACTATCTGTCGTTCAAGGGCCGCATCGGCCGTGACGACTGGACTGCCCAGGCGGCGGCGCTGGCCGCGAAGAAGTGAATGAAATCTCGGGCGCTGCGTCTGTCGCGCCCGGAAAATGAGATTGCGGGAAATCCGCAGGGGTTTGAGGCGAATGGCAAAGCTCAAGGTCGACGGGAAAGAAATCACTGTACCCGACCATTACACGCTGCTGCAGGCGGCCGAGGACGCGGGCGCGGAAGTGCCGCGCTTCTGCTTCCATGAGCGGCTGTCGATCGCCGGCAATTGCCGCATGTGCCTGATCGAGGTGAAGGGCGGACCGCCCAAGCCGCAGGCCTCCTGCGCCATGGGTGTGCGCGACCTGCGCCCCGGCCCGAACGGCGAGCCGCCGGAAATCTTCACCAACACGCCGATGGTCAAGAAGGCCCGGGAAGGCGTGATGGAATTTCTGCTGATCAACCATCCGCTGGACTGCCCGATCTGCGATCAGGGCGGCGAGTGCGACCTGCAGGACCAGGCGATGGCCTTCGGCGTCGATTCCTCGCGCTACCACGAGAACAAGCGCGCGGTGGAAGACAAGTATATCGGCCCGCTGGTCAAGACAGTGATGAACCGCTGCATCCACTGCACGCGCTGCGTCCGCTTCACCACCGAAGTTGCCGGCATTTCCGAACTCGGCCTGATCGGCCGCGGCGAGGATGCCGAGATCACCACCTATCTCGAACAGGCAATGACCTCGGAGTTGCAGGGCAACGTGATCGATCTCTGCCCGGTCGGCGCGCTGACCTCCAAGCCCTTCGCCTTCCAGGCGCGGCCGTGGGAGCTGACCAAGACCGAATCCATCGACGTGATGGATGCCGTCGGCTCGGCGATCCGCGTCGATAGCCGTGGGCGCGAAGTGATGCGCATCCTGCCGCGCGTCAACGAAGCCGTGAACGAGGAATGGATTTCCGACAAGACCCGCTTCATCTGGGACGGCCTGCGCACGCAGCGCCTCGATCGCCCCTATGTGCGCAAGGACGGCAGGCTGGTTCCGGCGAGCTGGGCCGAAGCGTTCGCGGCGATCAAGGGCGCGGTTTCGGCGGCGGCCCCCGACAAGATCGGCGCCATCGCGGGCGATCTCGCGGCGGTCGAGGAAATCTATGCGCTGAAGCTCCTGATGGCCTCGCTCGGTTCGAAGAACACCGATTGCCGTCAGGACGGCGCGGCGCTCGATCCGGCACTCGGACGTGCCAGCTATATCTTCAACCCGACCATCGAAGGCATCGAGCAGGCCGACGCGGTGCTGATCATCGGGGCCAATCCGCGCTTCGAGGCCTCGGTGCTCAACGCCCGCATCCGCAAGCGCTGGCGCCTCGGCAATCTGCCGGTCGGCGTCATCGGCGATGTCGGCGACACGCGCTATGACTACGAACAGCTGGGCGCCGGGCCGGATTCGCTGAAGGATCTGGCGGACGGCAACGGCAAGTTCTTCCAGACGCTGAAGAAGGCGACGCATCCCCTTATTATCGTCGGTCAGGGCGCTCTGGCGCGCGCCGATGGCGCGGCCGTGCTCGGCCAAGCGGCCAGGCTCGCCGCCGCCGTGAATGCCGCACGCGCCGACTGGAATGGCTTTGCCGTGCTGCACACCGCAGCGGCGCGCGTCGGCGGCCTGGACCTCGGCTTCGTGCCGGGCGAGGGCGGCAAGAACGTCGCCGGCATGCTGGGCGAGACGGATGTCCTGTTCCTGCTCGGCGCCGACGAGATCGATATGAGCAAGACCGGCGGCGCCTTCGTCGTCTATGTTGGCACGCACGGCGACGCCGGCGCGCATCGCGCCAATGTCATCCTGCCGGCGGCTGCCTATACCGAAAAGTCCGGCACCTACGTCAACACCGAAGGGCGCGTGCAGCAGACCAACCGCGCTGGCTTCGCGCCGGGCGACGCGCGCGAGGATTGGGCGATCTTGCGGGCGCTGTCCGACGTACTGGGCAAGAAACTGCCGTTCGATTCGCTGCCGCAGCTGCGCGCAAAGCTCTATGGCGAAT
This sequence comes from Mesorhizobium sp. B2-7-3, assembly GCF_006440715.1. Taxonomy (NCBI): domain Bacteria; kingdom Pseudomonadati; phylum Pseudomonadota; class Alphaproteobacteria; order Hyphomicrobiales; family Phyllobacteriaceae; genus Mesorhizobium; species Mesorhizobium sp. B2-7-3. The sequence goes on from NZ_VFTY01000005.1 coordinate 282,952, forward strand.
ACCCGCATCTGGCTCGCATCGACCAGGTCGCGGCCGGCAATGCCGAGGATATCGCCGGCGTGGCGAAGCTCGGCGGGCGGTTGAACAAGGGAACCTTCACCTCGCCGGTCAAGGATTTCTACCTGACCAACCCGATCGCGCGCGCATCGGCCGTGATGGCGGAATGCTCGGCACTGGCCAAGAGCGGCTTCAAGCAGGCGGCGGAATAAGCATGGACACCTTCTTCTCCTTCTACGTGCTGCCGGCGCTGCTGATCCTCTTGAAGTCGGTCGTGCTGATCGTGGTGCTGCTGATCTTCGTCGCCTACATCCTTTATGCCGACCGCAAGATCTGGGCGGCGGTGCAGCTTCGCCGTGGCCCGAATGTCGTCGGCCCCTGGGGCACGCTGCAGGCCTTCGCCGACCTGCTGAAATTCGTCTTCAAGGAACCGGTCATCCCGTCGGGCGCCAACAAGGGCGTCTTCCTGCTGGCGCCACTTGTCTCCGCCGTGCTGGCGATCTCGGCCTGGGCGGTCATACCGGTCAGCCAGGGTTGGGCGATCGCCAACGTCAATGTCGGCATCCTCTATGTCTTCGCCATCTCCTCGCTCGAGGTCTATGGCGTGATCATGGGCGGCTGGGCGTCCAACTCGAAATATCCGTTCCTCGGCGCGTTGCGTTCGGCGGCGCAGATGGTGTCATACGAAGTTTCGATCGGCTTCGTCATCGTCACCGTGCTGCTCACCGCCGGCTCGCTCAACCTCAGCGATATCGTGCTGTCGCAGCAGGGTGGGCTTGGTACGCGGCTCGGGCTGCCCAACACGTTCCTCGACTGGAACTGGCTGGCGCTGTTCCCGATGTTCGTCATCTTCTTCATCTCGGCGTTGGCGGAGACCAACCGTCCGCCCTTCGATCTGGTCGAAGCCGAATCGGAGCTGGTCGCCGGCCACATGGTCGAATATTCGTCGACGCCGTTCCTTTTGTTCTTCCTCGGCGAGTATGTCGCGATCGTGCTGATGTGCGCGCTGGCCACCATCCTGTTCCTCGGCGGCTGGCTCCCTCCCTTCGACTTCGCGCCCTTCACCTGGGTGCCCGGCGTGATCTGGTTCGTGCTGAAGGTCTGTTTCGTGTTCTTCGGCATCTCGATGGTGAAGGCCTTCGTGCCGCGCTACCGCTACGACCAGCTGATGCGGCTGGGCTGGAAAGTGTTCCTGCCGATCTCGCTGTTCATGGTGGTCGCCACCGCCGCCTTCCTCAAGATCACGGGGTTTGCGTGATGTCCGCTTTGTCCCAGGCCGCAAAATCGCTGCTGCTGCAGGATTTCGTCAGCGCCTTCTTCCTGTCGATGCGCCAGTTCTTCGCGCCGAAGGAGACGATCAACTATCCGCACGAGAAGGGACCGATCAGCCCGCGCTTTCGCGGCGAGCATGCGTTGCGCCGCTATCCCAACGGCGAGGAACGCTGCATCGCCTGCAAACTGTGCGAGGCGATCTGCCCGGCGCAGGCGATCACCATCGAGGCCGGCCCGCGCCGCAATGACGGCACGCGCCGCACGGTGCGTTACGATATCGACATGGTGAAGTGCATCTATTGCGGCTTCTGCCAGGAAGCCTGCCCGGTCGACGCCATTGTCGAGGGGCCGAATTTCGAATTCGCGACGGAAACGCGCGAGGAACTCTACTACGACAAGGACCGGCTGCTGGCGAATGGCGACCGGTGGGAGCGCGAACTGGCGCGCAACATCTCACTGGACTCGCCATATCGCTGACATCTGACGCATGGACGGGGCGAGGGGCCTCGTCCAGGGGATGATCCCGAAAGTTGCGGACTTTTCGGACAAGATCATCCTCCGGAAGACAAAAGTGTCGCATGTTTCTTTTGATCAGGTATTTCAACCCGATCGGAACATGCGATAGGACACAACGAAACTTGCCGACCGGAGGCGGTCGCAAACATCAAACAGGACGAGCGTCCTGTTTGGACAGGAACCCGGGGGATCCCCAATGCTGAGTGGACTAGAGGCGGCCTTCTTCTACCTCTTCGCCTTTGTCGCCGTGGCGTCGGCGTTCATGGTCATTTCGTCGCGCAACCCCGTGCATTCGGTGCTGTTCCTGATCCTGACCTTCTTCAACGCCGCCGGCCTGTTCATGCTGACCGGCGCCGAGTTCCTGGCGATGATCCTGCTCGTCGTCTATGTCGGCGCGGTCCTGGTGCTGTTCCTGTTCGTCGTCATGATGCTCGACGTCGATTTCGCCGAATTGAAGAGCGGCGCCCTGCAATACGCGCCGATCGGCGCGCTGGTCGGGCTGATCCTGGCGGCGGAGCTGATCGTGGTGCTGGGCGGCTACACCTTCGCGCCGAAGCTCGCCTCGACAGTCGCAAAGCCCATCCCGGATCTCGCCGCGCGATCGAACACGGCGGCGCTCGGCGACATCCTCTATACCGACTACCTCTACTACTTCCAGATTTCGGGCCTCATCCTGCTGGTCGCCATGATCGGCGCCATCGTCTTGACGCTGCGCCACAAGGAAGGGGTCAAGCGGCAGTCGATCGCAGCCCAGGTCGGCCGCACCGCGGCGACCGGCATGGAAATCCGCAAGGTCAAGTCGGGCGAAGGAGTCTGAGATGGTCGTCGGCATCGCACATTATCTGACCGTATCGGCGATCCTGTTCACGCTCGGCGTGTTCGGCATCTTCCTCAACCGCCGCAACATCATCGTCATCCTGATGTCGATCGAGCTGATCCTGCTGGCGGTCAACATCAATTTCGTCGCCTTTTCGGCGGCGCTCGGCGATCTGGTCGGCCAGGTGTTCGCGCTGTTCGTGCTGACGGTCGCGGCGGCTGAAGCCGCCATCGGGCTTGCCATTCTCGTCGTCTTCTTCCGCAACCGCGGCTCGATCGCGGTCGAAGACGTGAACATGATGAAGGGTTGACGGGGCGACTATGTATCAAGCGATCGTCTTCCTTCCGCTGCTCGGCTTCCTGATCGTCGGCCTGTTCGGCAATGCGCTCGGTGCCAAGGCATCCGAATACATCACCTCCGGCTTCCTGGTGATCGCGGCCGTGCTGTCATGGGTCGCCTTCTTTTCCGTCGGCTTCGGCCATGGCGAGGTGTTCACCGTGCCGGTGCTGCACTGGATCCAGTCCGGCGGGCTGGACGTCTCCTGGGCGCTCAGGATCGACACCTTGACGGTGGTGATGCTGGTGGTGGTCAACACCGTGTCGGCGCTGGTTCACATCTATTCGATCGGCTACATGCATCACGATCCGAACCGGCCGCGCTTCTTCGCCTATCTGTCGCTGTTCACCTTTGCCATGCTGATGCTGGTGACGGCCGACAACCTCGTGCAGATGTTCTTCGGCTGGGAAGGGGTCGGCCTGGCGTCCTACCTGCTGATCGGCTTCTGGTACAAGAAGCCGTCGGCCAATGCCGCGGCAATAAAGGCCTTCGTCGTCAACCGCGTCGGCGATTTCGGTTTTGCGCTCGGCATTTTCGGCGTGTTCGTGCTGTTCGGCTCGGTCAATCTTGGCACCATCTTCGCCAATGCGGCGACGTTCATCCCGGCCGAAGGCGCGCCGCAGGGTGCCGCCGTACTCACCTTCCTCGGCCATGCGCTCGACAAGCAGGCGGCAATGACCGTCGTCTGCCTGCTGCTGTTCATGGGTGCCATGGGCAAGTCGGCGCAGGTGCCCCTGCACACCTGGCTGCCGGACGCCATGGAGGGCCCGACCCCGGTGTCGGCGCTGATCCATGCCGCCACCATGGTGACGGCCGGCGTGTTCATGCTGGCGCGGCTTTCGCCGCTGTTCGAATTGTCGCACTCGGCGCTGACGGTGGTCACCTTAATCGGCGCCTTCACCGCCTTCTTCGCGGCGACCGTCGGCCTGGTCCAGAACGACATCAAGCGCGTCATCGCCTATTCGACCTGCTCGCAGCTCGGCTACATGTTCGTGGCGCTCGGCGTCGGCGCCTATGGCGCGGCGATCTTCCATTTGTTCACGCACGCCTTCTTCAAGGCGCTGCTGTTCCTCGGTTCCGGCTCGGTCATCCACGCCGTCTCCGACGAGCAGGACATGCGCAAGATGGGTGGCCTGAGGCAGCTGATCCCGACCACCTACTGGATGATGGTGATCGGCACGCTGGCGCTGACCGGCGTCGGCATTCCGGTGACCGTCATCGGCACCGCCGGCTTCTTCTCCAAGGACGCCATCATCGAGGCCTCCTTCGCCGGCCACAATTCGGTCGCCGGCCTGGCTTTCATCCTGCTGGTCATCGCCGCCTGCTTCACCTCCTTCTATTCCTGGCGGCTGATCTTCATGACCTTCCATGGCAAGCCGCGGGCGAGCCACGAGGTGATGCACCACGTCCATGAATCGCCGCCGGTGATGCTGGTGCCGCTGTTCATCCTGGCGGCCGGCGCGCTGTTTGCCGGTGTCATCTTCCACAATTCCTTTATCGGCGAAGGCTATGCCGAATTCTGGAAGGCGTCGCTGTTCACGCTGCCGGACAACCATATCCTGCACGAGATCCACGAATTGCCGCTGTGGGTGGAGCTCTCGCCCTTCATCGCCATGCTGATCGGTTTCGCTCTGGCCTGGAAGTTCTACATCCGCTCGCCGGAGATGCCGGTCAATCTGGCCGCCCAGCATCGCGGGCTTTACGCCTTCCTGCTCAACAAGTGGTATTTCGACGAGCTTTACGACTTCCTGTTCGTTCGCCCTGCCAAGCGTCTCGGTCACTTCCTGTGGAAGACCGGTGACGGGACCATCATCGATGGGCTCGGGCCTGACGGCATTTCGGCGCGCGTCGTCGACGTCACCAACCGCGTCGTCAAGCTGCAGACCGGCTACCTCTATCACTACGCCTTCGCCATGCTGATCGGCGTTGCCGCACTCGTCACCTGGATGATGCTCTGATGACCGCCTGGCCAATCCTCTCGCTGGTCACCTTCCTGCCGCTGGTTGGTGTGCTGCTGATCCTGTTCATCAACGATGACAGCGAAAACGCGCGCCGCAACATCCGCGCCATTGCGTTCATCACCACGGCGTTCACCTTCCTGGTGTCGCTGTTCATCTGGGCCGGCTTCGACAATTCGCAGGCCGGATTCCAGTTCGTCGAAAAGGTCGCCTGGCTCGATTCCGGCATTTCCTACCATATGGGCGTCGACGGCATTTCCATGCTGTTCGTCATTCTGACGACCTTCCTGATGCCGCTTTGCATCCTGGCGTCGTGGGAAGCGATCGAAAAGCGCGTCAAGGCCTACATGATCGCCTTCCTGCTTCTGGAAACGCTGATGATCGGCGTGTTCTGCGCGCTGGACATCGTGCTGTTCTACGTCTTCTTCGAAGCCGGACTGATCCCGATGTTCATCATCATCGGCGTATGGGGCGGCAAGCGGCGCGTCTACGCCTCGTTCAAGTTCTTCCTCTATACGCTGGCCGGCTCGGTGCTGATGCTGCTCGCCATCATGGCGATGTTCTTCCAGTCCGGCACCACCGACATCCCGACGCTTCTGACGCACAGCTTCCCGGCCAACATGCAGACCTGGCTGTGGCTTGCCTTCTTCGCCTCCTTCGCGGTGAAGATGCCGATGTGGCCGGTGCACACCTGGCTCCCCGACGCCCACGTCGAGGCGCCGACGGCGGGCTCGGTCATCCTGGCCGGCATCCTGCTGAAAATGGGCGGATACGGCTTCCTGCGCTTCTCCTTGCCGATGTTCCCGCTGGCCTCCGAAATGTTCGCGCCGCTGGTGTTCACGCTGTCGGTCGTCGCCATCATCTACACCTCGCTGGTGGCGCTGATGCAGGAGGACATGAAGAAGCTGATCGCCTATTCGTCGGTCGCCCATATGGGCTTCGTCACCATGGGCATCTTTGCCATGAACCAGGAAGGCGTGCAGGGCGCTATCTTCCAGATGCTCAGCCACGGTCTGGTGTCGGGCGCGCTGTTCCTGTGCGTCGGCGTCATCTATGACCGCATGCACACCCGCGAGATCGCCGCCTATGGCGGTCTCGTCAACAACATGCCGAAATACGCGACCGTGTTCCTGATCTTCACCATGGCCAATGTCGGCCTGCCGGGCACGTCAGGTTTCGTCGGCGAGTTCCTGACCATGCTTGGCGTGTTCCGGGTCAACACCTGGGTGGCGTTCTTCGCCGCCACCGGCGTCATTCTGTCGGCGGCCTATGCGCTTTGGCTCTACCGCCGGGTGATCTTCGGCGCGCTGACCAAGGACAGCCTGAAGGGGCTGCTCGACCTGTCGACCCGCGAGAAGGCGATCATCTATCCGCTGGTCGTGCTGGTCATCTTCTTCGGCGTCTATCCCGCACCCGTCTTCGACGCGACGGCCCAGTCGGTCAAGTCGCTCGTCACCAATGTCACCGCATCCATCGGCGCCGCGCAGACCGCGGCGGCGAACTGACCCAGGGGTTTTGCGAACCATGACGCCGGACCTTCTCTCCAGCCTTTCGCTCTCGACGCCCGAGCTGATCCTTGCCATCGGCGCGCTCGCGCTGCTTATGGTCGGGGCCTATTCGCGTTCCAACACCGCCAATACCGTGACCGGCCTTGCCGTCGCCGTGCTGGTGATCGCAGGCGCCTGGCTGATCTTCCACGCAGGGCAGGGCAGCGCCTATGGCAATGCCTTCATCCAGGATTCCTTCGCCCGCTTCATGAAGGTGCTGGCGCTGATCGGCTCGGCGGTGACGCTCATCATGTCGATGCGCTTTGCCAAGGCGGAGCGTTTCGACAAGTTCGAATATCCGGTGCTGATCCTGCTTTGCACGCTCGGCATGATGCTGATGATCTCGGCCAACGGCATGATCGGGCTCTATCTCGGCCTCGAACTGCAGTCGCTTGCGATCTATGTGCTGGCGGCGATCAATCGCGACAATCTGCGTTCGACAGAAGCCGGCCTGAAATATTTCGTCCTCGGCGCGCTGTCCTCGGGCATGCTGCTCTACGGCATCAGCCTGGTCTACGGCTATACCGGCAACACCGGCTTCCAGGAGATCGCCACGGCGCTGGGCGGCGGCGAGCGCCAGCTTGGCCTTGTCGTCGGCCTCGTCTTCGTGCTGGCCGGGCTTGCCTTCAAGATCTCGGCGGTGCCGTTCCACATGTGGACGCCAGACGTCTATGAGGGCGCACCGACACCGGTGACGGCCTTCCTGGCGGCAGCGCCGAAAATGGCGGCGATGGCGCTGATCGTGCGCGTCACCATGGGTGCGTTCAAGCCGATCGCCTCCGACTGGCAGCAGATCATCGTCTTCATCTCGATCGCCTCGATGGCGCTTGGCTCCTTCGCCGCGATCGGCCAGACCAACATCAAGCGGCTGATGGCCTATTCCTCGATCGGCCATATGGGCTACGCGCTGGTCGGCCTTGCCGCCAATAGCCAGGCCGGCGTGCGCGGCGTCGCCATCTACATGCTGATCTACCTGGTGATGACGCTCGGCACCTTCGCCTTCATCCTTGCCATGCGGCGCAAGGAAGGCAATGTCGAGCAGATTAGCGATCTCGCCGGCCTCTCGTCGACCAACCCCATCATGGCGACGATCCTGACCATCCTGATGTTCTCGCTGGCCGGCATTCCGCCGCTCGCCGGCTTCTGGGGGAAGTGGTACGTCTTCCTCGCCGCCATCAACGCCAACCTTTATGCGCTGGCAATCATCGGCGTGCTCGCTTCCGTGGTGGGCGCTTACTACTACCTGCGCATCATCAAGATCATGTGGTTCGATGAGCCGGTCGGCGGCTTTGTGCCGATGGCCAGCGAGTTGCGTGTCGTGCTCGGCGTCAGTGGCGCCTTCGTGCTGTTCTACGTGCTGATCGGCGGACCGATCGGGACCTATGCCGAAGCCGCCGCCAAGACATTTTTCTGACGGGATGGCATTTCGGCTGGCTCCAACCTCGGCGTCGGAAGGGTTCCGGCTCGAGGCGCATGACAGTGTCGGCTCCACCAACGCGCTGGCGCTGGACCATGCCCGGGCGGGCGACCCGGGCAAGCTCTGGGTTGTTTCCAAGAAGCAGGAAAGCGGGCGCGGCCGGCGTGGCCGTGCCTGGGCAACGCCGGAAGGCAATCTGGCGGCGACGCTGCTCCTCATCACCGGCGGCGAATTGCGCCTTGCCGCGACGCTCGGCTTCGTCGCGGGGCTGGCGCTGGCCGACGCGCTCGACGCGGTGGTGCCGAAGGGCCGCATCGCGATAGGCCTCGACGGAGCGAGCCAGGGACAGAACCGTTTCGAGCTGAAATGGCCAAACGATGTGCTCGCCTCCGGCGCCAAGCTGGCCGGCATCCTGCTGGAGTCGGCGATGCTTGACGGTAGCCGCTTCGCGGTGGCGGTGGGCATCGGGGTCAATGTGGTGGCGCACCCGCGGGATTTGCCTTATCCCGCGACATCACTCCATGCGTTGGGCGCGGCTTGCGATGCCGAAACGCTGTTTCTGGCGCTGTCGGATGCCTGGAGCGAGAATGCCCGCCTGTGGGACGAAGGACGTGGCCTTGCCGCCATCAGGAAGCGTTGGCTGGCCCGCGCGGCGGGCCTTGGCGGCGAGGTTGCTGTCAGAATTGACGGTAATGTGGTGCGTGGCGTGTTCGAGACCATTGACGAGGACTGCCGTTTCGTGATCCGCGACGATGACGGGTCTGTTCTGACGGTCGCCGCCGGCGATGTGCATTTCGGCGCGGTGGCGTCCGCGCGGATATAATTTGTTTTTGGGCAATTCCGGACGGAAAACCGGTAGGCACTTGCTGGAATTGCTTTAACGGCTTGGCCCGAGGGTCAGGAAGGAAAAAATCATGGCGAAAGCGGACAACGCCGAACTCGTCTTCGTGCCGCTCGGCGGCGTCGGCGAGATCGGCATGAACTTCGCCCTCTACGGCTATGGCCCGCCGAGCGCGCGCGAATGGATTATCATCGATGTCGGCGTCACCTTTCCCGACGCGGCGCATCCGGGCGTCGACCTGATCCTGCCCGATACGCGCTTCATCGAGGAGAACCTCGCCAATCTGCGCGGCATCATCATCACCCACGCGCATGAGGACCACTACGGCGCGCTGCTCGACATCTGGCCGAAGCTGAAGGCGCCGGTCTGGATGACGCCGTTCAGCGCCGGGCTGCTGGAAGCCAAGCGTCAGGGCGAGCAGGGCGCGCCGAAGATCCCGCTGACAATCTACCGGGCGGGCGAAAAGTTCACGGTGGGCCCCTTCGAGATCGAAGCCATTCCGGTTGCACACTCCATTCCCGAACCCATGTCGCTGGCGATCACCTCGCCGGCCGGCACCGTCATCCACACCGGCGACTGGAAGATCGATCCGGAGCCGACGATCGGTCCCAAGACCGACGAGGCGCGGTTCCGCGCCTATGGCGACAAGGGCGTGCTGGCGCTGATCTGCGATTCGACCAATGCGCTGCGCGAAGGCGAGTCGCCTTCGGAAGTGGCCGTGGGCGAGGGCCTGAAAGGCGTCATCCAGGCGGCCAAGGGCCGCGTCGCCGTCACCACCTTCTCCTCCAATGTCGGACGCATCGTTTCCATCGCCAGGGCAGCGCGCGATGCCGGCCGCCAGTGCCTTGTGCTCGGCCGCTCGTTGAAGCGCGTCATCGATGTGGCCGGCGAGCTTGGCTACATGGACGGCCTGCCGGAGTTCATCGCCGAGGAGGATTTCGGCTTCATCCCGCGCGAGAATCTGGTCATCATCTGCACCGGCAGCCAGGGCGAGCCGTTGGCGGCACTTGCCAAGCTGTCGCGCGACGAGATGAAATCGGTGTCGCTGACAGCGGGCGACACGGTGGTGTTTTCCTCGCGCACCATTCCCGGCAACGAGAAGGCGATCCTCGAGATCAAGAACCGCCTCATCGATCTCGGCATCAAGATCATCGAAGACGGCGATGCTCTGGTGCATGTCTCCGGCCACCCCCGCCGCAGCGAACTGCGCAAGATGTATGAATGGGTGCGTCCGCAAATCGGCGTTCCCGTGCATGGCGAGGCGGCGCATCTGGTGGCGCAGGGCTCGCTGATGTCCACCTCCGGCATCGGCCAGGTGGCGCAGGTGCGCGACGGCGACATGCTGCGGCTCGCTCCCGGTCCCGCCACGATCATCGACCAGGTGCCGTTCGGCCGCGTCTACAAGGACGGCAATCTGATCGGCACCGATCAGGCGATGGGTATTCGCGACAGGCGCAAGCTGTCCTTTGCCGGTCACGTCGCGGTCAATGTCGTGCTTGATGACAAGTACGAGCTGGCCGGCGATCCCGACCTGGTCGCCATTGGCGTCGCCGAAACCGACGCCCGTGGCGAGATGCTCGAGGACCTGATGATCGATGCGGCCGTCGGTGCGGTCGATTCGATCCCCCGCCAGCGCCGCAAGGACCTCGACCTGGTGCAGGAGGCGGTGCGGCGCGCGGTGCGCGGCGCGGCCAACGAAGCGTGGGGCAAGAAACCGCTGGTGACGGTTTTCGTCACCCGGTGACGGAGGCGTCGGGGGCTCGGATGTTCAGCTGATAGCTGACCGGAATCCAGCGAAAGGAATGGTCTGTCCGCTCGACATAGCCCAAGCCCGGAAACGGCATGTGGTGGCCGGCGACGAGCAGGCGCCGCTCGGCAGCCATGCCGAGCAGCCGCTTGCGGGTCTCGATTGCCTTTTCCTTGTCGTCATCGAAATCGGCATGCCACTGCGGACGCTGGATCGACACGACATAATGCAGGAAAGCGTCCGACCAGATCAGCAATTGCTGTCCGTCGTTTTCGACAAGGAAGGCCAAAAGCCCGGCGGAGTGACCGGCCGCGTCGATGGCAGTGATGCCCGGCACCACTTCGTCTCCAGGCGCTATGAACGTCGCGCGGTCGGCCAAGCCGGTGCAAATGCGCCTAAAGAGATCACGATTGGCCAACCTGGCCGGACGCACCGCATTTCCTTCGGTCCAGAACGCGAATTCCGCTGCGCCGAATACCAGGCGTGCGCGGCTGAAAACGGATGCGCCATTCCGGACAAGCCCGCCAATGTGGTCCGGGTGCCCGTGGGTGATGACCACCACATCGATGTCATCAGGGCCGAGCCCAAGGGCTTGCAAACACTCCAGGAGTGAACTGTCTTCATCTCCGCAGCCAGTGTCGAACAGGATCTTTTCGGAACCGGTATCGATCAGCGTCGGGATGAAGCAATGCTCGTAGCGATCCTGGTCGATGAAGTTCGAAACCGCGAGTTCGAGCACGGCCGCCGGCGGCTGTCCGGCCGCGAAGGCCGATGCAAGCCCGTCTCTGACATCGACGGCATCGAGCAGAGCGGCAATTTTGAACGACCCGAGATCGAAGGTGAAAACGCGGGGGCGGGCAGGGCTGATTCCGGACATTGGCCTTTGTACTTTGTGGCTGCTGGTTGCAACAGGTGCGACAGTGCGCTCCTCGCGAAAGGCTGTTGATCTCGGCTGATTTGACGTATGACGCCAGTCGTTGGACCTGGGAGAAAAAGCTCGGACATGCTCGGACGGCTGAACCATGTCGCGCTTGCGGTGCCGGATTTGACCGCCGCCGTTGCAGCTTACCGCAACACGCTCGGCGCCGAAGTGACCGAGCCGCAGGCGTTGCCGGAGCATGGCGTCACCGTGGTGTTCGTCGATGTCGGCAACACCAAGGTCGAGTTACTGGAGCCGCTTGGCGAGGGCTCGCCAATCGCGGCATTCCTGGCGAAGAATCCGTCGGGCGGCATGCATCATCTCTGCTACGAGGTCGACGACATCCTGGCCGCGCGCGACCAGCTCAAGGCCGCCGGCGCCCGGGTGCTTGGTGACGGCAATCCCAAACCAGGCGCGCACGGCAAGCCGGTGCTGTTCCTGCATCCGAAGGATTTCTTCGGCACGCTGATCGAACTGGAGCAATCATGAGCTGGGTCTCGTTCACCGCGCTGTTTTTCGCGACCTGGTGGGTGGTGCTGTTTGCCGTCCTGCCGTTCAGCGTCAGAACGCAGGACGACGATCACGACGTGACGCTGGGCACGGTGCCGAGCGCGCCGCGCGGGCCGCATATGCTGCGTGCCGTGATCCGCACCACCATCGCAACGGCGGTCCTGATGGGCATTTTCTACGGCCTGACGCACGGGTTGGGATACAGCCTCAACGACATCCCGCACATCGTGCCGGATTTCAGCCCGACCCCAGGGAAATAGACGTGGCGGCAAGGGTGCTCCGATAAGGTCGGAGCGCTGCGGACGGGATTGAGATGCCGCCCTGTCCGGCGGCTACTGGCTGCTGACGCAAGGTCATGTAGCCTGCCAATTCGCGGCGCTAACCAGATGATTGCACAAAAAAAATGCAAGGCACAAGGCCTTGCAATTAAACGCGTCCGATCTGTTTCCGGTATCCGGCGGCAGCGAGTAACCGCGCCTAGATCGCATCCTCCCAAGACTTTGACCGCGTAGGAGAGCAGATTTTTTTCTACCCTCTCGGTTATCGGGGCACATTAGCCCAACGGAAATGAAAATGTCACGAAGAATTTTGCCTTGAAACGGGCATTCTCGTGCTGCACTGCACAATAGTGCGGCAGGCTTTGCTTTTGAAACGTCCAGTCAGGGTCGACAGAGCCTTTGCGGCATGTTCGCAATTGACGCGCGCAAAGAATTGACGGCCAAACACGAAGAGGTTCGGTGCGTTCCATTGTCGGCGCGGGTTGTTCCGGAAGCGAGGGATTCGGGCTCGGAAGGGGCCTACGTGGTGGGATGGCCGGGTTTCCATTCGGTCATGAAATCGCTATGAAGCCGGGGCAAGCAAGCCTGCGCCGCGCCGATTCTGGCGTGGCCATTCTCATTCACGGACCTGTCCATGCGTTTGTCGCGCTATTTCCTGCCTATCCTCAAAGAAAACCCGCGCGAGGCCGAAATCGTCTCGCATCGGCTGATGCTGCGCGCCGGCATGATCCGCCAGCAGGGGCAAGGCAGTTTTTCCTGGCTGCCGCTGGGCAAACGGGTGCTGGACAAGGTCTGCAAGATCATCCGCGAGGAGCAGAACCGCGCCGGTGCGCTGGAGATCCTGATGCCGACCATCCAGTCGGCCGATCTGTGGCGCGAGAGCGGCCGTTACAACGACTACGGCAAGGAGATGCTGCGCATCAAGGACCGGCAGGACCGCGACATGCTCTACGGTCCGACCAACGAGGAAATGGTCACCGAGATTTTTCGCGCTTACGTCAAATCCTACAAGGACCTGCCGCTCAACCTCTACCACATACAGTGGAAGTTCCGTGACGAGGTGCGGCCGCGCTTCGGCGTGATGCGTTCGCGCGAATTCCTGATGAAGGACGCCTATTCCTTCGATCTCGACTTCGAAGGCGCGAGAGCCGCCTATAACCGGATGTTCGTGTCCTATCTCAGGACCTTCACGCGCATGGGCCTGCAGGCCATTCCGATGCGGGCCGACACCGGTCCGATCGGCGGCGATCTCAGCCACGAGTTCATCATCCTGGCCGACACTGGTGAAAGCCAGGTCTTCTGCCATCGCGATTACCTGTCGCTTGCCGTGCCCGGCGCGAACACCGACTTCGCCAATGACGGCGAGATAGCAGATATCGTCAAGACGTGGACGACGCCTTACGCCGCCACCGACGAGATGCATGACGAGGCGGCCTGGGAGAAGGTTCCGACTGGCGACCGGGTCTCGGCGCGCGGCATCGAGGTCGGCCATATCTTCCACTTCGGCGAGAAATATTCCAAGCCGATGGGGGCCAAGGTGACGGGGCCCGACGGCAAGGATCATTTCGCCTCGGGCGGCTCCTACGGTATCGGCCCGTCGCGGCTGGTCGCGGCGATCATCGAGGCCAGCCATGACGAGAACGGCATCATCTGGCCGGAAGCGGTGGCGCCGTTCGATATCGGCCTGATCAACATGAAGGCGGGCGATGCCGACTGCGATCGCGTCTGCGACGAACTCAACGCCGCCTTCACCGCCGCCGGCAAGGACGTCCTCTACGACGATACCGACCAGCGGCCGGGCGGCAAATTCGCCACCGCCGACCTGATCGGCCTGCCCTGGCAAGTGATCGTCGGGCCGCGCGGCGTCGCCGCCGGCGAGGTCGAGATCAAGAATCGCAAGACCGGCGAGCGCGTGACGCTGCCGATCGCCGACGCGGCCAAACATTTCGGTGCCGCCGCATGAGCGAGGCGGCGGCAGCGCGATCGGCGGGCGCCGGCCCTTTTTCCATCTTCGAGCGCACGGTCGCCTGGCGCTATTTGCGTTCGCGGCGCAAGGAGACGGTGATCTCGGTGATCGCCTCGATCTCTTTTCTCGGCATCATGCTGGGCGTCGCGACGCTGATCGTGGTCATGGCGGTGATGAACGGGTTCCGCGCCGAGCTTTTGACGCGCATCCTCGGCGTCAACGGCCATCTGATCGTGCAGCCGCTCGATTCGCCGCTTGAGGATTATGCCCAGGTCGCCAGCCGCATCAACGGCGTACCCGGGGTCAAATACGCCATCCCGCTGATCGACGGCCAGGTGCTCGCGCAAGGCAATGTCGGCGGCGGCACCGGCGCGCTGGTGCGCGGCATCCGGGGTGAAGATCTCGGCAAGATCGCCATCGTGGCCAGCAACATCAAGCAAGGCACGCTCGCCGATTTCGATACCGGCGAGGGTGTCGCCATCGGCAAGCGCATGGCCGAGAATCTCGGCCTGACGCTCGGCGATACCATTACCTTGATCTCGCCGGACGGGGATGTGACGCCGCTCGGCACCACGCCGCGCATGAAGGGCTACAAGATCGCGGCGATCTTCGAGGTCGGCATGTCCGAATATGACACGTCGATCGTCTATATGCCGTTCTCCGAAGCGCAGCTCTACTTCAACATGGACGGCCGGGCGCAGACGATCGAGATCTATGTCGACAATCCCGACGATGTCGACGCGCTGAAACCCAAGGTGGAAGCGGCGGCGCAGCGGCCGATCGACATGGTCGACTGGCGCCAGCGCAACGAGACCTTCTTTTCGGCTCTGCAGGTCGAACGCAACGTCATGTTCATGATCCTGACGCTGATCGTGCTGGTGGCGGCACTCAACATCATTTCCGGACTGATCATGCTGGTGAAGGACAAGGGGCATGATATCGCCATCCTGCGCACCATGGGCGCCTCGCGCGGCGCCATCCTGCGCATCTTCCTGATGACTGGGGCGGCGATCGGCGTGACGGGCACGCTCGCCGGCGTGCTGCTCGGCGTCGTGATCTGCACCAACATCGAATCGATCCGCCAGTTCTTCTCCTGGATGACCGGCAAGGTGCTGTTCAACCCGGAGCTCTATTTCCTCAGCCAGTTGCCGGCCAAGATGGATCCGCGCGAGACGACCTATGTCATCATCATGGCGCTTGCGCTGTCCTTCCTGGCAACGGTGTTTCCGGCATGGCGGGCGGCCCGCCTCGATCCAGTCGAAGCCTTGAGGTACGAGTAGTGGCCGAGGTCCTTATCGAGCTGAAGAGCGTCGAACGGCACTACGTCCAGGGGCCGCGCAAGCTCACCATCCTGAACGGCGCCGATTTCGCGCTGCGGCGCGGTGAAATGGTGGCGCTGGTGGCCCCGTCGGGCACCGGCAAATCGACGCTACTGCATACGGCCGGGCTGTTGGAGCGGCCGGATGCCGGCGACGTGATCCTGTCCGGACGCGCCTGTGGCCGGCTGTCCGACGACGAGCGCACCTCGATCCGCCGCAACGATGTCGGCTTCGTCTATCAGTTCCATCATTTGCTGCCGGAGTTTTCCGCGCTGGAAAACATCATCATGCCGCAGCTCATCAAGGGCCTGCCGCGCAAGGAAGCGTCCGAGCGAGCGGCGCAACTGCTCGACTACATGCAGATCGGCAAACGGGCGTCGCACCGGCCGTCGGAGCTTTCCGGCGGCGAGCAGCAGCGCGTCGCCATCGCGCGTGCGGTCGCCAATGCGCCGCTGGTGCTGCTCGCCGACGAGCCCACCGGCAACCTCGACCCGGTCACAGCCTCCTACGTGTTCGAGGCGCTGGAGGCACTGGTGCGGCAATCGGGCCTCGCGGCGCTGATCGCCACCCACAATCACGAGCTTGCATCGCGCATGGACCGGCGCGTCACGTTGGCCGACGGCAAGGTGGTGCCGCTCTAAGGACGATTCTCACCCGACGTGTACCGCGCGGGGGTAGCTTAGAACCGCCAGTGAGCGCTCATTGCGATCAGAGTGGACGATATCGCGCTCGTCGCCAGGATGGCCAACCAAATTACGAGATTGCGAGAGAGGCGCCGCCGGCGACCTTGTCGCATACGCTTTCGCCAGCGTTCACCTTGATTTGCGCCTCCGTATTTCCCCATGTCGATCGCTCAGCAATGCCTCAGGCCCAGGCATTTTCGGCTCAGCCAAAATTTAATACAAGCGCTCGCTAATTTGTTCTTCCCGGGCTGAAGCCTACCCTGGCAAGCTTCCAACTCCCTCTCTTGGCGACCAATTAACGTTTCGCTAACCGTGCAAAGTTCCCCGCCCATGGCCATACCTCCCAGCGGTTGACAATGGAACAAAATTAGAACAAATTAGAAACATATCAACAACAGGAGAGAGTTATGACCGATCTGGTTCAGGATGTCATCTCGCTGGTTTGCATGAGCGCGTTTCTTGTCTCCATGGCGATCTGGATCGGAGCCATGTGATTTGGCAGCGTCGGCCGTCGCTGTTTCTCGATGGCCATGCCGCCCCGCCGTTAAGCTTTTCTTGCCGCCGCGACGTTAGGGTGCGGCTCCAAGGCAGGGAGCAACGTCCAGGTGTCGCCCATCGTCACGGCCATTCTCGTGGCCAGCAATCTCGGGCTGATCTTTCTCCTGATGACCGTGCCGCTTGGTTTGCGCACGGTCAGGTCGAGCCGCATCGTGGCGATGGACCGGCAGCGCCTGTGGCAGGCGCTGTGGCCGCTCGGCAGCGATGCCGGCTGGTCCGGCGAGATCCTGTCGGCGCAGCCGCTGGACGAAGAGGGCGTCGCCCGCATCACGCTCTCTTGGGAAGGCCGCGATGGCAAGCCGATAGAGCGCAGGGCGCGGTTTGAAGATGTCGTCGAGGGCAACCGCTTCTCGATGCGGGTGATCGAGGACACCGCGCTCGATAGCTCGTTCTGGAAGGACTATGGCGAGACCGCCGAACTGGTTTCGGAGGGAAGCGGCACGCGCGTGACGCTCAGCCGGACCGACCGGTACCGCGGCGTGGCTTTCCTGGTGTTTCGCTATTTCGCCATGCGCCGCGAGCTCTCCAAGCTGCAGCGTTGGGCAAGGACCGGGCAGTATCGCAAGGGTGGCTGGTTCGAGCATCCGCTGAGCCAGGTCGGCTTTGCCGTGCTGTCGGCATTGATGCTGTGGCCGTTCTTCGGGCTTCACCTCGGCGGGCTGGCGCTGGCCGCGATCCTGACGTCGGTGGTGGCGCTGCACGAACTCGGCCACATGGCGGCGTTCCGGCTGACGGGCCATCGCAGGGCGCGGATGATCTTCATCCCGCTGCTTGGCGGCATCGCCATTGGCGGCCGGCCCTATAACAGCCGTTTCGAAGTGGCCTTCGTGGCGTTGATGGGGGCGGGGTTCTCCGCCTTCCTGGTGCCGATCGTCATCGCCGCCAGCGTGCTTGCCGGCGGCGAGGGTCACAAGGCGGCTGCCGCGCTGCTCGCCGCACTCGCAGGCTGCGCTGCCCTGTTCAATATCGCGAATCTGGTGCCTGTGTGGAAATTCGACGGTGGCCAGGTGCTGCGCCAGATCTGCCCGGGGCCGGTCGTCCTGGCGCTGGCGTCCTTCTCGCTGCTCTCGGCCTTTCTGGCGCTTGGCTGGCGGGCCGGTTTTTCCCTGGGCTTCCTGCTCGCGGCCGGTGCGGTATTTTCGATTCTCAGCCTGCTCACCGTCGGCAGCGGGGTGAAGCCACGCCACGAACTGGAGCCGATCGGCACTGTCGATCGTTTGGTCATCGCCGGGGCCTTGCTGGCGGTGTTCGCCATCCACGGCTGCGGCGTGTTGTGGGCGTCAGGGCAGTTGCTCTGAGCTGGTTGGGTCCGAAAGGATCAACCCGTCTTGCGGGCAGCCTCGACCGGCAAAGCCGCCACGGGACCAAAAACATCCTCGAAGGCTGATTTCAGCGCCAGATCCAGATCGGCCATGCCGACGGGCAGGCCGAGGTCGACGAGGCTAGTGACGCCGTGGTCCTGGACCCCGCACGGCACGATGCCGCCGAAATGCTCAAGCTCCGGTTCGACATTGATGGCGATGCCATGGAAGCTCACCCAGCGCCGCAGCCTTATGCCGATTGCCGCGATCTTGTCCTCGGCAGTTGAGCCGTCGGGCAAAGCTGGGCGATCAGGCCGTACCACCCAGACGCCGACCCGGTCCTCGCGGCGTTCGCCGCGCACGTTAAAGGCGGCGAGCGTGCCGATGATCCACTGTTCGAGCGCCGCGACGAAGGCGCGCACGTCCTCGCGCCGGCGCTTCAGGTCGAGCATGACATAGGCGACCCGCTGGCCTGGCCCATGATAAGTGTATTCGCCGCCGCGTCCGGCCGCAAAGACCGGAAAGCGATCGGGTTCGATCAGGTCCTCGATGCGGGCGCTGGTGCCGGCGGTGTAGAGCGGCGGATGTTCGACCAGCCAGACCATTTCGCCGGCAGCCCCGCCGCGGATCGCCTCGGCGCGCGCCTCCATGAAGGCAAGCGCATCGGGATAGGGGGTAAGGCCGGGCTCGACCAGCCATTCCACCGGTGCCGAACCGGGCAAGGGCAGGAACGACGTGGCGATCTGGCTGCGTTCTGTCATGGGGTCTCTCTTGTCGCCTTCCAT
The DNA here is from genome assembly GCF_006440715.1 of Mesorhizobium sp. B2-7-3. Lineage (NCBI taxonomy): Bacteria > Pseudomonadati > Pseudomonadota > Alphaproteobacteria > Hyphomicrobiales > Phyllobacteriaceae > Mesorhizobium > Mesorhizobium sp. B2-7-3. The sequence continues at coordinate 301,719 of NZ_VFTY01000005.1, forward strand.
ATGGCGATATCAAGCAGAAACGTCCAGTTCGCCGTGCGTTTGGGCGCCGGGCATCCGACGCGCCGGCAAGGCGATGAGTGCTTGCCGGTTCAGTTCGCAGCTGTGTCGTCAGGATGATTTGGTGCGGTCGAGAAGACTCGAACTTCCACGGGTTGCCCCACAGCGACCTCAACGCTGCGCGTCTACCAATTCCGCCACGACCGCACGTGGTAGAGCCGGAACCGACCGGCTCGCGGCGTGTAGCAAATCGTTTCCAGCGAAACAAGTGCGCCACGAGTATTTAATCGCTGGGAATGGCTATAACGGATCAATCGCTTTGCGCGCCCGGAAACGAAGGCGGCGGCGCGTCTTGGAGACTGCGTCGCCGCGTCGGCTTTCGTCCGACCCTGAGTCTACGCCGCCTGCTTCCTCCGCGCCAGCGTGTCCGCCACCACCTCGCCAAACGAGGACGGCGTCGGCACGATGATAACGCCGGCCTCTTTCAGGATCTCGACCTTTTCCTGCGCGGACTCGCCGAAGGCCGAGATGATGGCGCCGGCATGACCCATGCGGCGGCCTTTGGGGGCGGACAGGCCGGCGATGTAGGCGATCAGCGGCTTCCTCATATTGTCGCGCGCCCAGATCGCGGCTTCGGCTTCCTGCGGTCCGCCGATCTCGCCGATCATGACCACGGCGTCGGTCTCGTCGTCCTGCTCGAACAGCTTCAGAACGTCCTTGAAGGAGGAGCCGTTGATCGGATCGCCGCCAATGCCGACGCTGGTCGACACGCCGATGCCGAGCGCCTTCATCTGCGAGGCGGCTTCATAGCCCAGCGTTCCCGAGCGGCCGACGATGCCGATGCGGCCGGGCAGGTAGATCGAGCCGGGCATGATGCCCATCAGCGCCTGTCCCGGCGTGATGATGCCGGCGCAATTCGGCCCGACCAGCCGCATGCGGTCCTCGAAGCGGTAGCGGCGCATGTAGCGCTTGACCTGCATCATGTCCTGCGACGGGATGCCGTCGGTGATGCAGACGCAGAGCTTTATCCCCGCATCCGCCGCTTCCATGATCGAATCGGCTGCAAAGGGCGGCGGCACGAAGACGATGCTGGCTTCGGCACGGGTCTCGCGCACCGCGCCCTTGACCGTGTTGAAGACGGGCAGGCCGAGATGCGTCTGGCCGCCCTTGCCGGGCGTGACGCCGCCGACGAGCTTGGTGCCGTAGCGCTTCATGTCCTCGGCATGGAAGCTGCCGATCTTGCCGGTGAAACCTTGCACGATGACGCGTGTGCTGCGGTTGAGCAGGATTGCCATTTTTCCGTCCTCCCTCAGGCTGCTTTTTTGTTGGTGGCCACGCGCCAGGCGGCGACGGCTTTTTCGGCGGCTTCGGCGAGCGTGTCGGCGACGATCACCGCCTCGCCGGAATCGGCCAGGATCTTGCGCCCTTCCTCGGCCCTGGTGCCGGACAGCCGCACCACCAGCGGCACGTTGACGCCGACCTCGCGGATCGCCTTGATGACGCCCTCGGCGACCCAGTCGCAACGGTTGATGCCGGCAAAGATGTTGACCAGGATGGTCTCGACATTCTTGTCGCCGAGCACGGCGCGGAAGGATTTCGCGACCCGCTCGGGCGAAGCGCCGCCGCCGATGTCGAGGAAGTTGGCCGGCTCGCCGCCAGCGATCTTGATCATGTCCATCGTCGCCATGGCGAGCCCGGCGCCATTGATGATGCAGCCAATATTGCCGTCGAGGCCGACATAGGAGAGGCCGCGATCGCTGGCGAAGGTTTCGCGCGGGTCTTCCTGGCTCTTGTCGCGCAATTCGGAGATTTCGGGCCGCCGGAACAGCGCGTTCTCATCGAACGACATCTTGGCGTCGAGCGCCACCAGGCTGCCGTCACGGGTCACCACCAGCGGATTGATCTCCAGCATCGAGGCGTCGTAGTCGCGGAACACCTGGTAACAGCTGAAGATGGTCTCGGTCGCCTTGCCGATCAGGCTGTCCTCCAGCCCGAGCCCGAAGGCGATCTCGCGCGCCTGGAAGCGCTGCATGCCGACGCCGGGATCGACGGTGGCGCGGATGATCGAATCGGGTGCCTTCTCGGCGATCTCCTCGATTTCCATGCCGCCGGCGGCCGAGGCCACGATCATGACGCGCTCTTCCTTGCGGTCGAGCACGAAGCCGAGATAGAGCTCCTGCGCGATGTCGACGGCTTCCTCCAGATAGAGGCGCGAGATCAGCTTGCCGCGCGGGCCGGTCTGGTGGGTCACCAGCTTGCGCCCGAGCATGGCTTCGGCGGCGCTGGAAATTTCCTCGTCATTGGCGCAGAGCTTGATGCCGCCGGCCTTGCCGCGCGCGCCGGAATGAACCTGCGCCTTCAGCACCCATTTGCCGCCGCCGATCTCGCGCGCCCGGTAGGTCGCCTGTTCGGGGCTGTAGGCCAGGCCGCCACGCGGCACGTGGATCCCATGCCGGGCGAGCAGTTCCTTGGCTTGGTATTCGTGGATGTCCATTCTTTTCTCCTCCCCAAATCGTCAAAGTGCCGCGACGTGCTGCTGGCCGGCGCGTTCGATGGCGTCGTTGACCACCAGAACGTTGCGCGCCATGCGTTCCGACGCGGCGTCGATCATCTTGCCGTCGAGTGCGGCGGCACCCTTGCCCTGCGCCTCCGCCTCCTTCAGCACTTCGAGGATGCGGCGGGCGCGCGTGACTTCCTTCTCCGGCGGCGAGAAGACGTCGTTGGCCAAGGCAATCTGCGAGGGATGGATCGCCCATTTGCCTTCGATGCCGAGCGCGGCGGCGCGCCTGGCGGCCGCCTTGTAGCCTTCCGGGTCGGAGAAATCGCCGAACGGTCCGTCGATGGCGCGCAGGCCGTAGGCGCGGCAGGCGACGGTCATCCGCGACAGGGCGAACTGCCACTGGTCGCCGGGATAGTCGGGATTGAGGCCGCCAATATTGACGGTCCGCGCCTTGCAGCTTGCCGCATAGTCGGCAACGCCGAAATGCATGGCTTCCAGCCGTCCAGGGGTGGCGGCGATAGCCTCGACATTGGCCATGCCGAGCGCGGTCTCGATCAGGGCTTCCAGGCCGACACGGGTCTTGAAGCCCTTGGCCATCTCGATCTGGTTGACCATGGCCTCGACCATGTAGAGGTCGGCCGGAACGCCGACCTTGGGCACCAGTATGGTGTCCAGCCGGTCGCCGGCCTGCTCCATGACGTCGACAACGTCGCGGTACATGTAGTGCGTGTCCAGCCCGTTGATGCGCACCGAGACGGTCTTGCCCTTGGCGCGCCAGTCGATGTCGTTCAGGGCCTGGATGATGTTCTTGCGTGCGCGTTCCTTGTCGGGCGGCGCGACGGCGTCCTCAATGTCGAGGAAGACGAAGTCGGCGGCGCTGTTGGCCGCCTTGTCGATCATCTCCGGGCTGGAGCCTGGAACCGCCAGTTCGCTGCGCTGCAGCCTGAGTTTCTTGAGGTGGTTAATGGTGTGGCTCATCGTCGACTCCCTCAGGCGGCTTCGGCGACCGGCAGCGCGGCCGAGGCGCGGAAATGCTGGATGGCGGCGCCGACGCCGGAGCCCGGCGCCAGCCGGACGCCACAATCGAGCAGCGCCATTTCCGCCGCCGAAAGCGAGGCCAGAACCATCACCTCGTTCAGCCAGCCGAGATGGCCAATGCGGAAAACCTTGCCGAACACCTTGTCGAGGCCGCCGCCCAGCGACGTCTGGTAGGCCTGGTAGGCGCGCTTGACGACGTCGCCGCTGTCGATGCCATCCGGCACGAGAATGGCGCTGACCGTGTCCGAATGCCATTTCGGCGCCTTGGCGCAGAGCTTCAGGCCCCAGGCGTCGACCGCCTTGCGCACACCTTCGGCGAGGCGATGGTGCCGGGAGAAGATGGTCTCCAGCCCTTCCTCGGCGATCAGGTCGAGCGAGGCGCGCAGGCCGCGCAGCAATTGTGTCGCCGGGGTGTAAGGGAAATAGCCGGCATCGTTGGCGCGGATCATGTCCTCGAAGGAGAAGAAACAGCGCCGGTGGGTGGCGGTTCTCGAAGCGACGAGCGCCTTCCTGCTCACCGACAGGAAGCCGAGGCCGGCCGGCAGCATGAAGCCTTTCTGCGAGCCGCTGACGGCGCAGTCGACGCCCCATTCTTCCTGGCGAAAGTCGATCGAGCCGATCGACGAGACGCCGTCGACGAAAAGAAGGGCAGGGTGGTTCACATCGTCGAGCGCGGCGCGGCAGCCGGCGACGTCGCTGGTGACGCCTGTCGCCGTCTCGTTCTGTGTGCAGAAAATCGCCTTGATGCGGTGCGTCTTGTCCGCCTTCAGCCGCTCCGCATAGAGTTCCAGCGGAACGCCGGTTCCCCATTCGCAGTCGATGACGTCGACCTCGAAACCGAGCCGTTCGGCCATGTCGACCCACAGATGCGAGAACTGGCCGAAACGCGACATCAAAACGCGGTCGCCTGGGCTGAGCACATTGGTCATCGCCGCTTCCCAGGCTCCGGTGCCCGAGGACGGGTAGATGAAGACGCGGCCGGTCTCGTTCTTGAAGACCCGTTTGATGTCCTCGAACAGCGGCAGGGTGAGGTCGGGAAAGGTGGCCGCGCGCATGTCCTCCATCGGCAGGTTCATCGCTTGGCGTACCTGCTCGGGGATGTTGGTCGGCCCGGGAATGAAAAGATGGGTGAAACCGGCCATGATGCGAACTCCTCCTGATCCAGCAAAGCGGTGGTGGGAGTTTCGTTTCGACGGCCGATGCCGACAACACCTTGGCGGGTAAGATCTCACCGCATGCGGGTGGGTATGGCCTACCCGGTCGCCCTACCCGAAAGGCTGCCTTTGGCTACGCCTCTCTCGTGAATAGAGCGCGACCGCCATGGCGCGGTTGCGGACGTCCAGCTTGTCGTACAGATTCTTGAGATGGTACTTCACGGTATTTTCGGAGATGCCGGTCCGGGTGGCGATCTGCAAATTGGTCCAGCCGTCGGACAATACCGCCAGCAGTTCACGCTCGCGCACGGTAAGCCGGGATAGAGGCGTGTCGTTGACCTTGTTGATGTCGATATAGGGTATGCAGATGCGGCCGTGCGCGACAGCCAGGATCGTCTCGAAGATGATGGCGGGATCGTCGAACTGGAAGCAGTAGCCCTGGGCCCCCAGGCGCACGCACTGTTTCAGGATGCCGATGTCATGGTCGTTTGAAAAGACCGCGATGCGAACGTCGAGCTTGCGGGTCTGGACCTCGGCCAGGACATCAGCGCCGTCCATGTCGGAGAGCTTCCAGCCGATCACGGCGACATCGAACTCCTGGACCGCTGCCAACTCCAGGAAATGCCTGCCGCTTTGTACGGAAGCCAAAAGCTCGAAGCGCCCGTCGCAGTCCAGCATTTCGCGCAGAGCCGATATGACGAGCGGATTGCGTTCGGCCACGACCACGCGAACGCGCCGCTCGTCGATTACCTTGTTTTCTGTCCGCGACCTGATCTTCAAGGGCTTCCGGCTTTTTTGTTGCGGCTTGGGGGTCCAGCCGATGCCTGGACCTGCATCATGACAATTCTGCCCCAATCGCGCACGGGTGCTCTTTCCCCAGCGACATGCGCTGTCGCGTGGCCGGGCCACAACCACACCCGCTTTTGACGGAATCGACTAGGTTGCGCACGCCGGACAATGTCGCGTCGGCGGAAAACGACGCCTTTGCGCAAGCGGGATTTTCGGCTGGAATTCCAGTGCGTTGGAGCGACGGGCTGCGAAATCGAATCATGCCGCCGCTCCAAATTTCTTGTTTGTGGTCGGACCCAAAACCGATTTCCACTTTTCGGAATCATGGTCTAGACCTGACTGGCAACCTTTCCGGGATTCTGATGGCTGGAGACGCTGGTGGAAGGCCAGGACAAGCAGACGACCTCCGCCAAGGCGGCTGACGACGCCCACGCCGACATCTATGGCGAGGACGGCGCGGTCCTCTCGTCCTTCCTTGCCCAGATCGGTGCGGCGATCGCCGACCGCGATACGCTGACCCTCAAGCGCGAAGTCGACGACCTGCACCAGTCGGAACTTGGCGACCTCATCGAGGCGCTGCATCCCGAGCAGCGGCGCGCGTTGGTCGAACTGCTGGGCGCCGACTTCGATTTTTCCGCGCTGACCGAAGTCGACGAGGCGATCCGCATGGATATCGTCGACAATCTGCCCAATGCGCAGATCGCGCAGGCCGTGCAGGCACTCGATTCCGACGACGCGGTCTACATTCTCGAAGACCTCGAGCCGGAAGACCAGGACGAGATCCTGTCGCAGCTGCCGTTCACCGAGCGGATCAGGCTGCGGCGCTCGCTCGACTACCCGGAAGAGACCGCCGGGCGGCGCATGCAGACTGAGTTCGTCGCTGTGCCGCCTTTCTGGACCATCGGCCAGACCATCGACTACATGCGCGAGGACAAGAACCTTCCGGACCGCTTCAGCCAGATCTTCGTCATCGATCCGACCTTCAAGTTGTTGGGGGCCATCGATCTCGACCAGATCCTGCGCGCCAAGCGCGCGGTCAAGGTGGGGGAGGTCATGCATGAGACGCGGCACGCCATTCCCGCCACCATGGACCAGGAAGAGGCGGCGCGGGAATTCGAACAATACGACCTTCTGTCGGCCGCGGTCGTCGACGAAAACGAACGGCTGGTCGGCGTGCTGACCATCGACGATGTCGTCGACGTCATCCAGCAGGAGGCGGAGGAAGACCTGCTGCGCATGGGCGGCGTCGGTGACGAAGAGCTCTCCGACAGCATTCTGGCGACCTCGCGCTCGCGCGTTCCCTGGCTGCTCGTCAATCTGCTGACGGCATTCCTGGCGGCATCGGTGATCGGCCTGTTCGACCACACGATCGAGCGGATCGTGGCACTCGCCGTGCTGATGCCGATCGTGGCCGGCATGGGCGGCAATGCCGGTTCGCAGACCATGACCGTCACCGTGCGGGCGCTGGCGACCAGGGATCTCGACATCTACAACGCCGGCCGCATCATCCGCCGCGAGATGGGCGTCGGCTTCATCAACGGCATCGTCTTCGCCGTGCTGATCGGCATCGTCGCCGCAAGTTGGTTCCACGACCCTAATCTCGGCGGCATCATCGCGGCGGCTATGATCATCAACATGTTCGTGGCGGCCCTTGCCGGCATCCTGATCCCGCTGCTGCTCGACAGGTTCAAGGTGGATCCCGCGGTCGCTTCGGCGGTTTTCGTCACCACGGTCACCGACGTCGTTGGATTCTTTGCCTTCCTCGGCCTCGCGAGCTGGTGGTTCGGCGTCCGGTAACGGTCTCAATTGACTTTTACGTAAATGCCGTGCGAGGCTTGTGCGGGGTGTCGCGTCGATTCCGGCGGACAAGGGTTTAGTTCGGGACAGAAGGGCGACGCCGCATGGCGAGCGCCTGGAATTCCGGCAGGGAGTGACAATGCGGGAATATTATTCGATCACCGAGCTGACCCGCGAATTCGACGTGTCGACGCGGACACTGCGTTTCTATGAAGACGAGGGATTGGTGCAGCCGGTGCGGCGCGGCCGCACACGCCTGTTTCGCCCTTCCGACCGCCACCTCATCCGGCAGATCATGCGCGGAAAACGCCTCGGCTTCTCGATCAACGAGATCCGCGAGATCATCCAGATGTACAAGGAGCCGCCGGGCGAGGTCGGGCAGCTCAAGCTGATGATCAAGCGCATCGAGGAAAAGCGCGAAGACCTCAGGCAGAAACGTCGCGACCTTGAGGAGACACTAGCCGAACTCGACCAGGCCGAGGAGTCTTGCGTCGAGCGGCTGGTCGAGCTCGGCGTCAACACGTAGCCCTGCTCAAATCCAGCGCCGGACTCTTTTTGCATAGTCGCGGTATTTCTTGCCGAATTTCGCCGCCAATATCTTTTCCTCGCCCTCGATCGCGACCTTCTGGGTGACGAAGGCGGCCACGAAGGCAAGCAGGAAGAACCAGGCGATGCCCGAGACGAAGGCGACGCCGATCAACAGCAGCGTGTTGGCCAGGTACATCGGATTGCGGCTGACGCCGAAGGGGCCGGTCGTGACGAGATGATCGGGCACGGCGTTGGGATTGAGCGTGGTCCTGGCCCGTATCATGGTGCGGATCGCTGTGAACCAGAGTACGGCCACGGCGAACAATGCCACCCAGCCGGCGGCGAACAGGATGTCGCCAAGGAGATCGCCGATCCAGGGCAGCGGGATGTAGAGGCCGAGCACGACACTGACGAGGATGGCGGCGGCGTAGATCACCGGCGGCCACGGTATCAGCCCAGGCTTCGGCCCGGTCCCAGGCTTCGGTTCGATCCCAGGTTTTGGCCCGATCATTGTGTCCCTCCCTCCGTCATCTTGTCCTCGGTCTTGGCGGTGCACGTTGCGGCAAGATCGGACAGATGCGCCCTGAAGTCCGCAGTCTGGTCGTTGTTGAAGAGCCGATCAAGAGAGGCTTCGCCTTCGAGCGTTTCGAGCATGCAGCCGCAATAGCTCGAACAGAAGGTTGCGTTGCGCATCTGCTCGCACGATCGCTGGCAGGTTTTCAGGAAATTGACCTGCGGGGTTTCGACCTGCGCCGGCATCACTTGCGAGAACAGCCAGACGCACCCGATCAGCAGCGGCTGGTGGACCAGGTAGAAAGCCAGGCTGTGGCGGCCGATGAAGACCAGCGGGTTGGACCAGCGTCCGGGCGCCAGGTTCGCCAGGCGTGCCCTTATGCCGGAAGTGGAAGCGAATTTGGCCACCGCAATGCCCGTAAGCACGGCGCCGAACCAGGGGAACAGCGGAACGTAGTCGTTGGAGCGCGGGTTGATCGCCGACAGGCCGATCCACCAGAGCCAGGGATGATCGAGGGCCTCGAAGCGCAGGTAGACTGGTGCCGCGATGACGGGCGCGGCGACGGCAAGCGTCAGCAGCGCCGGCAGGCGCAGGAAGGCGAGGCCGAGCAGGCTGGCGAGCGCGATCTCGTGCAGGATGCCGAAGAAGATGAATCCGTCGGGCGTGGCGATGCGGGTGACGACCGAAATGGCGACCGCCGCGCCGGCGACCATGGCGAACCGCTTCCAGAAGCCGTTCCAGCGGATCTGTCGGCCATGGGCGAGATAGAGGCTGACCCCGACCAGGAACAGGAAGGTCGATGCGATGCAGCGGGCGTAGAACTTCCACCAGCCGAAGGCGGTGAGGCCGGGATCGGTGTAGCCGAAGAATTCCAGGTCCCAGGTGAAGTGGTAGCTCGCCATCGCGATCAGCGCGATGCCACGCAAGATATCGATGGCGACGATGCGCTTCGATGGCTGCGGGACGGGTACGGTCGGCGTGTGAATGCTCATGGTCTCGCGATCTGATTCAGCCCCTCCACGACGACTATCACGGTTGCACCGGATAGAAGAAGACCGGGCGCCTTGGCCTGCACCGCGCGGCGGGGTCCGCGCCAGCCGCCGGGTTGGGCCAGCGCGGAAAAGCCTTTGACCGGCTTCGCTTTTTGCCGGATGTGCGTCGGTTTCCTCTTAATGGGCCTGAAATGTCCACGGCAGATTTGACGCCGCGATTCTGCTTTGGGGAAGCAATGTCCACCCATGTTCGTCATCCGATCTGGCTTCCGGCCCTCAAGGCCGCGGATGCGCGCACCTTCGCCTCGCTTTACGCGGTCGAATCCTTCGCCCGCGCCATGGTGTCGAGCGTCATACCGATCCAGGCCTACGAGATCCTCCACAACGAGCAGATCGTCTCCATACTTTACACCGCCGTGTCCCTGCTCGGCCTGTCGGTGACCTTATTCATGCCGATGCTGATCCGCCGCTTCGCGCGGCGCTGGGTCTACACGGCGGGCGCCTGCCTGCTCGCCATCGGCTCGCTGTTCTTCGTCACCCATACGCTCGCCGGGCAACTGGCCGGGATGCTGTGCCGGGTGATGGGTGCCAGCGCGCTGTCGATCACGCTCAACCTCTACATCATGGATCACATCCGCAAGACCGATTTCATGCAGGCCGAATCGCTGCGCATGGCGTGGTCGATGGTTGCCTGGACCTGCGGGCCGACGCTCGGCATTTTTCTCTATACGCGCTTCGGCATTTGTGCCGCGCATGGCGCGGTGGCGGTGTTCGCCATGGCCTTGCTGGCGCTGTTCTGGACCTATCGGCTGAGCGACAACCAGTCGATCCGCCCGGGCAAGACACGACCGGCCAATCCGCTCGCCAATATCGGCCGCTTCGTCGCCCAGCCGAGGCTGAGATTGGCCTGGCTGATAGCCTTCGGCCGTTCCTGCTTCTGGACGACCTTCTTCGTCTATGGACCGCTGTTCATGGTCATCACCGGCGAGGGTGAATTGGCCGGCGGCCTGCTGGTCTCGGCCGGCAACGCGCTGCTGTTCATGGCGATCTTCTGGGGCAAGGCGGGGAAACGCTTCGGCGGCCGCAGGACCATGACATTTGCCTATTTCGCCATGTCGGCGACGCTGCTGGCGGCCGGTGCCGTGGGCGAAACCGTGCCGTTGCTCACCGGTGCCTTCCTGCTGTGCGGCGCCTTCTTCACCATCGCGCTCGACGCGCTGGGTTCGACCGCCTTCATGCGCTCGGTGCGCTCTTATGAGCGCGCGCAGATGGCGGCGGTCTACCGCACCTATCTCGATTTTTCCGAACTGACGCCGCCGCTGGTCTATTCGGTGGTGCTGGCCTTCTTCGGCCTGGGCTCGGTGTTCGTCACGCTTGGGCTACTGGCAGCCTTTTGCGGCTTCATGACCTGGCGATATCTGCCGAAGTCGCTGTAATCTTCAGGCCTCGGGTGAGCGTGCAGCGTGCCGTTCGCGCACCCAGTTGTGAAAACGGTGCAGGTCGTACTCCTCGGGCATCAGCACGCCAGCTGTATGACGCATCGAGCGGAGGCCCTTCTGGTTGACCTCGCAGATTGCCGCGTCCTCCTCCAGCACCTGTGTGCCGAAGGCAACGATGTTGTCGATGTCGGTCTCGGCGAGCGCCTCGGGCGCGAACAGCCATTCCGCGGTCAATTCGGTCTGTTCGGGACCGAGCGGCGTAAGCCGCACGGTCCTGACATAGTCGACATGGCCGACGATGAACATCGACGGCAGGCTGGTGGCATAGGTCTGACCGGCGCTGCGTTCCGCCGGCGTCAAGCTCGGGAAGATCGGCCCGTGCGTCTGCCCATCACGCGACCATGTCTCAGCCCCGGCGCGCAGGCCGCCGGAAAATTCTGGCGCGTCATTGTCGGCGTGGCGGAGCCATTCGGGATCGTCATGCCGGCTCGTCAGGCCGCGGCCATAGATCGGCACCAGCCGCGACAGGTCCTTGTGGACGCCCGGGCAGTGCAGGCACTCGTTGAAGTTTTCCCAAAAAATCTTCCAGTTGCAGTTCATCACCTTGCGCAGCACGTGGCCCGATACCAGCGTTTCCAGCGGCCAGTTGCCGAAGTCGCCGGAGGCCGGGTCGAAGGAGGATTGCGCCGAGCTGGCGGCATCTTCCGCAAGATTGACGAAGACGAAGCCCCGCCACACCGAGAGCGCGACGCGATAAAGCGGGTGATCGGCCTTGTCGAAGCCGTCAGGCAGCGATTTCGACGGCACGCGCACCAGATCGCCACGCAGCGAATAGGACCAGGCATGATACGGGCAGTTGATCAGCCGCGCCTTCAGCCGGCCCTGGCTTTCCTGGCAAAGCTGCGAGCCGCGATGCCGGCAGGTGTTGTGGAAGGCATGCAACTCGCCGGTGTCGTCGCGCAGCAGGAGGATTTCCTGCGTACCGACGCGGAAGGTGCGGAACGCCAAAGGCTGGGCAAGGTCGGCCTCGCGGCAGACGAGCAGCCAGTTCCTGTACCAGATGGCATCGAGATCGCGCTGATAGTTGTCCTGGTCCCAATAGGCCGACGAGGGCAGCGTCGGCTCGGTTCGAGTCAGGCCGTTATAGGGCACGCGCTCGCTGGCATTGGGCTGCATGGCTGGCTTCCCGTGAGGGGTGCCAGCCGACACCCGGCCATGAAGTTTGTCAATCGGGACGGGAGGAGGGCAGCTTCGCCGATACGGCGCTCCTGCGCTGGCGGCTGTCGGAATTTGGTTTGCCGGGCGCGGCGAATTTCCCTATAGTCACCGATGTCGTCGGTTCCTTTTTGGAGCCAAGAGGGAATGCGGTGCGGGCAGGAATTCCTGCCCAATGCCGTGGCTGCCCCCGCAACTGTGTGCGGTAGTCCTCTCCATATGCCACTGAAGATTTTTCTTCGGGAAGGTGGGGAAGGGCGCTTATCCGCGAGCCAGGAGACCTGCCGGCGACAGGAAACTGACTTCGATGCCCTCGGGTGGAGGGCGAAAGGACAAGACATGACTACCGCTTCCGTCTCCCTCGGCGCCTCCGTCTCCTCGCAGTCGCGCTTCATGCAGCTCGCGCTCGCGGCGCTGCTCGGCATCTTCGTCGTCGGCTTTGTCGGCTTCTCGCATATCGATGCGGTCCACAATGCTGCCCACGACTATCGCCACTCGATGGCGTTTCCCTGCCACTAACGAGGATCCGACATCATGAATCTGTTTCGCAACGTCGTGTTCGTCGCGGCGATCGCGGGGCTCGTGGCCGGTGTCGTTCTCGCCTGCATGCAGGCCTATGCCACCGTGCCGCTGATCCTCAAGGCGGAAGTCTACGAAAAGGCCGGCGGCGGCCACCACCATGATCACGCGGCCGCACCAGCGGCGACCAATGATGCCATGAGCACGGTGGCGCCCGCTGGGAATGCCATGAGCTCTGCCGCGCCCGCGGGCACCGATGCCGTGACACCGGCGGAGGAAGACGAAGGCTGGGCGCCAGCCGACGGTTTCGAGCGTTTCGCCTTTAGCGTGGTTGCCAACATCGTCACCGGGATCGGCTTCGCGCTGGTCCTGGTCGCGGTTTCCGAGTTCTTCGGCGGCGTCGGCAACTGGCGCCAGGGTGTGTTCTGGGGCTTGGCCGGCTTTGCCGTGTTCGCACTGGCACCGGGTCTCGGACTGCAGCCGGAACTGCCGGCAATGCCGGCGGCCGATCTTCTGCCGCGCCAGATCTGGTGGACGGCGACGGCGGCCGCGACCGCGACCGGCCTGGGCCTGATCGTGTTTCGCAGATCGTTGCCATTGACCATCCTCGCCGTCTTGCTGATCGTCGCGCCGCATGTCGTCGGCGCGCCGCAGCCCGACAGTTTCGAAACACCGATCCCGGAAGGCCTACACCATCAGTTCGTGGTGGCGGTGACGGTGACCAATCTGGTGTTCTGGCTGGTGCTCGGCGCGATCGTGGGCGTGGTGCGCAGGCGCTTCACCGGCATGGCGACCAGCCTGCGCGACAGCTTTGCCTGATCGCGGCAGGCTGACCTTCATCATCGGTGGTGCGCGCTCCGGCAAGAGCGCGCACGCCGAAACCCTGATGACGGCATTGCCCTCGCCATGGGCCTATATCGCCACGGCGCAAGCCTATGACGACGAGATGCGCGAGCGCATCGCGCTGCACCGCTCGCGGCGCGGTGAGGGCTGGTCGACCATCGATGCGCCACTCGACCTCGCCGAAGCGCTGGAGGCGTTGCCAGACGGGCAGCCGGTGCTTGCCGACTGCCTGACGCTGTGGCTGACCAATCACACGCTGGCCGATCACGACGTCGAGGCCGCGTGCCGGCGGCTGGCGGACGTGCTGTCGCGGCCGCGCGGACCGTGGTTCGTGGTAACGAACGAGGTCGGGCAAGGCATCGTGCCCGACAACGCGCTGGCGCGTCGGTTTCGTGACGATGCCGGCCGGCTCAACCAGCGGGTCGCCGCGATTGCCGACACGGTGCTGCTCATGGTGGCGGGGCTACCGCTCAAGGTGAAGTGAAATGACCGATATCGACGACAAGGATGAAGAACGCCATCGCGCCAAGATGGCCAAGCGCAAGGCGGTGCAGGACGCCGAGGTTGCGGGCAAGACGATCGAGAAGGGGTTGCTGATCGTCAACACCGGTCCCGGCAAGGGCAAGACCACGGCCGCCTTCGGTCTCGCGCTGCGCGTGCTCGGCTACGGCAAGCGCGTCGGCGTCGTCCAGTTCATCAAGGGCAAGTGGCACACGGGCGAGAAGGACGCCTTTGCCGTCTTTGGCGATCGCGTCGTCTGGCACGCAATGGGCGAGGGTTTCACCTGGGAGACGCAGGACCTGAAGCGCGATATCGCTGCCGCCGAGGCCGCCTGGGCCAAGGCTCTGGAATTGATCGACGATCCCTCGATCAGCCTTGTCGTGCTCGACGAGCTCAACATTGCCCTGCGCTACGACTATCTCGCTCTCGACAAGGTGGTTGCGGCGCTCAAGGCTCGCCGCGAAGGCCTGCATGTCGTCGTCACCGGCCGCAACGCCAAGCCGGCACTGATCGAGGCGGCGGACCTGGTCACCGAGATGGGGGTGACAAAGCACCATTTCTCGGCGGGCGTGAAAGCGCAGCAAGGCATCGAGTTCTAGAAAACCAGAACGGCGATCAGCGCGACCAGGCCGAACAAGCCGATCAGCAGGTAGTCCGCGACCCGGTAAAGCTTGAGCGCCCGCCTGATATCGCCGCTGTCGACATCGCGGCGGCCGCCTTCGCCCATGAAGATGTCGTCGACCATGACACCGCCATAGCTGCGTGGTCCGGCGAGCGCGAGCCCGAGCGCGCCGGCCATGGCCGCTTCCGGCCAGCCGGCATTGGGCGAGCGGTGTTTTTTCGCGTCGCGCCGTACCGCCTTCCAGGCGTCGCGGGGGTCGGCGCCCTCGACCAGGAGGGAAGCGAGCACGATCAGCAGCGCCGTCAGCCGCGATGCAGGCAGGTTGATCCAGTCGTCGAAGCGCGCCGCCGCCCAGCCGAAGGCCTCATGGCGCGGAGTCCGGTGGCCGACCATCGAATCGGCGGTGTTGGCCGCCTTGTAGGCCGCGCCGCCGGCGAGCCCTCCGACCCCGGTCCAGAAGGCGGGGGCGACGATGCCGTCGGAAAAATTTTCCGCCAGGCTCTCGATCGCCGCGCGGCAGACGCCGGCGCGGTCGAGCATCTCGGGATCACGGCCGACGATCCGCGAAACGGCGGCTCGGCCCATGTCGAGGCCTCCGCTGTCGAGCGCGTCGGCGACGGCTTCGACATGTTCGTAAAGGCTTTTCTGCGACAGAAACGATGTCGCCAGAAAGACGGCAATGATCCACCCCAGGGGGACGAACCAGAGCAGAACAAGCTGCACGCAAAGGCCCGCTATCGCCGGCACCAGCACGATGACCAGAAGCGCCTGGACACCACGTTGGCGACGCAGCGCGTCGGGATCAGTGGCGCGGTTGAGCCGCAAGTCGAGAAAGGATATCAGCCTGCCGAACCATGTCACCGGATGGCCGATGGCGCGAAACAGCCAGTCGGGATAACCAAGGGCGAATTCGACAATTAATGACAGGAAAGCGATCAGGACTGACATGAAGCTTCTTGAAGGAGCGGTGGACCATGGTGGAAGTCTTGGCCGGGCAAGGGCGCTTTTCCCCAATGCCGTGCTGCCTTTCGTCGACCTCTCGACCGGTATCAATCCGCACTCCTACCCGCTTTTCGACCTGCCCGCCACCTCGCTGTGGCGATTGCCAGAGGCCGCGCGTGGGCGCGAACTGGTAGAGATCGCGGCCAACACCTATGGGGCGCCTTCCCCAGCAAGCGTGGTGGCGGCCCCTGGCACACAGATCCTGTTACCGCGCGTCGCCTCGCTGGTGAGGCCCGGCAAGGCAATGGTGCTGGGGCCGACCTATGCCGAACACGCCCGGGCGGCGGCGATTGCCGGGCACGAGGTGGTCGAGGTCAGCGATTTCGCGGCGCTGGCGGAAGCCGACCTCGCCATCATAGTCAATCCGAACAATCCCGATGGGCGCGTCGTCGAGCGCGACCGGTTGCTGGTGCTGGCCGCCGGACTTCGCGCCAAGGGCGGGCTGCTGGTCGTCGACGAGGCGTTCATGGATGTCGGTCCACGCGAGCACAGCCTCGCCGGCGATGTCGGCCAGGGCGGCATCGTCGTGCTGCGTTCCTTTGGCAAGTTCTTTGGTTTGGCCGGCCTGCGGCTCGGGTTCGCGCTTGCCGACGCGCCGACGGCTGAACGGCTGGACATGCAGTTCGGGCCGTGGGCTGTCGCAGGACCGGCCCTGGAATATGGCATCCGCGCGCTCGCCGATCTCGATTGGCAGGATGCGATGCGGGCCTCGCTGGCGGAAGCGACGGTGCGGCTCGATGCGCTGTTTAGCCGTTTCGGCGTTCCCGTCGCGGGGGGCACCACGCTGTTCCGCTATCTCAGCCTGCCCGATGCCGGCGGCCTGTTTTCCGGGCTTGGCCAGGGCGGCATCCTGCTGCGGCATTTCTCCGAACGGCCGCATGCCTTGCGCGCCGGCCTGCCGGGGAGCGAGGAGGAGTGGCGCAGGCTCGAATCCGCTCTTGCCGATTGGGCGTCGCGGCGCGAGGATCGTTCGAAAGGTTTCAAACAATGATCCATGTCTGCTCATTGGCGAAAATCGAGGAAGTGGTGGCCAGGACCGGCGCCGACCGCATGCTGTCGCTGCTCGCCGCCGGAACGGACGTAGTCCGACCGGCCTCGATCCCAAGGGAAAACCATCTGCACCTGGTCATGCACGACATCGCCGTGGCGCAGGACGGCATGACCATGCCGGGCGAGGAGCATGTCCGTAACCTGCTCGGTTTCGCACGCCGCTGGGACCGGGCGAAACCAATGCTGGTGCACTGCTATGCCGGCATCAGCCGTTCGACCGCCTCGGCCTATATCATCGCCGCGGCTTTGGCGCCGAAACGCAACGAGGTGGAACTGGCGCGGACGCTGCGAGCGCTATCGCCTTCGGCGACGCCCAATCCGCGGCTGATCGCGGTGGCCGACGCGCTGCTCGAGCGCAACGGCCGCATGATCGAGGCGATCGAGTCGATCGGGCGCGGCGCCGACGCCTTTGAAGGCACGCCGTTCGCCCTCCAGATCGACGGTTAGCTATTTCAGCCACTCCGCGAGCTTGGCCTTGCGCACATCCCGCACCAGGTTGATGAACCCGTCAGCCTGATATTCCGCGGTCAGCCGGCCTTTCTCGGCTGTCGCGATGCTGGCGTCGCCGACCACGCCGTTCGGGTTGAGATCCCCGGCAATCCAGGCGAAGGCGTGGGTGCCTGTGTGGCGCAACAGCGAGAATTCCTTCTCGGCCTTGGCGACGTTGGAAACGAAATTGTCGGCCTTGCCCATGTCGACGAGATCTGGCCGGAAATGCAGCATCAGCGACGTCTCGACATCGCCGCCATGAATGCCGTGACGATCCTCGAGTTCGGTGTACATGCCGGCCGGGCGGCCAAAGCGCTGCCAACTGGTCTTCACCGCCAGCATCTTTTCGCGCACGCGCAATTCGCGCGTGACGATGCCCATGATCTCCTCATTGCCGCCATGCGAATTGACGACGATAAGCTTGCGCACGCCGGCGCGCGCGATCGACAGGCCAAGCTCGGTCCAGGCGTCGACCAGCGTCGTTGCCGGCAAGGTGAGAGTGCCCGGCGCGTGCAGATGCTCGTTCGACTTGCCAACCGCCTGGACCGGCAGGATGCGGATGTCGAGATCGTCGGGCAAGCGTGAAATCACCGTGTCGAGCATGCCGTTCATGATCGAAGTGTCGGTCGACACAGGCAGATGCGGTCCATGCTGCTCGATAGCCGCCAGCGGCAGCACCGCGATTGTCGCCTCGGGATCGATCGAGGCGTATTCGGTGGTCCGGTAGTCGCCCCACCATACGCGTTTCTTGCCAGCAGTCATGTCACGCCTCTTCAAATGATCAGGTCAGACCTAGCGCGGTGCGGCCGGCCTGTCGATCACCCGGCCGCGATGGCCTCGACCTCGACCTTGAATTCGGGCCGGGCAAAGCCGGAAACGATCATCAGCGTCGAGGCTGGCGCCGGGCTCGAAAACAGCCGGTCGCGAACCTCCATGTAGGGCCGCAGATGCGCGCGGTCGGTGACATAGGCGTTAATGCGAACGACATCGCCAAGCCCCAGGCCGGCTTCGCCCAGAACCGCCGCGATGTTCCTGAAGCAGAGTTCGGCCTGCGCGCCGGCATCTTCCGGTATCTGGTCGTCCGCCGTGATGGCGACCTGACCCGAGCACAGCACCAGCCGCTTGCCGGCCGGCACCTCGACGCCGTGGCTGTAGCGGGCAAAGGGTGGCTTGATCGACTTAGGGGTAAGGAATTTGAACATGGCAATCTCCTGGATATCGCCAGCCTAAGGCCGGATGCATTGCACCATCAAGATGGTGGTGCATGTCGCCGGTGCGATTGTGGACAGGCGTTCAAAAAATAGGCACGATGCCCTTCGGTGCAGCACGACCTTTCCGGCTTTCGCAGATGGCTGTGGTGCAGGCGGGCGGGTCCCGGCGCGCGACGCCGGTGGCATGTGTCTTGCTTCTTGAATCTTTGGTGTCAAGCACGGCGCGCAACGCGCCGGTGCAAATAAAGGGCGGTGTCAATGTACGTGAAACAGAAGATTTCGGCCGCGGTGGTGGCCCTGCTTGCAGCCAGCACGCTGGGCGCGGCGGCGAATGAAAAAGTCACTTTCGGCACCAACTGGCTCGCCGAGCCGGAACATGGCGGCTATTACCAGGCCGTGGCCGATGGCACCTATGCCGCCTGCGGTCTCGACGTCACCATCATGCAGGGCGGCCCGCAGGTCAGCGGCCGGCCGATGTTGCTCGCCGGCAAGATCGATTTCTACATGGGCGGCAATCTGCTGTCGGCCTTCGACGCCGTCCAGCAAGGCATTCCGATGCGTGTGGTGGCAGCCGACTTCCAGAAGGACCCGCAGGTCATCATGTCCCACCCCGGCGAGGGGCTCGACAAATGGGAAGACCTGAAGAACGCCGAGCAGTACATTCTGGGTGACGAAGGCGTGCAGACCTTCTTCCAGTGGATGGTCATCGAGCTCGGTTTCGACGCTTCAAAGCGCGTGCCCTACACCTACAACACCGCGCCTTTCCTTGCCAACAAGAAGTCGATCCAGCAGGGCTACGTCACCTCGGAGCCGTTCGCGGTCAAGAGGGAAGGCGGCTTCGTGCCGAACCAGTTCCTGCTCGCCGACTACGGCTGGGACACCTATTCGACTACGATCGAGGTGATGCAGGAGACGATCGACAAGAAGCCTGAGGTGGTCCAGTGCTTCGTCGATGGCTCGGCCAAGGGCTGGTACAAGTACCTCTACGGCGACAACAAGGCCGCCAACGACATGATCAAGAAAGACAATCCTGACATGAGCGACGAGCAGATCGCCTTCTCGATCGAGCAGATGAAGAAGTTCGGCCTGGCCGATTCCGGCGACACCGAGAAGCTCGGCATCGGCGCCATGAAGGAAGAACGGATCAAGAGCTTCTACGACAAGATGGTCAAGGCCAAGGTCACGCCTGAAGGCATCGACATCACGAAAGCCTACACGCTGGCCTTCATCAACAAGGGGGTCGGGCTCGAGCTGAAGAAATAGGCCGGCCCGGCATGATGCGGGAACAGGTGGCGCAAACGCCCGCCTCGGACATGGCTCCGACCTTGCTGGCGCTTCGTGGCGTCGGCAAGGTCTTTTCCAACGGCGTGACGGCGCTCAGCGATGTCGACCTGACGATCCGGGAAGGCGATTTCCTCAGCCTGCTCGGACCGTCGGGCTGCGGCAAGTCGACGGCGCTGCGGCTGATTGCCGGCCTGTCCACGCCGACATCCGGCGTGCTCGACTGGCGCGGCGGCGGCTCGCTCGACCGTGCCAATATCGGCTTCGTCTTCCAGGAGCCGACGCTGCTGCCCTGGGCCAGCGTCTTCGACAATGTCTGGCTGCCGCTCAGGCTGAAAGGCATTTCCCGCGCCAAGGCCGCCCCGGCGATAACGGAGATGCTGGCGCGGGTGCACCTCACCGGCTTCGAGGACGCCGTGCCGCGCGAACTCTCCGGCGGCATGAAGATGCGCGTCTCGATCGCGCGCGCCATGGTGACCAAGCCACGCGTGCTGTTGATGGACGAGCCGTTCGCGGCCCTCGACGAGATCACCCGCTTCAAGCTCAACAACGACCTGCTGGAACTGTGGCAAGACGAGCGCTTCACCGTCGTCTTCGTCACCCACAGTGTGTTCGAAAGCGTGTTTCTCTCCAACCGCGTCGTCGTCATGGCGGCTCGGCCGGGGCGGGTGTTCGACGAACTCGCGATCGAGGCCTCCTATCCGCGCGATGATGCGTTTCGCACCTCGCCTGACTATGCGGCCCTTTGCCGGCAAGCCTCGGATGTGCTGGTCAATGCCATCAATTCAACAGTGGGCTCGCATCATGACGGCCATTGACGGCACGTTGAAACTCGACCCCGAGGAAGCGCGCCGCGTGCGCCAGGAGCGGTTTGAGCGGATCGGCCGCTGGGTTCTGCCGCTGGCGATCATGATCCTGGCGATCTGGCTGTGGGACCGCATCTGCGTGTGGAACGAGATCCCGCAATACATCCTGCCGCGCCCCGGCGTTGTGCTGACAACGCTCTACAACGATGCCGGCCTGCTGTTTTCCGCACTGCTGGTCACCTTGCGCATCACCTTCCTCAGCCTGCTGCTGGCGGTGGTCGGTGGCGTCGGCCTGGCGGTCTTGTTCGCGCAGTCGAAATGGGTGGAGATGTCGTTCTTCCCCTTCGCCATCGTGCTGCAGGTGACACCGATCGTGGCGATCTTTCCGCTGATCAACATCTATGTCGACAATCAGACGACCAAGCTCCTGCTCTGCGCCTGGATCGTCGCCTTCTTCCCGATCCTGTCGAACACCACGCTCGGCCTCAACTCGGTCGACCGCAACCTGCGCGACCTGTTCAAGCTCAACGGCGCGACGCGCTGGCAGCAGCTGCGCTATCTCAGGCTGCCGGCGGCTATGCCGTATTTTCTCGGCGGGCTGAAGATCGCCGGCGGCCTGTCGCTGATCGGCGCCGTGGTGGCCGAGTTCGTCGCCGGCGCCACCGGCCAGTCGTCCGGGCTTGCCTCGCGCATCATCGAAGCGGGTTACCGGCTCAACGCGCCAAGGCTGTTCGCGGCGCTGTTCCTGATATCGCTGACAGGCATCCTGATCTTTCTCGTGCTGTCGCTGATTTCGCATCTCATTTTGCGGCGCTGGCACGAGAGCGCGCTGAAGCAGGAGCGGTAGACCTTGATACCAGCCTCTGGCTCTTACCGCCTTGCCAACGCGCGTGTTCATCAATCTGTCACGCTTGGTCTGGCTGCGACCTTCGACAGCGACGGTTTCGCCCTTGCCGACATTACCGTCGCGGACGGCAAGATTTCCAGCATCGCCGCGCAGGCCGCATCGAAGCTACCGCCGGGCGTCATCGACCTTGCCGGCCGTATCGTGCTGCCGTGTTTCGTCGACTGCCACACGCATATCGACAAGGGCCATATCTGGCCACGAAAGCCCAATCCAGACGGCAGCTTCATGGGCGCTCTGAACGCCACGGGCGCCGACCGCGTGGCGCGCTGGAGCGCCGAGGATGTGGCGCGTCGCATGGATTTCTCGCTGCGCTCGGCCTACGCGCATGGCACCAGGGCGCTTAGAACTCATATCGACAGCGTCGCGCCGCAGGAGGAAATCTCCTGGCCCGTGTTCGAGACGATGCGCGAGGCATGGCGTGGCCGCATCGAATTGCAGGGTGCCTGCCTGCTCGGCATCGAGGGCGTGCGCGACAAGAAATGGTTCGACAGGCTGGCCAAACGCGTAGCCGCCGCCAAGGGCGTGCTTGGAGTCGTCACCTATATGGTGCCGGACCTGGAAGAGCTGCTCGACCACGTTTTCGCGCAGGCAATCAAGCACGGGCTCGACCTTGATTTCCACGCCGACGAGACTGATGACATCGCCGCGATCTCGCTGAAGAAGATCGCCGAGGCAGCGCTGTGGAACGGCTTCGAGGGCAACATCCTCATCGGCCATTGCTGCTCGCTGGCGCGCCAGCCCGATCTCGAGGTGCTGGACACGCTGGACAAGGTGGCGAAGGCCGGGCTGGCAATCGTGTCGCTGCCGATGTGCAATCTCTATTTGCAGGACCGTCGCGCTGACCAAACCACACCGCGCTGGCGTGGCGTGACGCTGCTGCATGAGATGAAGGCGAGGGGCATTGCGGTGGCCGTCGCTTCGGACAACACGCGCGATCCCTTCTATGCCTATGGCGATCTCGATATGCTGGAGGTCTACCGCATGGCGACGCGCGTCCTGCATTTCGATCATCCGGTCGGCGACTGGCCGCAGGCGGTCACCGCGACGCCGGCCCATGTGATGCGGCTCGATGGCTTCGGCACGCTCACCGCCGGAGGCGATGCCGACTTCGTGCTGTTCAAAGGTCGAAGCTGGACGGAATTGCTGTCGCGCCCCGAATCGGATCGCATCGTCGTGCGTGCGGGGCGAGCGATAGACCGGCAATTGCCCGACTATGCCGAACTCGACGGACTGATGGTGGAATGATGGATGTTTCGGCGCTCAAACGCGATCTCGACGGGATAAAACTCGACGACAATCCGGCCATCGTCCAGCAGAAGAGCCGCGACTTCTACTGGTACAGTCCGGTGCTGAAACAACAGCTCGACCATGTCACCGGCGACCTCATCGTGACGCCCAGGAACGAAGCCGAACTGATCCGCGTGCTTGCCGCCTGTCATCGGCATGGCGTGGCGGTGACGCCGCGCGGCAGCGGCACCGGCAATTATGGCCAGGCAATGCCGCTTTCGGGCGGTGTGGTGCTTAATCTCGCCGAGATGAACGAGATCAAGTCGATCGCGCCGGGGCGTGTGGTGACCGGACCGGGCGCGGTCCTGGCCGACATCGACAAGGCGACGCGCGCGCATTCCGGGCAGGAGCTGCGACTGTCGCCCTCCACCTACAACACCGCCTCGATCGGCGGTTTCATCGCCGGCGGCTCCGGCGGCGTCGGCTCGATCAATTTCGGCGGATTGCGTGATTTCGGCAATGTGCTGCGCCTGCGCGTGGTGACGATGGAGGCTGAGCCGAGGGTGCTCGAACTCACCGGCGAAGACCTGCACAAGGTGACCCACGCCTATGGCACCAATGGCATCATCTCGGAAGTCGAGATGCCGCTGACGGCGGCCTATGACTGGATCGACGTCATCGTCGGCTTCGACCAATTCATGGATGCGGCGCGCTATGGCAATGCGCTGGCCTGCCAAGACGGCATCCTGACCAAGCTGATCACGCCGGTCGCGGCACCCGTGCCGCAGCTTTATTTCAAGCGGCACCAGAAATTCTTCAGGGAAGGTCAAAGCATCTGCGTCGTCATGGTGGCGCGACATGGGCTGGATGCTTTTCTGGCCTTTACGCGCCGCGCCGGGGGTGAGGTGACCTACAACGCCACCACTGCGACCCCTGAGGAGAAAAAGGGCCTGCCGCCGGCCTATGAGCTGGCCTGGAACCACACGACGCTCCGGGCGCTGCGCGTCGACCCCGCCGTCACCTACCTGCAGTCGCTCTATCCCTTTCCCAACCAGCTGGCGCTGGTAGAGAAAATGGATGCGATGTTTCCCGGCGAAGTGTTCTCGCATCTCGAATTCGTGCGGCTGGATGGCAACATCACCTGCTTCGGCCTGCCGCTGGTCAAGTTCACCACCGAGGCGCGGCTTAACGAGATCATCCGCCTGCATGAGGAAAATGGCTGCCCGATCTTCAACCCGCACCGCTACACGCTGGAAGAGGGCGGCATGAAGCAGACCGACGCGGTGCAACTCGCCTTCAAGCGCGAGACCGACCCGCAAGGCCTGCTCAATCCCGGCAAGATGATCGCCTGGGAAAACCCGGACTATGACTACCGTTCGGGCCGGACGTTCCTGTTCAAGGGGTTGCAGAGGACCGGATGAGGAGAAGTTCGCGCTTGAACACCCCCCTCTGGCCTGCCGGCCATCTCCCCCGCAAGGGGGGAGATCGGACTGCCTCATTGCTTTCGCCAATTGTCAGCGTGGCAGGTTGGCGGCAGCGTTTAAGCTGCCAATCTCCCCCCTTGCGGGGGAGATGGCTGGCAGGCCAGAGGGGGGTGCCTCGCGCCGACCTGCGGAATATCCTCCCGTGAAAATCCTCGTCCTCTACGCTCATCCGGTCGAGACCAGCTTCAATGCCGGGCTGCACGGGACGATCGTCGAGCGCCTGACGGCGGCGGGTCACGTGGTCGACGATTGCGATCTCTATGCCGAAGAATTCGATCCGCGTCTGACGCGCAGGGAGAGGCTGGATTATCACAATTTCCGCGGTCCTGGGGATCCTGCGGCGCCATACGTCGAGCGCCTGTTGCGGGCCGATGCGCTGGTGCTTTCCTATCCGGTCTGGAATTACGGTTTCCCGGCGATCCTGAAAGGGTTTTTCGATCGCGTCTTCCTGCCGGGCGTGTCGTTCAAGCTGGTCGACGGCAAGGTGGAGCCGTCGCTGCACAACATAAGAAAGGTCGCGGCGGTCACCTCCTATGGCGGCAGCCGGTTCCGCGCCTTTCTGATGGGCGACCCGCCGCGAAAACTGATCAAGCGCATGCTGCGCGCCACGGTAAAGCCGGGTGCTCCGGTGACCTACCTCGCGCATTATTCGATGAACCTGTCGACCGATGAAACCCGGAAGTCCTTCACGGCGAAGGTCGCGGCCAGCATGGATGCATTCTGATGCGTGCGCTTGTCGTCTATTGCCATCCGGTGCCGGAGAGCTTCTGCGCCGCCATTCGCGACATCGCCGTGGATGTGCTGACGCGTCGAGGCTGGGACGTGCGGCTGCTCGACCTCTACGCCGAAAAGTTCGATCCGGTGATGAGCTGCGAGGAGCGGCGTACCTACAATAGTCAGGCGCCGCAGGATCCGGCGCTGAAACCGCATTTCGAACTGCTCAACTGGGCCGAGGCGATCCTGTTCGTCTACCCGACCTGGTGGTACGGGCTGCCGGCGATGCTGAAGGGCTGGCTCGACCGGGTGTGGGCGACCGATGTCGCCTTCAAGCTGCCGGCGGGCAGGGGAGGGATCAAGTCGCTGATGACGCATGTCACCAGGGTCGGCGTCATCACCACTTGCGGCGCGCCGACCTGGTGGAGCGTCGTCGTCGGCCAGCCCGGGCGCAAGACCTTGCTGCGCGGCATGCGGGCGCTGTGCGCCAGGCGCTGCAAGACGTTCTTCCTGGCGCATTATTTGATGGACGCCTCGACGCCGAAGACGCGAGCGGCGTTTCTGGTCAAGGTGCGGGCGAAGTTGGAGCGGTTTTGAAAGATTAGCACCTTCTCCCCGTGAACGAGGGAGAAGGAAAAAGCGCCGCTACATCTTCGTCCGTTCCGATTTCGGATCGTACATCGGTTTCAGCGATGCCTCAGCCGCAAACCGTTCGCCGGCGATCTCGATTTCATAAGTCGAGGCGAGCACATCCGCCTCGCTCTGCCCTTGGCACGGCACATAGCCCAGCCCGATCGCTCCGCCGAGATGGTGGCCGTAATTGCCCGAAGTGATCGGACCGATGATCTTGCCATCGCGCAGGATCGCTTCGTTGTGGAAGAGCAGAGGCTGCGGGTCCTTGAGGCGGAACTGGACCAGGCGGCGGTCCAATCCGGCCTCCTTCTTCTTCAGCACGGCATCGCGGCCGATGAAATCGCCCTTGGCCGTCTTCACCGCGAAGCCGAGGCCCGCCTCCAGCACATTGTCCTCATCGGTGATGTCGTGTCCGAAATGGCGGAAAGCCTTTTCTATGCGGCAGGAATCGAGCGTGTGCAGTCCACAGAGCTTTAGCCCGACATCGGCACCGGCCTCATCGATGGCCTCGAAGACATGGGCGGCCTGTTCGGTCGAGATGTAAAGCTCCCAGCCGAGCTCTCCGACATAGGTGACGCGGTGCGCCCGGGCGAGGCCCATGCCGATTTCGATCTCCTGGAACGTGCCGAACGGATTGTTCTCGTTGGAGAAGTCGTTGGGGCTGACCTTCTGGATCAGTTTTCGCGCATCCGGGCCCATCACGCAGAGCACGCTTTCAGCGGCGGTTACGTCCGTGATGATGACGAACTGGTCGCCGACATGCCGGTGCAGCCAGGCGAGGTCGCGCTGCAGCGTGGCGCCCGGCACGACGAGGAAATAGGCCGTATCCGAAAGCCGCGACACGGTGAGGTCGCTCTCTATGCCGCCGCGCTGGTTGAGCATTTGCGTATAGACGATCTTGCCCGGCGCCACATCCATGTCGTTGGCGCAGAGTCTTTGCAGGAAGGCGCAGGCGTCGCGGCCCTCGACGCGGATCTTGCCGAACGACGTCATGTCGAACAGACTGACCTTGTTGCGGACCGCCAGATGCTCCTCGCGCTGGTTGTCGAACCAGTTCTGCCGCTTCCAGGAATAGCGATATTCGCGCTCTTGGCCCTCACGCGCGAACCAGTTGGCGCGCTCCCAGCCGGCGACTTCGCCGAACACGGCGCCGCGCGCCTTCAGGTGCTCGTGCAGGGGAGAGCGGCGCACACCACGCGAGGTTGCCATCTGGCGATAGGGGAAATGGTCGGCATAAAGCAGGCCGAGCGTTTCGGAGACGCGTTCCTTGAGATAGCGGCGGTTCTTCTGGAAGGGTTGAGTGCGGCGGATGTCGACTTCCCACAGGTCGAACGGGGCTTCGCCATCGTTGATCCACTGCGCCAGCGCCATGCCGGCGCCGCCCGACGAGACGATGCCGATCGAATTGTAGCCGGTCGCCATCCAGTAGCCGCGCAACTCCGGCGCCTCGCCGAGATAATAGCGGTCGTCAGGGGTGAAACTTTCAGGCCCGTTGAAGAAAGTGTGGATGCCGGCGGTCGCCAGCATCGGCATGCGGCTAACGCCCATTTCGAGGATCGGTTCGAAATGGTCCATGTCCTCCGGCAACTGGTCGAAGCAGAAATCCTCGCGGATGCCGTCCATGCCCCATGGCTTGGCCACCGGCTCGAAGGCACCGAGCATCATCTTGCCGGCGTCTTCCTTGTAGTAGGCGCACTCGTCCGGCACGCGCAGCACTGGCAGGCGGCCAAGGCCGGGGATCGGCTCGGTGACCAGATAAAAGTGCTCGCAGGCGTGCAACGGGATGTTCACGCCGTTCTGGGCGCCGAGGTCGCGCGCCCACATGCCGGCGCAGTTGATGACGATGTCGGTCTCGATCGTGCCCTGGCCTTCGCCTTGCGCCCAGGACACGCCGGAGACGCGGCCATTTTTCGTATGGACCTTGGTGACCTTCACATTCTCCGCGATTGTGGCGCCGCGTTGGCGCGCACCCTTGGCCAGCGCCATGGCGATGTTGGCCGGGTCGCACTGGCCGTCGAGCGGCAGATGCACGGCGCCGACCACGTCCGAGACATTGAGATGCGGGTACATCTCCTTGACCTCATTGGGAGAAATCTCGCGCACGTCGACGTCGAAGGCGCGGGCGAGCGACGCCTGCCGGTAGATCTCGTGCTTGCGCTCTTCGGTCAGCGCCACGGTGATCGAGCCGACCTGGCGCATGCCGGTGCCGACCTCGGTCTCGGCTTCCAGCTTGACGTAGAGATCGGCCGAATATTTCGCCAGCCGGGTCATGTTCTGCGAGCCGCGCAACTGTCCGATCAGCCCGGCGGCGTGCCATGTCGTGCCCGAGGTCAGTTGCTTGCGCTCCAGAAGCACGATGTCGGTCCAGCCAAGCTTGGCCAGGTGGTAGGCGACCGAGCAGCCGGAGACGCCGCCGCCGATGATGACGGCCCTTGCCTTGGTGGGGATGGCTTTCGTGGGAAGGCTCCTGGCGGTCATGCGGCCTCACGACGGTAGCTGGAAACGAAACGGCGCAGCCGGGCGGCTGCTTCCCTGAGCACGGGTTCGGGCTGGCACAGGCTGATTCTGATATGGCCGGCCGCGGCTTCGCCGAAACTCGAGCCCGGCATGACGCCGACCTTCTCCTTGTCGAGAAAGGCGAAGGCGAATTTCTCGTCGTCGGGTTCGACATCGGATATGTCGAGCATGACATACATGCCGCCTTCGGAACCGCGCACGGTGACATCGTTCATGCCGCGCACCGCATCGAGCAGGACGGTGCGGCGCGCCGCATAGCGTTCGGCGATATCCTTGACGCCATGGTGCTGCTCCAGCGCCTCGGTGCAAGCGATCGAGATGAAGGCCGGCAGGCCGTAGGTCGTCACCAAATTGAGATTGATCAGCAGCGTGATCATTTTTTCCGGACCGGTCAGCCAGCCCATGCGCCAGCCGGTCATGCCGTGGCTCTTGGACATCGAATTGATCACCAGCGTGCGCTCGGCCATGCCGGGCAGTGAGCGCGGCGAGACATGCTCGCCGCCGCCCAGCGTCCAATAGACCTCATCGGACAGCAGCCAGAGATCGTGCTCGCGGCAGATTTCGGCCAGCTGTTCCAGCCGCTCGCGCGAATAGACGGCACCGGTCGGGTTGTTCGGCGTGTTGATCAGTATGGCGCGCGTGTTGGGCTTGAGTGCCGCACGGATCATGTCCGCGCGCGGTTGGAACCCATCCTCGGCCGGTGTCTCTACGACGGTGAAACTGGCACCGGCGGCACTGAAGGTGTTGGGATAGGTGGCATAGTAGGGGGCAACCACGATGGCGTGGTCGCCCGGGTCGAGAACGGCCTGCACGGCCGCGTAAAGTGCTGCCTGGCCGCCCGGCGTGGCGATGACCTCTTCCGGCGTCGTCTCGACACCGGTGCAGGCGCTGGAGGCCGCCGCCATCGCCTTACGCAGGCGCGGCAGGCCGGGCAGCGGCGTGTAGTGATGGTTGCTGCCGCGAACCGCCGCAACGCAGGCTTCGATCGTCTCCGACGGCGTGTCGAAATCATGGTCGCCGACCGACAGCATGATGATGTCCTCGCCGGCTTCCTTGCGGGCCCAGGCGGCGAAATGAACTTCCCAGCCGTCCTTGCCCGATGGCACGATGCCGGTGATGCGCGATGATGGTTTAGGCATGTGAGACTCCCGAGATCGCGTAGCCGTCCTGTTGCAGCCGGTCGCGCAAGGCGGCGATATGGGCCGGACCGACCTCGCAGCAACCGCCGACGATGTCCGCACCCGCTTCCACCCAGCCGACAGCCTGGTCGGCGTAGGCATCCGGACCGAGGTCGTGGCGGGCATGCAGTACATCCACCGTGCCGCCATGCTTGAGCGCTTCGGTGGAAGTGAAGCCATTGGCATAGGCACCGACCGGGCCGCCGAGCTCGATCAGTTCAGGCAAGGCCGCCGCGATCGCTTCCGGGCGGCAGCAGTTGAGCAGCCGCGCCGCCACCGGCAGATTTCCGAGCGCATCGGCCGCCGACGCAATCGTCTCGCCGCTGCGCAAGCGCGGCGTGCCGTGATCGGCCAGCGTCCATGACACCCAGACAGGCTTGCCGCTTTCCGATGCGGCGGTGACCGCCGCGCGCGCTTCCTCCGACGACGCCATGGTCTCGCAAAGGAACAGGTCGACACCGTCCGCCTGCTCGGCGACGATGCGGCGGTAGATGTCGAGCGTCTCTTGGTAGGAGATCGTCAGCGCCGGCGCGTAGCTGCCGAAGAGCGGCGACAGGCAGCCGGCGATCGCCGCGTCGCCGGCCTCGTCTCGCGCTTGCCTGGCGAGCTCGATGCCACGCTTCTGCAACGGCTTGAACAGGTCTTCCGCGCCTTCGCGCGCCAGGCGTTCGGGCGTCGCCGAATAGGTGTTGATGGTGATGACGCGGGCGCCTGCGTTGATGAATTCGGCATGCAGGCCGCGCACAAGGTCCGGTTCGTCGATCAGCACCCTGGCCGACCACAGCGGCGTCGGCTCGGACTGGCTGCGCCGCACCAGCTCCTGGCCCATGCCGCCATCGGTGAGGATAACGTTCTTCATGCGCGCAGTCTTTCGTTCCTGGGATCCCACAAGGGCTCGTCCTGTTGCACGATCGCCTTGAAGCGATCGCCGAAGATCTCGACCTCAACCGATGTGCCGGGTTCGGTCAGGTCGGCGCGCAGCATGCCGAGCGCGATCGACTTGTCGACGCGATGGCCCCAGCCCCCCGATGTCGTCTCGCCGACGATCTGGCCGTCATGCCAGAGCGTCGACATGTAAGGCGCGTCGCAATCGCCGGGATCTTCGACCACCAGCGTGACGAAGCGTTTTTTCACGCCTTGCTGTTTTTCGTTCTGGAGGGCCGCCTTGCCGCGGAAATCGGGCTTTTCCCATTTGACGAAGCGCTCCAGACCGCCCTCCAGGATCGAATAGTCGGTCGACAGGTCGCCCTTCCAGGTACGGTAGCCTTTTTCGAGCCGCAGCGAATCCAGCGCGTACATGCCAAACGGCTTCAGCCGATGATTCTGCCCGGCAGCGCAGATCGCATCGAAGATCGCGGCAGTGTCGTCGACCCTGGTATGGATCTCCCAGCCGAGCTCGCCTGCGAAGGAGACGCGGACCAGCTTGGCCCAGCGCCCGGCAATCCTGGTCTCCTGATGAGTCAGCCAAGGCAAGGTCAGGTCGGCGTCACAGACGTCGGCAAGGATTTTTCGCGAGTTGGGACCTGCCAGGATCTGCGTCGAGAATTCTTCCGTCCGGTCGATCAGCTTGAACGCCGCATCCCCGGGCATGTGCGATTTCAGCCATTCGAAGTCATGCCACTGTGCCACCGCCGCGGTGATCAGCGTCATGGACTCCTCGCCATGGCGCACCACCGACATTTCGGTGACGATGCGGCCCTTGTCATCGGAGAAATAGACGAGGCCGATGCGGCCGGGTTTCGGCACCAGGCCGGTCACCTGCGCGCTCAGCCATTCGGCGGCACCAGGGCCTTCGAGATTGAAGCGCGAGAAGCCGGGCAGGTCGAGGATGCCGGCGGCGTCGCGGACAGCCAGGCACTCTTCGCGCACGCGCTGCTGCCAAGGCCCGTCGCGACGGAAGGTTAGCGTGGCCTCCTCGGAGACGTCGTCGCCGTCCTGCGCGTACCAGGTGGCGCGTTCCCAGCCATTATAGGCGTCGAAACGGGCACCCAGCGCCTTGATTCGATCGTGGATCGGCGACAGTTTCCTGTCACGTCCTTCCGGCCAGGCATGGCGCGGGAACTGGATGGCGTATTCGTTGCCGTAGATCTCCATGCCCTTGGCCACGCAATAGTCCGGCGCGGAAGCAAAGGAGGTGAAGCGGCGCGAATCGCACGACCACATGTCCCATTCGGTCTGGCCTTGCGTCACCCATTCGGCCAGCACCTTGCCGGCACCTCCGCCCTGGGCGATGCCGAAAGTGAAGACGCAAGCCTCGAAGGCGTTGGGAACGCCGGGCATCGGCCCGATCAGCGGATTGCCGTCCGGCGCATAAGGGATTGGGCCGTTGATGACCTTGGAGAGGCCGGCGGTGCCAAGGATCGGCACACGGGCGACGGCGTCGGCCAGGTAATGTTCCAGCCGGTCGAGGTCGTCGGGGAAGAGCTGGAAGGAAAAATCGTCCGGCATGGGATCGTTGTGGGTGGCCCAGTGCGCGCGGCAATTTCGCTCATAGGGGCCGAGATTCATGCCCGCCTTTTCCTGGCGCAGATAATAGGAGGTATCGACGTCGCGCAGCAGCGGCAGCTTCTTGCCCTGTTCCTTCGACCAGGCGGCGAGTTCGGGGATTTCCTCGAACAAAATGTACTGGTGGCTCATCACCATCATCGGCACTTCGCGGCCGAACATCCTGCCGACTTCGGCGGCACGGTAGCCGGCTGCATTGACGACGGTCTCGCAGCGGATATCGCCTTGGGGCGTCTCGACCACCCACTCGTCCTTTTCGCGGCGCACGCCTGTCACGGGGCAGAACCGGATGATTTTCGCACCCATGTCGCGCGCGCCCTTGGCCAGCGCCTGCGTCAGCTGTGCCGGGTCGATGTCGCCGTCGCTCGGATCGTACAGCGCGCCCTTCAATTCATGCGTTTCGAGGAAGGGGTAGCGGTGCTTGATCTCGTCGAGTCCGATCACGTCTATGTCCA
This sequence comes from Mesorhizobium sp. B2-7-3, assembly GCF_006440715.1. Lineage (NCBI taxonomy): Bacteria > Pseudomonadati > Pseudomonadota > Alphaproteobacteria > Hyphomicrobiales > Phyllobacteriaceae > Mesorhizobium > Mesorhizobium sp. B2-7-3. The sequence goes on from NZ_VFTY01000005.1 coordinate 333,626, forward strand.
TGCCTTGGTAACGGCCCATGCCCTTGGCGCGCTGGAATTCCTGGATGCGCTCCTTTGTGTGGGCGAGCCTGAGCGAGCCGGTGACATGGTAGTTCATGGGATAGTCGACGGCGTCGGCCAGGCCACGATAGAGCTCGGTCGAATAGCGCTGCATGTTCATCAGCGACCAGGAGGAGGAGAAGGTCGGCACATTGCCGGCCGCATGCCAGGTCGAGCCGGAGGTCAGCTCGTTCTTTTCCAGGAGCACGCAGTCGGTCCAGCCGGCCTTGGCCAGGTGATAGAGCGACGAGGTGCCGACAACGCCACCTCCGATGATCACCACGCGCGCCGTGCTCGGCAAACCCGCCATGTTCTTCTCCCAATCTTCAAGCGCGCCGCGCTTCTTTTGCTTTATGGATGCATGTCGTCGGCGACATGCATCAATAGACCGGTGGCGAAACCACCCAGATGACAACCGCCGGTTCGCTGCCTGGATTGCGCCAGCGGTAAGGCTTGCCTTCGAAGCGGAAGGAGTCGCCTTCGCCAAGCCGGTGCCAGACGCCCGCAATCTCGATGTCGAACTGCCCGGACGCGATGTATCCGGCCTCCTCGGTCGGCCGGCGGGCCTCGTTCTTCAACTCCGCGCCCGGCGCGAAGACAGACCGCACCATTTCGAAGGTACCACCGAGGTCTGGTGACAGAAGCTCCTCCACGAGGCCGGATTCGCTGGTGCCAAGCGTGCGGCGCTTGCCGGCGCGTACCACCACGCCGCGCTCGCTTTCCACGGGCACGTCATGGCTGAAGAAGAGGCTGATCGGCACGCCGAACAACTCGGCGAAGGCCCTGAGGTCGCTGAGCGACGGCGTCGACAGGCCGCGCTCGACTTGGCTTACCCAGCCGACCGAACGGCCGAGTTTCAGCGCGATCTCGGCCAGCGTAAGCCCGCGCACCCGGCGCAACGCCCTGATGTCGCCGGCCAGCACTCGTTCGTCAGGTCCCTGCAATGTTCGTGCGGTAGGGGAGGCCAAATCGCTCAATTCATGAAAATGTTCAGTCGAATTTCATGAGAAATGAAGCTCATGAAAAAATCAAGTAGATTTTCACCAATGCTCAAGATTTGCTTGCAGGATTTTGACGGTTCATGCAAAGCCTCCGCCGCGAGCGGCGAGTGGGGACGTCCGATCGAGAACATGGCTAAGGGACGGCCCATGCTGGAAAAGAAGGCTCGAATCGCGGTTGACGCCGAAATCGTCGACGATGCGATCATGTCGCGCCGTTCGGTGCGCGCATTTCTGCCCGACATGATCGACGACGAGACGATCCGTGACATACTGACTGTTGCGGCGCGCGCTCCTTCCGGCACCAACATGCAGCCGTGGCGCGTCTACGTTACCAAGGGCGGGAGCAAGCAGCGGATCACGGATGCCATCATGAATTCCGGCATCCGCGCGGAAAAAGCCGACTGGGACGAATATCGCTATTATCCCACCCAGTTCTTCGAGCCTTATCTCACCCGCCGCCGTGCCAACGGTTTCGGCCTGTACGGCGCGCTCGGCATAGGCCGTAGGGAAGTCGACAAGATGCGCGCTCAGCACGACCGCAACTTCGTTTTTTTCGACGCTCCGGTCGGCATGATCTTCACCATCGACCGCCGGCTCAACCAGGGTTCGTGGATCGATTACGGCATGTTCCTGCAAAACATCATGGTCGCGGCGCGGGGCAGGGGTCTGCATACCTGTCCGCAAGCGGCCTTCGCGCCCTATCACCGGCAGATCCGGCCGGTGCTCGGCATTCCCGACGAGGAGATCGTCGTCTGCGGCATGGCGCTCGGCTATGAAGACACTTCCAAGCCCGAGAACGCCTTCCGCACCGAGCGTGAGCCGCTCGAGGAATGGGTGACGTTCAGCGAATAGGCTCCCGTCCGGCGCAAGCCGCTATTCCGTATTCATGTGCGCGCCGTGGCCACTGACATGAGCGCCGTCCTGCGGCGTCAGCTTGAGATAGGCGGATAGTGCGCAGAGCGTGATGACGCCTTCGATCACGAACAGGATCCGGAAGTCGCTGGCGACGGCCGGCCCGCCGCCGGCGAGAAACGACAGCATCGCAGCCGCCAGGCCGACGCTGATGGCGACCGCCAGTTGCCACAGGATATAGTAGAGCGCGCTGAAACGGGCGAGCTGTTCGGGCGCGATGTCGGAATAGGCGAGGTTGCCGGTTGAGGCCCATTGCACCGAGCGGAAGACTCCGAAGACGAAGATGTAGGTGAGCGTGATCCACACCGGGGTCGTTGCCTGCACCAAGGCGAAGCCCGCGACCATGGCGGCAACCACGGGCGTGTTCAAGACCAGCACGCGGCGAAAACCGAAACGGTTGAGGAGGCGTGGCATGAAGATACGCATACCCACCGAACCGACCGCCGCCACGAAGGTCAGCGATCCCGCCTGCACCGCGCTCATGCCGAAGCCGAGCTGGAACATCAGCGGCAGCAGGAAGACGACGGAGCTGAGACCGATCGTGTCAAGGCCGCCGCCAGTAAGAAACGAGATGCGGAAGGTGCGGATGCGCAGGAGCTTGAGATCGAGCAGCGGATTGCGCACGCGCAGGCAGTAGAGGGAGGCGGCCGTCAGGATGATGAGCGCCAGCGCAAGCTCGGCCGCGATGATGCCGCCGGCGGCGTCTTTCGCCGCCAGCGAGTCCATGCCGAAGACCAGCAGCACCATGCCGCTGCCGACCAGCAAAAAGCCTGGAAAATCGAACCGCGTGCGCACCGGCTTGGTCATTGTCGGGAACAGCGAGGCGGCAAGAATTGCGGCCGCGAGCGCGAACGGCACGTTGATGAAGAAGATCCAGCGCCAGGAGATGTAGGTGGTCAGCGCGCCGCCGACGAGCGGACCGACCAGCGGTCCGGACTGGCCGGCCAGCGAGATGTACATGTTGATCTTCAAGGTCCGGCTGCGCGGGAAGGTCGACAGGATGACGACCTGGCCGAGCGTTCCCATCAGCGCGCCGCCGAAGCCCTGCAGCGCGCGGGCGCTAACCAGCATCCAGAGGTCGTTCGAGAGCCCGCACATGGCCGAAGAAGCGGCAAACACCAGCAAGGCAAAGCAATAGACGTTGCGCAGGCCGAAACGGTCGGCCGCCCAGCCGCCGAGTGGCATCGAGATGATCAGGCTGGCGACGTAGACGGTGATCAGCAGGCCGAGCTGGCTTGGCGGACGGCCAAGGCTTTCGCTGATGCCCGGCAGCGCCGTCACCACGACATTCTGGTCGAGGCTGGTCATGAACACGCCGCAGGCGACCGTCAGCGGCAGCAGGAGCACGGCTCTGGCCGGCACATCGGCGCGATCGGTAGCGCCGGTGGATAGTTCAGCGGTCATGGGGATGTTCGAACCAAATATGCCGACTCTAAACGGGGATTTTCACCCCTCGGGCCGGTTGGACGACCACGTTTTCCACCTTGGGCGCCTTCGGCAGGATTCTCTAGCGGCAGAACCAGCCGGCATTGAGGCCAGAGGCCGCGGCTCTAAGACCGCATGCCTACTGCACCTCGTAACCGACTTCCTCGCTGGCGTGGCAGAGCGCCTTCCAGAACGAGCGCGCGAAGGAGCGAAAGACATAGATGTCGAACTGGTCGGTGCCGGTGCGCTGGATCTGGGCGAAGACATCGTGATGCGTTGTCGAGCGGCCGGCGCCGACCGGAAAGGCAGGCAGGGCGAAGTCGATGGCGAAGAATTTCGACAGCACCCATTCGGCTTTCGGCCCGGCAATGCGGATCGCGGTGCGGCCATGCGACAGGTCCGTCACCGTGCCGATCGCCGGCGTTACCGCCTTGGTCAATGCTAGGGCCAGTCCTTCGGCTTCATCGGTCACCGTGAATTTTCCCGGCGCGAAGCCGAATACCGCTTTCACGCCGTCGCTCGAGCCGCCGCCGGCGCCATCGGGCAGAGCAAGCCCGGTGACGGTGCGGATGGCCTCCATCAGTTTCTTCTCCTCGCCTGGCCATGCCGCGAGTTGCACGATCGAGCCCGGCCTGGTTTCGGTGAGCAGGATCTCGACGCCATGTTCGAAATTGCCGTGCGAGCCGACATGGAACTCCGGCTCGAGGGGCGATTGACGCTCAGCCATGCATGCGGGTCCCTTCCGGATCGTAGAAGTGGTTGGAGACGATCTCCACGGGCCCGAAGCGGTTGCGCAAGGGATCGGAGACATGCGCACGCGTGCCGTTCCTGGCCTTGCCGCCCTTGACCAGCGCCAGCGCGATATGCTTGCCGAGCGCCGGCGAATAGCAGCAGGCGGTGATGTGCCCGATCGAGCCGTGCGGATTGGCTTCGTCGACGTCCTCGACAATGTGCGCGCCGCCATTGAGCGGCCGGTTGTCGAGCGCGATCAGGCCGACCAGTTCCAGCCGCTCGGACGCGACGAGACCTTCCCGATCCATCATCGCGGAGCCGATGAATGGCTTCTTCTTCGACAGCATCCAGTCGAGATGCAGGTCTCGCGCGGTGGTGCGGCCATCAATCTCGGCGCCGGTGACATGGCCTTTCTCGATGCGCATCGTGCCCAGCGCCTCGAGGCCGTAGGTAACCAGCCCGAACGGCTTACCGGCCTCGACCAGTGCTTCCCAGACATGGGTGCCATGGCCGGCGCCGGAATAGACTTCGAAGGCCATTTCGCCGGAGAAGGAAAGCCGGCAAATCATCACCGGAACGCCTGCGATCTCGCCGTGCACGATGCCCATGAAGGGCAAGGTGGCGTTGTCCACGGCAGTGCCGGTGACGCAGGCTGCCAAAATCTGCCGCGCTTTCGGGCCGCCGATGGCGGCTCCCGCCCATTCGTCGGTCACCGAGGTGACGTGGACCTTGAGTTCCGGCCAGATCACGTCGAGAAAATATTCCAGATGCTGCATCACCTTGCCGGCATTGGCCGTGGTGGTGGTCATCAGGAAATCCTGTTCGCCCAGGCGCCATGTGGTGCCGTCGTCGAAGGCAAAGCCGTCCTCGCGCAGCATCAGCCCGTAGCGCGCCTTGCCGACGGCGAGCGTCGAAAACATGTTGGTGTAGACACGGTCGAGGAATGCGGCGGCGTCGGGACCCTGCACGGCGATCTTGCCCAGCGTCGAGACATCGACGATGCCCGCGGTTTCGCGCGTCGCCTTGGCTTCGCGCACATAGGCCTGTTCGACGGTTTCGCCCGAAAGCCCGTAGATCATCGGCCGGTACCAGAGGCCGGCGGAGTACATGGTCGCGCCATTGTCGACATGCCAGTCATGCATCGGGGTCAGCCGCTCGGGCTTGAGATCGCCGAAGCGCTCCGCTGCCAGCGAGCCGATCGACACCGGCGCGAAAGGTGGCCGGAAACGGGTGGTGCCGACTTCCGGGATCGGTTTGCTCAGCGCTTCCGCCATGATGGCGAGGCCGGGGACGTTGGAGCTCTTGCCCTGGTCGGTGGCCATGCCGAGTGTGGTGTAGCGCTTCAGGTGCTCGACAGAGACGAAGCCTTCGCGATGCGCCAGGCGGACATCCTCCGCCGTGACGTCGTGCTGGAAGTCGACGAAGCTCTTGCCGCTGCCCTTGACTTCGAACACAGGCGCGGGATCTGGATCTCCGGGAGCTGCCTCGACAGTGGGCAGTGCCGTCGGCGTGGCGGTGCCGCCACTCGCGGCAAGGCCTGCGGCGCGCCCTTCGGCGATTGCCTCTCCCGTCGAAAAGCTGCCGGTGAACGCGCCGGCGCCGATCCAGCTTTGCGTCGGCTTGGGCGGCAGGAAGGCCTGCCGGGCCGCGTTCCATTCAGCCTTGGCGCCGGCCTGGCTGGCCAGATGGATGGTCGGCGACCAGCCGCCGGACATCAACAGGCAATCGGCATGGATGCTGCGCGCGTCGCCGCTCAGCGCGCCCGCGACCATGTCGAAGCGCTGAACCTTGAGGCCGGACAAGGCCTTGCCGCCTTCCGTGGCGACCACCGCATGGCCGGAAAGCAGTTCCGCCTCGGCTTCGCCGGCCAGGACGCCCATCTCGGCGGATGGTTGCGGGCGCACGTCGACGATGGCAACGATCGCCGCACCCGCCTGCTTCAGCGCCAGCGCCGAGCGGTAGGCGCTGTCATTGTTGGTGAACAGCACGACCCGTTGGCCCGGCAGCACGCCGAATTCGTTGGCGTAGCGCTCCGCCGCATGCGCCAACATCACGCCGGGCCGGTCATTGCCGGGAAACACCAGCGGCCTTTCGAAGGCGCCGGTGGCCAGCACGACGGATCCGGCGCGGATCGCCCAGTAGCGATGGCGCGGCTCCCCCTTGGCGGGCTGCGCCTTGTGGTCGCTGACCCGCTCGAGCGCGGCAAGCGTATTGTTGTCGTAGTAGCCCCAGACAGTGGTGCGCGGCAGAAGCCGGACATTGTCTCGCGCCTCAAGCTGGGCCACGGTGCGCCGCACCCAATCAGCGGCGGGTGCGCCATCGATGGTTTCACCGGACCAGTTGGCCGATCCGCCGAAACGCGGCTCGAGATCGGCCAGGATGACGCGGGCGCCCTGGTCGGCGGCTGCCTTGGCGGCCATCAGGCCGGCCGGTCCGGAGCCGACCACAAGCACGTCGCAAAAAGCGTTCATGCGCTCGTAGCGGGCCGGGTCCTTTGCCGATCCGGCGCTGCCGAGGCCGGCGGCGCGGCGGATGAAATGCTCGCAGAACATCCAGAAGCGCGTGCCTTTCAGCGGGCCGACAACCGGTCCCATGAAGGTCTTGTAGTAAAACCCGGCCGACAGCAGTTTTCCGCCGAGCTGGTTGACGGCATGGATGTCGAAGGCAAGCGAGGGCAAACGGTTCTGGCTGACGGCGACCAGCCCGTCATGGATCTCGACCATGGTTGCCGGAATGTTGGGTTCGCGCACTTCGCCCTTCAGCACCGTGACCAGCGCGTTGGGCTCCTCGACGCCCGCGCTCAGCAGGCCGCGCGGCCGATGGTATTTGAAAGAACGCCCGAACAAGGTGACGCCATTGGCCAGCAGCGCGGACGCCAGCGTGTCGCCGCCATGCCCGGTATAGGCAACGCCGTCGAAGGTGAAGCGGATCGTCTTCAGCCGGTCTATGCGGCCGCCCGTGTCGGTGCGTCGCGGGCTCATGGCTTGTCCTCCGCCTTGCGGTGCGCGGCCGAGCTGTGATCGCCACGCGCGAAGGCGACACTGGAAATCTCATGCGTCAGCGTGTTGCGCACCACCCTCAGGTGAGCCCGGCAGCCGCCGGAATGCTGCCAGATCTCGTTGTGGTCGCCGGCCGGGTTCAGCCGGTCGTAGACATAGGCATTCCAGGCCTCGAAATTCTGCGAGGCGGGGTCGGGACGTTCGCGGTTGCCGTCACCCTGATAGGTGAACTCGATGACATCGCGCGGGCCGCAATAGGGGCAAGTGATCAGCACGGAATGTTCCTAATGAAGCCTTGTCTAGTGGAGCCTCGGGTTTGCACCCTGGCCCTTGTCGTCGATCACCAGCCCGCGATGAAAGCGGTCCAGCGTGAACGGGGCGTTGAAATCGTGAGGCTGATCCTTGGCGATGGTCCAGGCAAAGCACCAGCCGGAAGCGGGCGTCGCCTTGAAGCCGCCATAGCACCAGCCGCAATTGAGATACATGCCAGGTAGGGGCCCCATGGTGATGATCGGCGAGCCGTCCATCGACATGTCGCAGACGCCGCCCCAGGAGCGCAGCATGCGCACACGCGCAAGGCCCGGGAAAAGCGCCAGCATCTCGCTCATCACCTCATCGACGATGGGCAGGTTTCCGCGCTGGGCGTAGCTGTTGTAACCGTCGATGTCGCCGCCATAGACAAGGCCGCCCTTGTCGGACTGCGACATGTAGAAATGGCCCATGCCGAAGGTCACGACCGTGTCGATGAAGGGTTTCAGTGATTCGGTGACGAAGGCCTGCAGCACATGGCTTTCGATCGGCATCGTCTCGACGCCGGCCAGTTGCATGACCCGTCCGGTGCTGCCAGCCACCGCGACCGCGACCTTCTTGGCCCTGATATCGCCGCGCGAGGTGGCAACGCCGGTAACCCGGTCGCCGTCGCGCAGGAAGCCGGTGACCTCGCAATTCTCGATGATGTCGACGCCGCGCCGGTCGGCGCCGCGCGCATAGCCCCACGCGACGGCGTCGTGCCGGGCGGTGCCGGCCCGCCGCTGCATCAGGCCGCCGACCACGTTAAAGCGTGCACCGTTGGAGATGTCGAGCGCCGGGATCAAGCGCTTGATCTCGGCTGGTGTCATCAATTCCGCATCGACGCCGAGATGGCGCATCGCGTTGCCGCGTCTTGCGTAGTCGTCGAACTGAGCCGGCGTGTGCGCCAGGTTCAGGCAGCCGCGCTGCGAGAACATGACGTTGTAATTGAGCTCGTGCGACAGGTTTTCCCACAGCTTCATCGAATGTTCGTAGAAGCGGGTGTTGGCGGGCAGCAGGTAATTTGAGCGAACGGCCGTGGTGTTGCGGCCGACATTGCCGGAGCCCAGCCAGCCTTTCTCCAGCACCGCGACATTGGTGATGCCGTGTTCCTTGGCTAGATAGTAGGCGGTCGCCAGCCCATGCCCGCCGCCGCCGATGATGATGACGTCGTAGGATGCCTTCGGATCCGGCTTGCGCCAGGCCGGCTTCCAGTCCTTGTTTCCCTTGAGCGCGTTCGCAAGCAGCGAAAAGGCCGAGTACTCTGCCATCATTGTCATCCGGTTCGGGCGATGCGGCAGACTATAGAGCAGGGGGCTGATACAAAGCCAATATTGCGCCATCGCCTTTCGACTGGCCGACGCTCGATGAGCGCGATCGTCGCGGTGACTTGCCCCATGATATGGCCGTCTTTATCAAGGACAGGCTTTTTGAATGCCTTTGCCGTCCGCGAGTCGCCAATCCATCATGTTTTTTCGATTGCTTCGCCTTATCCTGGTCCTGGCGCTTGTCGTTTCGGCGCCGCTGTCGTTCGAGGCGGCGGCGCAAGGCGTTGGCCAGGCGCCCGCCGGATTGGTCGCCGATCAGCAAAAGATCATTCAAGGCCTGACGACCAAGGCCGACAATTTCGAGAAGCAGATACAGCAGGATGGCGAGGACGACAGCAACCTCGTCGACATCCGCCTGCAACTCGAGGAATTGTCACGGCAATCGCTGACCAGCGCGCTGGCGTTCCGCACACGCCTGGGCGAAATCAACAGCAGGCTCGAACAGCTCGGGCCGCCGCCCGCCGCCGGCCAACCGGCTGAGCCCGACATCGTCAGCGCCGAACGCGAGGGGCTGACGTCCGAAAAGGCCGAGATCAACGCGGTCATCGCGCAAGCTCAATCCTTGTCGATCCGCATCAGCGGGCTGATCGACAAGATCGGCAACATGCGCAGCGCGCTGTTCCGCAATCTTTTGACGAAGCGCTACGTGCTCTCGGACGCGCTGAGCCCGCAGGTGTTTTCCGATGCGCGCGACGAGTTCGGCAATTTCTACAAGGCGGTGTCGTCCTGGCTGAGCTTCGCCATCAAGTTCAAGTTTCAGGCTATCCTGGCCGCCACCTTCATGGCGCTCGGCCTGGCGCTGGTGCTGCTGGTCGGCGGGAGGCGCCTGTTCGGGCGGGTGTTCGAGGCCGATCCGACCAATGAGGACCCATCCTATCTCAGCCGCCTGTCCGTGGCCTTCTGGTCGACCTTGCTGCCGACGCTGGCTGTCGCCGCCTTTCTCGGCTCGACGATCTTCTTTTTCAATTATTACAACGTGCTGCGCGGCGATATTGGCCTCTTCCTCAATGCGTTGGCCACGGTCATCGGCGTGGTGTTCTGTGTCAATCGGCTGACCAACGCTGCACTCGAGCCGCGTTTGCCCAACTGGCGGCTCATCCCCGTCGAAACCGGGCCGGCGCGCTGGCTGGTCCGCCTGACCACCGCCATGGCCGTGGTCATCAGCTTCAACACCTTCCTGTCGGTCGTCAACGACAAGATGGGGTCGCCGCTGTCGCTGACCATCGCGCGCAGTTTCGTGGCCACCATCATCGTCGGCGTCATCCTGATCCTCATGGCGATGCTGAGGCCGTTCAGGGCGCGTGACGGAAGCTGGCGCCCGTGGCCGGCCTGGCTGCGCTACACCTCGCTCGGGCTGGGGCTTTTCACCATCATAGCGGCGCTGCTCGGTTATATCGGCCTTGCCCTGTTCGTCTCGCTGCAGGTCGTGGTCACCGGCACCGCGCTGATAACGGCCTATATCGGCTTCCTGTCGGCGCAGGCGATCGGCGAGGAGGGCGCTTTCGCCAACACCTCGGTCGGGCGTTGGCTGTCGGCCAATTCCAGCTATGAAGATACCGCACTCGACCAGCTCGGCCTTGTCGTCAGCATCGCCATCAACGTGATGATCATGCTGGTGTTTCTGCCGTTGATCCTTTTGATGTGGGGCTTCCAGCTCGGCGACATCGAGGCGTGGGCGTACAAGCTCGCAACCGGAATCAATATCGGTTCGGTGACCATTTCGGTCACTGGCATCCTGTCGGGCATCGTCGTCTTCGTTATCGGCTATTTCCTGACGCGCTGGTTCCAGGGCTGGCTCGACGGCTCGGTCATGGCGCGCGGCAAGGTCGACACCGGAGTGCGCAACTCGATCCGGCTGGCGGTCGGCTATGCCGGCGTTGCGCTCGCCGCACTGGTCGGCATCTCTGCGGCCGGCATCGACCTCTCCAGCCTGGCGCTGGTCGCGGGTGCGCTTTCCCTCGGTATCGGCTTTGGCCTGCAGAATGTGGTGTCGAATTTCGTCTCCGGCCTGATCCTTCTGGCCGAGCGGCCGTTCAAGGTCGGCGACTGGATTGTGGCCGGCGACGTCAGCGGCACGGTCAAGAAGATCAGCGTGCGTGCCACGGAGATCGAGACTTTTCAGCGGCAGTCGGTGATCCTGCCCAATTCGAACCTGATCAACAACGCCGTCGGCAACTGGACGCACCGCAACAAGCTCGGCCGCATCGACATCAAGGTGGGCGTCGCCTATGGCAGCGATGTCAAGCAGGTCCACGCGGTGCTGCTGGATATCGCGCGCAGCCATCCGCTGGTGCTGAAGAACCCCGAGCCTTTCGTCTTGTTTTCCAATTTTGGACCCGCCGCGCTCGAATTCGAGATCCGCGTGTTCCTGGCCGATGTGATGAACGGCAACATCGTGCAGAACGACGTCCGCTTCACCGTGCTGGAAAGATTCGACGACCAGCATATCGAAATCCCGTCCACGCCGCGCGCGGTCGTCGAGGCCAAGAAGCACGTGGCATGGCCGACCGACGACGACAAGATCGAGGTCGATTTCGCCGAACGGGAAGAGGCCAAGGCGCAAGCCGAGGCCGAAGCGAAAAAGCTGCCGAAGCAGCGCAAGTCGAAGAAACCCGATCCGGACTAGGCTCTGGATCCTCCTACCGGGCTGCCATTGCCGAGACGCATTGCCGCGCGGCCAGATTGACAGGGTGGGTATGTGCGAAAGCCAAAGCCAATTGCGGCATGAATGCGGCATTCAGTTGCGGTTCAGCTTCCATCTCATATAAGCTCCCATGCAAAGGCGAGAATGCCTTGTGGAAATGCAACAGAGGCGGTGGGAACACCGATATTGCAAATGTGGAAGTCTCTCGTCGCTGCCGTGGCCTTGCTAGCCGTGAGCGGCTCGGCCCATGCCGCCAGCGCGGTCAACAAGGACGCCGAGACGCGCACGCTGGTCGTGACCGAGGGCGGCAGCAAGACCGAGCTTGCGCTGGCTGGCGGTGAAACCGTCGAGTTCTGCCAGAATGGCTGTTTTGTCACCTTGCCCAATGGCGACCTTGAAGCCCTGACCGGTTCGGAAACCGTCGAGATTTCAGGCGGCGTCGCCCGCATCAAGTAATCTCGGTGTGATGATTGGAAAGGCCGGGCGTTTGCTCGGCCTTTTATTGTTTCCGGTAGCTGTTGTTTAACAATGACGATGGAAATACCGCGGCGGCAGCCCTTTGCAACCGTACGTTTTAATGTTCGCTAGGCGATCCCCCGCTATACCAGCATCAAGACGCCGAAACACGGCGCCCAACGGGTTCCGGTTTCCGGATCAGACGCTGGCAGGGCAGGACGGGCATGGACGCGCGGTCGGACAGGAACGCAATACCGCTTGCGGTCGATCTCGACGGCACGCTGATCGCGACGGACCTTTTGTGGGAAGGATTGTTCATCCTCCTCAAGAAGAACCCGCTCTATTTCTTCCTGGTGCCTTTCTGGGCGGCCGGCGGACCGGCGCGGCTGAAGCAGGCGATCGCCCAACGCATCGACATCGACCCCGCCACGCTGCCCTATCGGGCGCCCCTGCTCGACCGGCTCCGCACCGAGCACGCCGAAGGCCGCAAGCTCGTGCTGGCCACCGGCACGCCGCGCAAGTTCGCCGACGCCATTGCTGTCCATCTCGGCATTTTCGACCGGGTACTGGCCACCGACGGTCTCGACAATCTCACTTCGGGAAAGAAGCGAGCCTCCCTCCTTGCGGCCTATGGCGATGCCGGTTTCGACTATGCCGGCAACAGCCGCCATGACCTCCAGGTGTTCGACGCGGCACGCAGCGCGATCGTGGTGGCCCCGGACCGTCATGCCGCGCGCTGGCAGGCGGCGCATGGCGCCGAAACGATGCCGGCGCCCAAGCCGACGTTGCGGACCATCGTCAAGATGCTGCGCGTCCATCAGTGGCTGAAGAATTCGCTGATCGCCGTGCCGATGATGCTGTCGCACGAATATTTCAATTCCAACATGATCTGGGAATGCCTGCTGGCGTTCGTCTCGTTCAGCGCGGTGGCGTCGGCGATCTATATCCTCAATGATTTCTTCGACCTTGCGCTCGATCGCAAGCATCTGACCAAGCGCAACAGGCCGTTCGCCAGCGGTGCGCTGTCTATTCCGTTCGGCCTTGGCGCGATCGCGGTGCTGCTGGCGATCGGCGTCGGCACCGGGCTGTTCCTGTCGCCTGAATTCCTGGCTGTGCTCGGCGGCTACATGGTCGTTACCACGGCCTATTCGCTGTCGTTCAAGCGCATGCTTCTGGTCGACGTGCTGACGCTTGCCGGCCTCTACACCATTCGTGTGCTCGCCGGCGCGGCCGCCACAGGCGTCGACGTCTCGTTCTGGCTGCTCGCCTTCTCGATCTTCTTCTTCCTGTCGCTGGCGCTGGTGAAGCGCTTTGTCGAATTGCGCACCACAGCCATTCCGCCCGGCGAACGCATTGCCGGCCGCGGCTATCGCACCGAAGACCAGGAGATTGTCGCCCAGGCCGGCATGGCTTCGGCGTTCTCCTCGGCGCTGGTGCTGGCGCTCTACATGGACAGCGTCGCGGTGCGCGAACTCTATCCGCATCCCTGGCTGATCTGGCCGCTGGCGCCGATCGTGCTTTATCTCACCATGCGTGTCTGGATCCTGGCGCGCCGCGACGAAATGCATGACGACCCGGTCGTCTTCATCATTCGCGACTGGCGCAGCCAGATCGTGGTGGCGATCGGCGCGGTGCTGCTGGTCATCGGAGGCTGGTAGGCATGGCGGAACGCTTCCAGAGCTTTGGCCTTGCCACGCCGCCAGCGGCAAGGGCGATCCACGCCGATGACGCCATTGCGCTGCTGAAGAGCGGCCAGGCCAGGCAAGCGTCGCTGCTTGCCTATGGCAACGGCCGATCCTACGGCGATTCCTGCCAGAACCAGCTCGGCACCGTCATCGACATGCGGCCCCTGAACCGCATTCGCGGCTTCAACGCCGAGAGCGGTCTGCTCGAAGCGGACGCCGGGGTGCTGCTCGCGGATGTCATTGCACATGCCGCGCCTCACGGCTTCTTCCCGGCGGTGGTGCCCGGCACACAATTCGTCACGCTCGGCGGCGCCATTGCCAACGATGTCCATGGCAAGAACCATCACCGGCGCGGCACGTTCGGTTGCCATGTGGAAAGTTTCACGCTGCTTCGGTCGGATGGACACAGCTATCGCTGCTCTGCGACCGACAATCCGCGCCTGTTTCGGGCGACCGTCGGTGGCATGGGGCTCACCGGACTGATCCTGTCGGCTACGATCCGGCTGATGCGGGTTCCGTCGCTCGATATCGTGGAAAAGACGACGCGGTTTCGCGACCTCCGCGAATATTTCGACCTTGCCGAAGCGGCGGACCAGGCCAATGAATATGCCGTCGCCTGGATCGACCAGCTCGCCGGTGGCCGCAACAGCGGACGGGGGCTGCTGTTTACCGGCAACCACGCCGAGCACGGTTCGCACGCGGCCGCGCCTGCGAGCGCGAAATTCTCCGTTCCGCTCCAGCCGCCTTTCAACGTGCTCAGCCGGCCGTTCCTGACTGCTTTCAACGCCGCCTACAGGTGGAAAAAGGGGCAGGCCAAGGCGCCGCGCAAGGTCGAATACCAGGGCTTCTTCTTCCCGCTCGACGGTGTGCGCGACTGGAACAGGCTCTATGGACCGAAGGGGCTGTTCCAGCATCAGAGCGTGGTCCCGGAAGAGGCCGCGCGCACAATCGTGCCGGCACTGCTCACGGCGGCTAGGCAGGCCGGGCAGGGGTCGTTCCTCACCGTCTTGAAGCGCTTCGGTGGGGTCCGCTCGCCGGCGCTGCTGTCGTTCCCTCGTCCGGGTTACACGCTGACGCTGGACTTCCCCAACAGGGGAGCGGCGACACTTGCCCTGCTCGGCGAACTCGACCGCATGACGATCGCGGCTGGTGGGGCGGTCAACCCTTACAAGGATGCGCGCATGAGTGCTGCAACCTTCGTTGCTTCGTTCCCAGAGTGGCCGAGGCTGGAAGCGCTGCGCGATCCCGCCTTCATGTCCGACTTCTGGGCGCGCACGGCCGGGATTGTCGACCCGCGGCGGCGCGATGCAGAGGCAGCCGAATAGGTAAACTTAGAATGAATCGTGGTTTACGAAAGTTTAACATCCAGATTTACCCAAAAATGTCTTGTGGGTTCACGAAATCTTTTCAGATTTGTATTAGCTGATATCACAGGGTGGCGGGCTACATGAAATATATCGTCTTCATTTTGTTTACGGTCATGACAAATGCCGCTGCGCAGCTGATGCTGAAGCAAGGCATGATGTCGCTCGGACCGATTTCATTCGAGGGCACCAATCCGCTGATCAAGCTGTTGCAGATCGTCTTCAGCCCCTGGGTCTTCCTTGGCCTGTGCACCTTCGTCATTTCGATGGCCTCGCACCTCTACGTGCTTTCCAAGGTCGAGCTTTCCTTCGCCTATCCGTTTCTGAGCCTGGCTTATGTCGCGGTCGCGATCTTTGCCTATTTCGTCTTCCGAGAAGACCTGAATGGCTGGCGCATCGCCGGCATTGCCTGCATCTGCGTCGGCACGGTGCTGATCGCGCAAAGTGGGCGAGGGCATGAAGATCAGAGCGCTTCCATCACGCCCGACAAGATACAAGCAAACGAGATCGTTCGATGAGACATGTGATTTTCGGGGGTGACGGCTTTGTTGGCCGTCACCTAGCGCCGAAGCTTGTGGCCGACGGTGAAGAGGTTGTCGTCGCCGACATCGTCAGGAGCGACCTTGCGCATTACCGCACTGTCCGCTTCATCAAGTGCGACGTCACCGACCAAGGCTCGGTTGCCGCGGTCGGGCTGAAGGCCGACGACATGGTCTACAATTTGTCGGCCAAGATGCTGTCGCCGATCCAGGTGCGGGCGAAGCGGCACGACTTCTTCTTTCCGGTCAATTTCCACGGCACCGAGCACATCCTGGAGGCCATGGACAAGGCTGGTGCCCACAGGCTCGTCCACTATACGACCGATATGATCTATGGCCACACCGTCACCCAGCCGATGACCGAGGAGCACCCGGTCGCGCCGCTCGGCGAATATGGCTGGTCGAAGCAGAAGACCGAGGAACTGGCCGGCGAATGGCGCAAGCGCGGCATGTCGATCTCGCTGTTTCGCCCGCGCCTGATCATCGGGCCCGGCCGCCTCGGCATCCTCGAAAAGCTGTTCAAGCTGATCGACTGGAACTTTCCAGTGCCGATGATCGGTTCGGGCCGCAACCCTTATCAGTTCATCTCGGTGTTCGACTGCGCGGAGGCGGCGCGCGCCGCGTGGAAGGCCGGTGTGCCGAACGAGGCTTATAATCTCGGGTCGCTCAATCCGCCGCCGGTGAAGAAATTGCTTGGCGACCTGATCCGGCATGCCGGCTCGAAGTCGATCCTGCTGCCTACCCCCGGCTGGGCGGTCAAGCGCACGCTCGACCTGCTCGACCTCTTCAACATGCCGATCATGGATCCGGAGCAATATCTGATCGCCGACGAGGACTGCGTGCTCGACGTGTCCAAGGCCGGGCGGCAGCTCGGCTGGGTGCCGCAATACCGCGACGAGGACATGCTGATCGCCGCCTACAGCGAATACCGCGCCAAGAAGGCCGGGCAAGCCGTCGCCACCAAACATGTGCCCGCCGAATAGGGGCGCGCCGAACAGTTTATTGCGCACGACGCCAGTCGCGGGCGCGAACAGGAGATTGAAATGACCGTCATGGCCAAGCCGGAACAGACGAATACGCGCACCCTGGTCAGCGCGCCGACACTGTCGCCCGCCACCATCGCCAAGCCCGACCTGATCGCCGTCGAGCAGGCCAAGGCGATGGATATCGCGGAGATGACCGAGCTGTTCAAGGCGCATCTCAACCCCGGCCAGCTGCATTTCATGAAGCTGCTCGGCTTCCACAAGATCAAGATCGAACGTGCAGAGGGCATGTTCTACATCGACCAGAACGGCCGCAAGATCCTCGATTTCTTCGGCGGCTTCGGGTCGCTGGCCTTCGGCCACAACCATCCGCGCATTCTGGAAGTGCGCAAGAAATTCCAGGAGGAGAAGCGGCAGGAAATCGCCATCGCGTTCATGTCGCAATATGCCGCCGCGTTGGCGCACAACATCGCCAAATGTTCGCCTGGCGATCTCGACATGGTGTTTTTGGGCTCGTCGGGCTCGGAAGCGATGGAGGCGGCGGTGAAGCTTGCCGAGCGTGCCGCCGGCCCGAAGCGGTCGAAAATCGTCTATGCCGAGAATTCATTCCACGGCAAGACCAAGGGTGTGCTGGGCATCACCGACGGCCAGCTCTACCGCGCCGACTTCAGGATGGCCGACAATACCGTCCGCATTCCCTTTGCCGATATCGAGGCCGTCGAGCGCCTGTTCCGCTCCGATCCGGAGATCGGCGTCATCGTGCTGGAAACCATCCAGGGCGGCGGTGGCATCATCCAGGCGCCGACCGAATACTGGCGGAAGCTGCGGGCGCTGTGCGACCAGTATGGCGTGCTGTGGGTCGCCGACGAAGTGCAGTGCGGCTATGGCCGCTCGGGCCGCTTCTATGCCTTCGAGCATCACGGCGTCGTGCCCGACGTGACGGCACTGGCCAAATCGCTGGGCGCCGGCAAGGCCGCTGTCGGCGCGATGATTGCGCGCCGCGAAATCTACATGAAGGCCTACGGCACGCCGAAGACGGCGATGATCCACGCCATGGCCACTTTCGGCGGCATGGGCGAGGCGTGTGCCACGGCGATCGAAGGCATCAACGTGCTTTACGACGAGGGGCTGATCGACAACGCCGCCGTCACCGGCGAGTACCTGCTGCAGCGGCTGCAGGCACTCAGGGAAAAATACCCGAAGATCATCAAGGACGTGCGCGGCAAGGGTTTCATGGTGGGGCTGGAGTTCCACGACTTCTCGCAGACCTTGCCGATGGTGCTGCGCCCTATCGTCAGCGTGCTCGACGACAAGCTGAAGGGTTCGCTGTCCGGTTTCGTCGGCGCGCTGCTGCTGCGCGACTACGACGTGCTCGTCGCCTTCACCGAATACAACCGCAACGTCATCCGGCTCGAGCCGCCGCTGATCTGCCAGCGCGAGCATGTCGATCGCTTCGTCGATGCCTTCGACAGTCTCTTGTCGCGTGGCATCGTGGCGATCGTGAAGGATTTCGTCAAAAGCCAAGTCCGTTGAAACGAACGTTCGCCGAGAAGACATGCTGACCAAGTCGCCCGCTCCGCAAAGTCCACTCGACCGGCTCGCCGAGGCCGGTCTGGCGTGGGGCGAGGGGACCTACGCGTGGCTGGCGGCTCCGATCGGTGCGGCTGCCTTCGCCCTCTATATGCTTTTGACGGCGTTCACGGCCTGGGTGATGCCCGACGCCAACTGGGACATGCTGCCCTATCTCGCCATATCGGAGGAGGGCACCTACCCCGATGCGCAGGCACTGCATGACTATGCCTACAACACCGTCAAATCGGGTGTCTCGGCGGGCGACTACAAGGCGCTGACCGACGATGGCGGTGGCTTCCGCAGCCACATGACGCAGAACGCCGCCGACTTCCATTCGTTGCTCGGCATGTACCGGATCAAGTTCCTCTATGCCGAAATCCTGTCGACGCTGAGTTCCGTCATGTCGCCGGTCGAGGCGATGCGGCTGGTGCAGGTGTTTTCGGTCCTGCTGTTCGGCGCGATCACGCTGCTCTGGCTGCGTGCGGAAAAGGCACTGGCGTTGGCACCGGTGGTCGGCGCGGTGCTGATCATGGCCGATTTCGGCGACGCCGCGCGCGCTTCGACACCGGACCTGCTTACCTCGGCACTGCTGCTAGGCGGTCTCTTCGCTTATGTCCGAGGCCGCGAGGTGGCGACGGCGATCCTCCTCTTCCTCGCCTTCATGGTGCGGCCGGACAACATAGTTTTCCTCGCCGTTTTCGCTGTGCTGCTGGTCCTGTTCCGGCAGAAGGCCTGGGGCGTGCTGGTCGGCTTTGCCGCTTCGCTCGCCGCGTATTTTGCCATTTCGCACTGGGCCCATCATCCCGGCTGGTGGCCGCATCTGTGGTTTTCCAGCATCGGGCAGCACTACAATATGGACGGGTTTGAGCCGGCTTTTTCCGTCATTGCCTATCTCCGGGCGTTTGCCGCCTCGCTGCTGCGCGCCGTCAACCTGAACAGCTGGGTCGGGGTCTCGGTTCTGGCGCTGGCCGGGTGGTTTGCGGCCAACCGCGCCGGCTTCAGGCTCGGCCGCCGCGCGGGCATTCTGTTTGCTGCGCTGGTGCTCGGTGCGCTCGCCAAATTCAGCGTCTTCCCGATCCACGACACGCGCATTTATTTCCCGCATCTGATCCCGCCATTCCTGCTGCTGGCACCGCCCTTCATGGCGTTGTGGGCGGCGGTCACCGGCCAGCACCGCGCCGCCCTGCACGTCATACCAGGAGACAAATCATGAGTTCAGTTTCCAACCTGGCGCGCATTGCCCTGTCGCTCGGGCTTCCCGCCGGCCTGCTCGATCGCGGGCCGTCGCTGCGCGGCACCAAGTTCCTCGCCAAGGCCGCGCTGAAGGCACGCTTCGGTGATAGCGGCCGGCCATTCCAGATGGTCAATGTCGGCGCCTGCGATGGCGCGCTGTTCGATGACGTGACGCCCTGGCTGCACCGCATTCCGAAGGCCCGCGCCATGCTGGTCGAGCCGATCCCGTACAACCAGAAACGGCTGCGCGCCAATTACCCTGACACGGACCGCTTCGTCATCGAACCCGTCGCGGTGACGAGAACAAAAGGCACGATCACCGTCCACACCTTTGACGCTGCCGCACTCGAAGCCGGCACGCTGCCGATCGAGTTCATCGGCTGCTCGTCGGTGACCGACACCAACCTGATGTCGGGCAAGAATGCCTGGGGCGAGGCCGACGCCAATTTCAACAAGTTCGCGCCGCATCTGAAAGACATCGAGGTGCCGTCGGAGACCTTGCAGACATTGCTCGACCGCAACGGCATCACCCATATCGACGCCTTCCTCGTCGATTGTGAAGGCGCCGACTGGATCGTGTTCGAGCAGCTCGACCTCAAGCGCTATCGTCCCGGCATGATCAAGGTCGAGGTTGGTGCGCTGCTCGCGCCGGAGATCGGACAGGTGGTGGTCAAGCTGAAGACGGCGGGCTACCAGGTCGGCTTCCAGGCCGAGGACGTCTGGGCTTTCGCCTGACGGGTAGATGTTTTCCTGATTTGGGGAGGGGTCGCGCGGCATCTGTGGCGTGTCGCAAACAGGCGGTAGCGCCGTCCCCGTCGCCTGCATATTGTGCGCCGATCAGACGGGCGCCGACGCCGCCCGCAACAGCATTCTGGAGTCGCGGGCAATGGCAGAGTTTCCGAAAAAGGCGAAGGTCGTCATCATTGGCCTCGGCGGCATTGTCGGCGCATCGATCGCCCATCATCTGATCGAGCGCGGCTGGGACGACATTGTCGGCATCGACAAGTCGGGCATCCCGACCGATATCGGCTCGACCGCGCACGCTTCCGACTTTTGCTACACCACCAGCCACGATTTCCTGTCGTGCTGGACGACGCTCTATTCCATCGATTTCTACGAGAAGATGGGTCATTACGCGCGCGTCGGCGGCCTCGAGGTCGCCCGTGTCGGCGACGACGGCCGCATGGATGAGATCAAGCGAAAGATCGCCTCGGCCAAGGCTTTCGGGACGCGCGCCCGTTTGATCGACCCCGCCGAGATCAAGGAAAAATTCCCGCTCATCGAACAGGATCTGGTGCAGGGCGGCCTGTGGGATCCGGACGCAGGCCTCGTCATTCCGCGCTCGCAGACCGTTGCCGGCAAGCTGGTCGACCAGGCGGAAGCGTCCGGCAAGCTCAAATCCTTCGCCAACACGCCGGCGAAGTCGCTCGTGGTCAAGGACGGCCGCATCAGTGCCGTGGTGACCGACCGCGGCACGATCGAGGCCGACTATGTCATCGTCTGCGCCGGCATCTGGGGCCGGCTGATCGCCGAGATGGTCGGCGAGGACCTGCCGGTCATGCCGATCGACCATCCGCTGACCTTCTTCGGCCCCTATACCGAGTTCGCCGGCACCGGCAAGGAGATCGGTTGGCCTCTGCTGCGCGACCAGGGCAACTCGGCCTATATGCGCGACACCGGCGACCCCAAGACCGCCGAAGGCGGGCAGATCGAATGGGGTTACTACGAAGAGACCAATCCGCGCCTCTGCCATCCGCGCGACCTGCTGGAGAAGGACCAGGCACGGCTGTCGCCGTCGCAGCGCGATCTCGACATGGAGCAGATCCTGGCGCCGCTCGAACGCGCCATGGAACTGACGCCGATCCTGGGCGAACTCGGCTATAACGAAAGCCATTCCTTCAACGGCCTGCTGCAGGTGACGGCCGATGGTGGCCCGTCCATGGGCGAGAGCCAGAAGGTGAGGGGCCTGTGGTACGCCGTCGCCATCTGGGTCAAGGACGGCCCCGGCATGGGCAAGCTGATCGCCGACTGGATGACGGATGGCCGCACCGCGATCGACCACCACGCCATCGACTATGCGCGCTTCTATCCGCACCAGACCAAGGAACAATTCATCTGGGATCGCTGCACCGAGACGGCGATGAAGGTTTACAACCCGGCGGTGCATCCGCGCGAACCCTTCTCCAAGGCCCGCAACATCAGGCGCTCGCCGTTCTGGGAGCGTGAAAAGGAACTCGGCGGTTATTTCATGGAGCTGGGCGGCTGGGAGCGTGCGCACGGCTATGCCGCCAACGAGCATCTGCTTGAGAAGTATGGAAACCGCGTGCCGGTGCGCGAGAACGAATGGGACAACCGCCATTTCTGGCGCGTCTCCAACGCCGAGCATCTGGCGATGAGCGAGGATTGCGGTATCGTCAACCTCTCGCATTTCTCGATGTATGACATCGAAGGACCCGACCATGTCGCGCTGCTGGAATGGCTGTGCGCGGCCAAGATCGGCGGCGACAACAACATCGGCAAGGGCATCTACACCCACTTCCTCGATGAGCAAGGCATGGTGCGCGCCGACTTCACGGTGATCCGCATGGCCGACCGCTGTCGGCTGATCGACGGCGCCGACGCCGGGCCGCGCGACTACCAGTACATGCGCCGCACGGCTCAGGACAAAGGGTTCGACGTCACCATCACCGACGTGACCGAGAAGTACGTCACCATCGGCATCTGGGGGCCGAATGCCCGCACGACGTTGCAAAAGGTGGTCGAGAACCCGGATGGGCTTTCGCCGGAGAATTTTCCGTTCGCGGCGATCAAGCCGGTCCGGATCGGCGGCAAGGATGTCACGGCGTTCCGTATCTCCTATGTCGGCGAGCAGGGCTGGGAACTGCATATGCGCTACGAGGATGGTCTCGCCGTCTGGGACGCGCTGCGCTCGACCGGTGTCATGCCATTCGGCGTCGAGACCTACGCCAATACGCGCCGCATGGAGAAGAGCCTGCGGCTGCAGAACGCCGACCTCTTGACCGAGTATAATCTGCTGGAAGCCGATCTCGCCCGCCCGAAGGTCAAGGAGAACGATTTCTGCGGCAAGGCCAAGCACTTGGAGTATCGTGAGCGCGCGCACCAGCCGGCGATGCTATGCACGCTGGTGATGACTGAGAACAGGGATTCCAGTGGTGTCGCCCGCTATCCCGTCGGCATCATGCCGGTGATGGACCCCGAGAGCGGGGAAACACTGGTCGACGAACTCGGCCGCCGCTCCTTCACGACATCGGTCGCCTATGGCCCGACGATCGGCAAGAACATCGCGCTCGCCTATCTGCCCTGGGCCTATGCCCAGGAAGGCCGCAGGCTCAAGGTCGAGTATTTCGGCGAGACCTATCCGGTCGAGGTCGCCAGTGTCGGCTACAAGCCGCTTTACGACCCGGAGAATCTCAAGCCGCGGAGCTGAGCCTTCGCCAAGAATTTCCCGCGTGTTCGGATGAGCCCGGCCCAGGTCGGGCTTTTCTCTTTTTCAGCTGTCGATTCTGGCTTACCCTCGCGGCATGTCTGGTTTTGGCACTGCAAGACATCTGCTTTCGAGCGTCGTCGCGCTGGCGCTGACGCTCTGGCCGACGACAATGTCTCGCGCAGACGAGCCGGTGGATGTCGAACTGGTGCTGGCGGTGGACGTGTCGCTGTCGATGTCAGCCGACGAGCTCGAGATCCAGCGTCATGGCTACGCGGCGGCGCTGACGCACGACAATGTGCTGCAGGCGATTACCGATGGCGCCTATGGCAAGATCGCCGTCACCTATGTCGAATGGGCCGGCACCAACTGGCAACGCGTCATCGTGCCGTGGACAGCGATCGCGACCCGGGCCGATGCGGAGCGGGTGGTGGCGCAATTGTCGGCTCAGCCGCCCAACAGCGCGCGGCGCACCTCGATCTCCGGCGCGCTGGAGTTCGGCAGTGACCTTTTCGCCGAAAGCGGCTACCAGGGAACCAAGCGCGTCATCGACATTTCGGGCGACGGGCCAAACAACCAGGGCGCGCCGGTCAATCTCGCCCGCGACGGGGTGGTCAGGCAAGGCATAGTCATCAACGGCCTGCCGCTGATGACCCGAGGCGGCTTTTCCGGCGTCTATGACGTCAACGATCTCGATCGCTACTACAGCGACTGCGTCATCGGCGGTCCCGGCGCCTTCATGATCCCGGTCAACGACTGGAGGCAATTTCCCGAAGCCATCCGCCGCAAGCTGGTGCTGGAGCTCGCCGGCCCGGCGTCACGGCAATGGGCGGCGGAGGCGGCGGATCATCCGCCAGTGGTGCTGGCGCAGGACAAGCCCATCGCCGACTGCCAGGTCGGCGAGAAAATGTGGCGCAACCGCAACTGGATGCCCGACGCCAGATAGCGCTATCCCAAACCGGATTGCCGGCTGCTTTGCGCGCAAACACGGTCCTGTTGATTGACAAGCCCGTCGGCCTCTGTGAACAATTTCCCGCAGAAAAACAAAAGGGGAACCGATATGAACAGAATAGTCGTCCTTGCCGCGACATTGACACTTGCCGCGGGCTTGTCCGCGCCGGCGATGGCCGCCACATCGCTCACCATCGGCATCAGCGGATGGACCGGATTCGCGCCGCTGACACTCGCCAAGCAGGCAGGGCTGTTCGAGAAGCATGGGCTCGACGTGACCTTGAAGAAGGTGCCGCAGGCCAGCCGTCCGCTCGCCATCGCCAGCGGCGACCTGCAATGCGCCGCCACCACGGTCGAGACCTGGCTGGTCTGGAACGCCAGCGGGGTGACCACCAAGCAGATTTTTCAGCTCGACAAATCCTATGGCGCCGACGGCATCGTGGTGCGCAACGACATCAAGACAGTCGCCGATCTCAAGGGCAAGACCGTCGCTTCCTCGGCGCCTGGAACGTCGCCCTACTTCCTGCTGGCTTGGGTGCTGAACAAGAACGGCATGTCGACCAAGGATGTCACGGTCGTCAATCTCGAACCCGACGCGGCGGCGCAAGCCTTCCTCGCCGGCCAGAACGATGCGGCCGTCACCTACGAGCCCTTCATCTCGGCCGTGCGCGACAAGGCCGACCAGGGGCATATCCTGGCGACCACGCTCGACTATCCGATGGTTCTCGACACGGTCGGCTGCACGCCCGAATTCCTCAAGGCCAATCCCGACGCCGCCAAGGCGCTTGCCGACAGCTATTTCGACGCCCTCGACATGATCAAGAAGGAGCCGCAGAAATCCTATGAGATCATGGGCGCTGACGTGAAACAGTCGGCCAATGAATTCGAGGATTCGGCAAAGTACCTGAAATGGGCCGACAAGGCCGAGAACAAGCAGTTCTTCACCAAGGAATTCCAGGACTTTTCCAAGACCGCCGGCGATCTGCTGCTGCAAATGGGGCTGATCAAGGAGGCACCCGACGTCGCCACTCTGGCCGACACCAGCGCCGTGGCGAATTGACGGTTCAACCCTTGGGCACCGTGCGGTGGCGCAGAGCGCCGCCGCCTTGCCGCTGACAAAGGACGAAGATGCGCCCCTTGCATCCTGTCTCTCCGAGCCTGCGAACAGTGCTCGGTATCTCCTTCTTCGTGCTGTTCGTGGCCTTCTGGGCCTGGATCACGCTTGGCGGCCACGTCAACCGCATCTTCCTCGCCGATCCGCTGTCGATGCTGCGGGATGGCTGGCGGCTGCTGGTCGAGGATCGTTTCTGGCTCGACATACTGATCACCATCTGGCGGGTCTTCGGCGGCTTTGTACTGGCCTCGGTCGTCGCGGTGCCGCTCGGCATCGCCATGGGCGCCTGGAAGCCGGTGGAAGCGTTTCTGGAGCCCTTCGTCTCCTTCGCCCGCTATCTGCCGGCGTCGGCCTTCATTCCGCTGCTCATCCTTTGGGCCGGCATTGGCGAGCTGGAAAAACTGCTCGTCATCTTCGTCGGCTCGGTGTTCCAGATCATCCTGATCATTGCCGTCAAGGTTGGGGCCACGCGGCGCGACCTGGTCGAGGCCGCTTATACGCTGGGCTCGACCAACAATGGCATCGTCAGGCGGGTCATCATGCCGGCCAATGCGCCCGAGATCGCCGAGACGCTACGGCTGGTGCTCGGCTGGGCATGGACCTATGTCATCGTGGCCGAATTGATCGGCTCATCGTCGGGCATCGGTTACATGATCATCAACAGCCAGTCGCGGCTGGCGACCGGGCAGATCATCTTCGGCATCATCGTCATCGGCCTGATCGGGCTGTTGTCCGATTTTGCGTTCAAGGCGTTCAACCGCTGGCTCTTTCCATGGAGCCTGGCGTGAGCAAGCTTCTTATCGAGGGTGTCTCGCGAACCTTTGCCGGCGTGCGGGGTGGAGAACCCGTCAAGGCGCTGATGCCAATCGACCTGGCGGTGGCGGCCAACGACTTCATCACCGTTTTGGGACCGTCAGGTTGCGGAAAGTCGACACTGTTGAGGATCGTCGCCGGGTTGGAGGCGCCAAGCGAAGGCCGCGTTCGGCTAGACGGCAAGACGGTGACGCGGCCCGGGCCGGACCGCGGTATGGTCTTCCAGTCCTACACGCTGTTTCCATGGCTGACGGTCGCCGAAAACATCGGCTTCGGCCTGCGCGAACGGGGGATGGCCGAAAAGGAGCGGGACGACATTGTCGCTTCCTATGTCGATCTCGTCGGGCTGAAGGGGTTCGAGAACCATTGGCCGAAACAGCTTTCAGGGGGCATGCAGCAGCGCACGGCGATTGCCCGGGCGCTGGCCAACGATCCCGAAATCCTGTTGCTGGACGAGCCGTTCGGGGCGCTGGACAACCAGACACGCGGGCTGATGCAGGAATTGCTGCTCGGCATATGGGAACGGCGCAAGAAAACGGTGCTGTTCGTCACCCACGACATTGAGGAGGCGATCTTTATGGCCTCGCGCGTGATCGTGATGACGGCGCGGCCCGGCCGCATCAAGTCGGATGTCTCCATCGACCTGCCGCATCCCAGGCACTACACGCTGAAGACCAGTGCCGAATTCTCGGCGTTGAAGGCGCGGCTGACCGAGGACATCCGCGTCGAGGCGATGCGGACGGCGCAAGTTCGGTCGGCCGAGACCTGATCCGGGATCAGGCTGCCAGCAATTGCTTGCGGTCGACGCGTTCCTGCTGCGGCGAGCGGGCGTAGAGCTCGCGGTAACATTTCGAGAAATGCGAGGCCGAGACGAAGCCGCAGGCGACCGCCACCTCGACCACCGGCAGCGACGATTGGATCAAGAGATGCCGGGCGCGGTCGAGGCGGATTTCGAGGTAGTAACGGGCAGGCGACCGTCCCATCTCGGTGCGGAACAGGCGCTCGATCTGGCGGCGCGACAGGTCGACATGGTCGGCGATCTCGATCAGCGACAGCGGCTCGGATAGATTGGCCTCCATCAGCTCGATGATGGTCAGTACTTTCGAGTTCTGCACGCCGAGGCGGGCGCGCAGCGGCAGGCGCTGGCGGTCGGTCGGACTGCGCACACGATCGGTCAGCACCTGCTCGCACACGCGGTTGACGAGGTTCTCGTCGAAATCGTCGCCGATCAGCTTCAGCATCATGTCGAGCGCGGCGGTGCCGCCGGCGCAGGTGTAGATGTTCTGGTCGATCTCGAACAGGTCGGCAAAGACATTGGCCTTCGGGAACGCTTCGGAAAAACCGGGCAGGTTTTCCCAATGGATGGCGCAGCGCTTGTTGGACAGGAGCCCGGCGGCGGCGAGGATATGCGCACCGGTGCACAGGCCGCCAACGGCAACGCCGCGATTGTATTCCTCGCGCAACCAGGCAAAGGCCGACTTGTTCTGGTAGCGCTCGACATTGGTGCCACTGCAGACGATGGCCATGTTGGGGCGATCCGGCCCCGCCATCTTCTTGCGTTCCTCCTCCAGCGAGGTGTTGACCGCACACTCGACGCCGTTCGAGGCGCGCACCGGCTTGCCGTCGATGCTGGCGAGGCGCCAGCGATAGGCCTCGTAGCCGAGCATCCGATTGGCCGAGCGCAGCGGGTCAAGCGCTGTCGCAAAAGCGATCATGGTGAAATCGGGGATAAGGAAGAACACAAACGATCGCTTGATCGGATGCTTGACGGCGTTCACGGGGAACCTCATCTGGCCATGACGCGAACAGGATGTCGCGAATAGCATAGCGTCATCAGGAAAAACCATTCCTGTCAATCGTCTAGACGGCTTTGGGAAGATTAAATTTGCGACATGGGTCGCAAATGGGCAATCGCCGCGTGGTGCTGCTCGAACCAGGCCACCGTCAGGTTGTGAAAGGCGATGGAAGCGCAACAAAATAAACGCCGCCTCGGCGGGGGACCGAGGCGGCGGCAGTCAACCCTGAAGCCGCGGCAGGGGCGCGGCTCTGGAGGTGTCTTATATTTTCGATTTCTACGCAGTTCCGGCCGGGAAAATACGGTTTTCCTGGAACCGCGCTCGTTCAGGCGACGAAGCCGAGACGTGCCGCGGCCATGGCGCCGGTCTGGCCGGGCATGGTGTTGGCAAGACGCTGACGCTCGAGAGCGGTGGTCAGGTTCATTTCGCGGCGGGCGAAGAGGCGGGCAAAAAGCTTCATGATCATCTCCAATCGGTTGCTCGCGCATTGGCCCGAAAATCGAATTGATTTTCGGAAAGCACGATGCGCAGACTCAAAGTGTTAGAGCGTACTTTGTGCGTCCAATAGGACGCACGTCGCTCTAAACGGGTCGCCTTCGCTTGATGGAGTGGGGCAGCTCGTTTGCTGACGGTGATATAGGCTTGTGTGAGCAGGAACTAAATCGCAAAAGCGAAGCGCTTGATATGAAAAGCGACACCGGATGCGACATATTTTGGCAAGCTACGAGCAATATGCCTAGGATTTATGAATATTTACAAAGAGTTAATCAAAAAATCGAGCTGCTATGCGGCTTGCTCATATGCGCCATGCAGCGGCGGCATGGCTCATGAATTCGTTTGAATACAAATAAAATAGAGAAGGCCTGCCGGGCGGGCTGCGCGGCAGGCCTTCAGCACGGGGTACACACGATTTACTTTGCTCCAGCCCAGGATCCGACGCCGCTGCGAATGCCGGTCTTGGCGTCGGAAGCTTCCGGCCAGCCGATATCCTTCTGCAGCTCGATCGGCAGTGAACGGATGGCGCGTTCGGTCTGGTAGCGGGTGCGGGCCGCGTTGAATTCGGTCGCGATGCGGCCGAGGGACGATAGGATAGACATTTCGATCTCCTTTGCTACGGCACGGCAAGCGCCGGCAATGCGTTACGTCAGGTCTGTTTCAGCTTCATTTCACGTCGATGCAGGTCTGCGCCGTGGTCGTTTCGTGGCCGCTTTTGGCAGCATACTGCTTCGATGGAGTTGACTATGCTCCCGGTCTGATGTTCAATCAAACGAAATGGAATGATGTTTTGTATCAGAAAAATTGAAGGTCGATCGTCATGAACGCCCCACTCAATCACCCGCTGCCGCTGCTCGACCTCGACGTTTTGCGCACCTTCGTGGCGATTGCCGAGACCGGCAGCTTCACCACCGCGGCCAATGCGGTGTTCCGGACGCCGTCGGCCGTCTCCATGCAGATCAAGAAGCTGGAGGATATTCTCGGCCGCTCGGTGTTCGCGCGCGACGCGCGTTCGGTGACGCTGACCACGGACGGCGAAATGCTGCTCGGCTATGCCCGGCGGCTTTTGTCGATCAACCGCGAGGTGGTGTCGAAGTTCATCATCCCCGATATTGTCGGGGTGGTGCGGCTCGGCTCACCTGACGACTATGGCGAGCGCGTGCTGCCGCATGTGTTGAAGCGTTTCGCGCAGTCGCATCCCTCGATCGCCGTCGACGTCACCATCGACCAGAGCAGCAATCTGCGCCGGCGCATGGATGACCGGGCGCTCGACATCACGCTGTTGACCAATTCGTACAAGACCAGCGCGCTCGGCGCCGAGGTGCTGTTGACCGAGCCGATCGTGTGGGCCGGCGCCAAGGGCGGCTGCGCGCATCTGCGCGAACCGCTGCCGGTTTCGCTTTGGGAAGAGGGCTGTGCCTGGCGGGCCGGCGCGCTCGAGGCATTGGGCCGCGAGGGCCGCAACTATCGCGTCGCTTATATGAGTGCCCATACCGCAGGCCAGCGCGCCGCGATCATGGCCGACCTCGCGGTCGCGCCGCTGCCGAGATCGTTCCTGGGCAACGACATGGTCGAACTCTGCCCTAAGGACGGAATGCCCGATATCGGCACTTACAATCTTGCCATGGTGGTGGCGCCGGACGCCAGCGCGCCGGTCAAGGCCGTCGCCGACCACATCCGCGCGACCTTCGAAGTGTTCAGGGAAACCGGCAAGTTCTGATCGATGTCGTGGGGCCGAGTTTCAGTGCTCGGCGATCTCGTCACGTTCGCCGAGCCGATTGATCGTCTGGCCGAAATGGTTGGTGTGCTGGGATGAAGCTTTGGTCGACGACTTGACCGTTTCCCTTTCAGCCCGAGTGTAGGCGTCGTCGGTGAGAAACGCGACGATGTGCTGACGCGCGCGCCGCGCTTCCGGCATGTCAATCAGCGGCCAGACGTGGAACATGCCTTCCTCGTAGATCAGCTCCACCTCGACACCGGCGGCGCTGGCTTTTTGTGCAAAGATGAGATTGTCGGGCGTGAGAAGATCGCGGGAGCCCGTCAGGAGCAGTGTCTTCGGCAATACCGACAGATCGCCATAGACCGGGCTGATACGCCAGTCTGTCGGATCCAATCCGGCACTATAGAGCCGGATTGCCTCACGCCCGCCGGCGATGCCCAACCATGGATCATTCCGCTCCGCCTCAAACACTTCGGGGTTCGCGAGCGAGACGTCGAGGCCGGGTGAAATCAGCACATGGCGCGACGGCACCGGCAAACCCTCGTCCGCCGCCATCATGGTCAGCACCACGGCCATGTTGCCGCCGGCGGAATCGCCCATGAAGACGATATCTTCCGCCTCTGTCTCATCGAGCATCTGGCGGTAGACAGCGCCGACCATGCCGAACATGGCGTGGAAATCGTGTTCCGGGGCGATAGGGTAGATCGGCACGGTGATGCCGTAGCCCAGCCGGTCGGCCATGTCGGCGATCAGATACCAGTGATAGGGCGTGATCTCAAAGACATAAGCGCCGCCATGCAGGTAGAGTATCCGCTTGTGCTCTCCGGCCTTGGGGGCGATTTCGTAGACCGGAAAACCGTCCACGCTGCGCGTCTGGATTTCGAAACGCTGATGCAGCGCGGCCGGCGGATGGTGATCCTCTGTCTTGCGCGCGGCGGCGATCCAGCGCTGCAGGTTTTCCGGGCTGGAAAAGGCTTGCTTGCGGCTGTGCCTGAGCACGAAGGACACAACGTGGCTTTTCAAACTTGGCATGCGAATACACGAACTTCGGCTGCAGCCGACTAAGAGAACTCCCCCTTGTAACGAAGATCGTGCCTTGGCCGAGAATGTCAAGATTTACGGCGTGCCCACACGCTGGTGTGATCCGCGCGTCGTCGGCGCCGCGGCAAAAGTGCCGTGCGCAATCGGTTGCTGGTGGCCATCGGGGATGTGTGGGATCCCCGGTGGACGCCGAGCAATTTGTATTTGTCGGCGAACGTCGTCACCGCGTAGAGCCTAGCAGCAGCGAGGCGAGTGTGGCCTGCGGATCGTTCGGCGGCGATGCCGGCCAGCCGATGTCCTTCTGGACATGCGCCGGCAAGCTGTTCAGCGCGCGGATCGATTTGTTCCTGGCGTGGGCTTGCCTGATGGCCACACCCAAGCGGCCGAAATTTTCGAACATCGTCATTGTCATCTCCCCTGAAGAACGGCGATGGCCAAGGACTGTCCTCAGCCGCCGTTCGATGTGCGGGTAAATGCGCTGTGCATGTATCTGCTGGATTTCGCGAAAACAGCGTTTCGGTTTCCGGATCGGACGATCCGGAAACATTTGCATACAAATAAATCGAGGGAGTGGCCGGCGCGTCTATTCGCGGCTGCGCCGAGCAGCATGGCCTTCGCGGGAGCGCCGGCGCGGTGCTGCATCTCCGGCGATGCCATCCTCGCTCACCGTCTTGCGCGGCGGCAGCTTCACCGCCGCCGCCAGTTTCGGGAACGGGTCGACCTTGTTGGGCAGCGCCATGGCGTAGACGAAGTGCTCCTGGAATTTCGGCTCGAGCGCCGTCTCGATCTTTTCGATCTGGCTCACCGTCTCCTCGATCTCGCGGCGATAGCCGCGATTGAGCAGCGCCATGCGAGCACCCGCGCCGGCGGCGTTGCCCACGGCCGAAACCTTGTCGAGGTCGCAATCGGGGATGAGACCTAGCACCATGGCGTATTTTGGATCGATGAAGGAGCCGAAGGCACCGGCGAAGTGGATGCGGTCGACATGCTCGGTGTTCTGTTTTTCCATCAACAGCTTGGTGCCGGCATAGAGCGCCGCCTTGGCCAACTGAATGGCACGCACGTCTGTCTGGGTGATGGTGATCTTGGGTTCGCCTTCCTTCAGCACGTAGGAGAAGGTGCGGCCGTTGGCGACGACACGCGGCGAGCGCGCGGCAAGCGATCCGTCGACGACGCCATCCTCGGAGATGATGCCGGCGAGATACATTTCGGCGACGATCTCGATGATGCCGGAGCCGCAGATGCCGGTGACGCCGGTCGCCTGCACGCTGTCGAGGAAGCCGGGCTCGTCGGACCACAGTTCCGAGCCGATGACGCGGTATTTCGGCTCCAGCGTGTCTGGATCGATGCGCACGCGCTCGATGGCGCCGGGCGCGGCCCGCTGGCCACCGGAGATTTCGGCGCCTTCGAAGGCCGGACCGGTCGGCGAGGAGGCAGCAACGACCCGTGTACGGTTTCCGAGTACGATCTCGGCATTGGTGCCGACGTCCACGATCAGCATCATCTCGTCCTGGCGATGCGGCCCTTCCGAGAGCGTCACAGCGGCCGCGTCGGCGCCGACATGGCCGGCGATGCAAGGCAACATGTAGAGCCGTGCGCCCTGGTTGAGCTTCAGCCCGATGTCGGAGGCCTTGATGCGAACGGCGCCCGAGACGGCAAGCGCGAAGGGCGCGCCGCCGAGTTCGGTCGGATCGATGCCGAGGAACAGGTGATGCATGATCGGATTGCCGACGAAGACGGAATCCAGGATGTCGTTGCGCTGGACATTGCCTTCCGCGCAAACCTTGTCGACGAGGCCGGAGATTGCCTCGCGGACAGCAACCGTCATGCCTTCGCGGCCATCCGGGTTCATCATCACATAGGAGACGCGGCTCATTAGATCCTCGCCGAAGCGGATCTGCGGGTTCGACGTTCCGGACGAGGCGGCGACGCGGCCCGACAGCAGCGACACCAGATGCATGGCGATGGTGGTCGAGCCGATGTCGCAAGCCAGGCCATAGGCCTCGTTCTTGAGGCCCGGCCACAGCGCGATGACGCGCGCTGTCTCGGTGTCCGTATCCTTGTAGATGGCGGCGGTCGCCGTCCAGTTGCCCTTGCGCAAAATACCTTGCACCTGCGGCAGCAGATAAAAATCGAAGTCCAGGCTTTTGAGGTTCCAGTCCTTCATCAGGGCGATCTTCAGGCGGTCGAGATCGCCAAGCGGCTTGTGCATGTCTGGTTCTTCGATCTCGACGTAGCACATGCGGATCGCAGAATCGCGGGCGATGACCCTGGTGTCGGCATCCTTGCGGATGGTCTGGGCGTTGATGACCGTGTCCTGCGGCACGTCGATGACGAGATCGCCGAGAATCTGGGCGGAGCAGGAGAGGCGGCGCCGTTCGGGCAGGCCGCGCACACGTTCATAGCGCTCTTCCTTGGGGCCTTTGGGCGATATGTGGTCGTTTGAGGAGGTGATCTTGTGCTTGGCGAAATTGCCTTCCTGCACCTCGATCTGGCAGCGCCCGCAAGTGGCGCGTCCGCCGCACACGCTCTCGACATAGACGCCGAGCTGGCGCGCGGCGTCGAGCACGGGCGTGCCGACAGGGAACCGCCCGCGCTTGCCTGACGGCATGAACAGCACGAGCGGATCGGTTATGTTTGCAGGCGAATTCACGATTGCGCGCTTATCCCCGGCCCATGCGGGCTTCACGGCCACCGCGTCGGCGGCCGCCATTGCCGCCGCCTTCGCCCGGTGTATTGACCGCTGTCGGCGCCGCCACCGCGTGGCCGCCTTCGGCCGGCTTGTAATCCTTGTAGGTCTTGATCCATTTGGTGCAGTTCTCGTCGGTGCCGTTCAGCACGTTGGCGCCGCGCACCGCTTCCATTTCCTGCGGGCGCACCGGGTTCATGATCGCCGAGGTCATGCCGGCGCCGATCACCATCGGGATGAAGGCGGCGTTGATGCCGTGGCGGTGCGGCAGGCCGAAGGAGATGTTGGAGAGGCCGCAGGTGGTGTTGACCTTGAGCTCTTCGCGGAGCCGACGCAGCAGGGCGAACACCTGGCGGCCGGCATCGCCCAGCGCGCCGATCGGCATCACCAGCGGATCGACGACGACGTCATGCGCCGGGATGCCGAAATCGGCGCAGCGCTGCACGATCTTCTTGGCGACGGCAAAGCGCACGTCCGGATCCATCGAAATGCCGGTCTCGTCGTTGGAGATGGCGACGACCGGCACATTGTATTTCTTGATCAGCGGCAGGATGGCCTCGAGCTTTTCCTCCTCGCCGGTGACGGAATTGACCAACGGGCGGCCCTTGGCGACTTTCAGCGCGGCCTCGATCGCGGCGGTGACGGAACTGTCGATCGACAGCGGCAGATCGACCAGGCCCTGGACGATCTCCAGCGTCTGCACCAGAAGGCCAGGTTCGGTTTCGTTCGGGTTGACCGAGGTGACGCCGGCATTGACGTCGAGCATGGTGGCGCCGCAGGCGGCCTGCTCCAGCGCGTCCTTGATGACGGTCTCGAAATTGCCAACCACCATCTCGGCGGCGAGCTTCTTGCGGCCGGTCGGGTTGATGCGTTCGCCAATCACGCAGAAAGGCTGGTCGAAGCCGATGATGATTTCTCGTGTCGCCGAGGCGACGATGGTCCGGGTCATGAAATCTCTCCGTCGTGATATAAAGAGTTCTTTATATCGTTATCTCTTGTCGATCAAGCGAATGGTCGCTCTCCGCGCAAGTCAATGCGCGGTCTTCACCATGTCCACCTGGGTTTCGGTAATGTCGTCGTGCAGGATGCGGTCCAGCCGGTCGGCGACCATCTGGTCGTCGCGGCGGATCTCGCGCTTCCACGGCTGGCGGCCCTTCAGCACGCCCGATTCATCGACGATCTCGGCGACATATTCCTCCTGGCGATAGGCCATCACATGGATGCCGGAGACACCGGGAATTTCCTTCACCTCGTTGATGATGTCGGTGCAGAGCTGCTTGCCTTCCTTCTTCTGGTCCTGGGCACCCTCCAGCCGCTTGATGATAGCGTCAGGGATATGAATGCCCGGCACGTTGGAGCGGATCCATTTTGCCGTCTTGGCGGAAGCGAGAGGGCCGACGCCACACAGGATGAACACTTTCTCGGTGTGGCCGAGATCACGTGCCTTCTGCATGAAGGTCTTGAACATCGGCACGTCGAAGCAATACTGCGTCTGCACGAACTGCGCGCCGGCGGCGATCTTCTTGCCGAGATGGATCGGGCGAAAGTCGAAAGGCGGCGCGAACGGATTGACGGCAGCGCCCAGGAACAGCTGCGGCGGCGTCGTCAGCTTGCGGCCGGACAGAAACTTGCCGTTGTCTCGCATGATGCGGCAAGTTTCCAACAGCGACATGGAATCGAGGTCGAACACCGGCTTGGCGCCCGGCTGGTCCCCGGCCTGCACGCCGTCGCCGGTCAGGCACAGCATGTTGGCGACGCCCATCGCGGCGCCGCCCAGCACGTCGCCCTGGATGGCGATGCGGTTCTTGTCGCGGCAGGCGATCTGCATGATCGGGGCGTAGCCCATGCGGGTCAGAAGTGCACAGATGCCGACCGACGACATATGGCAATTGGCGCCGGACGCATCGACGGCGTTGATGGCGTCGACCCAGCCGTCGAAGATCTTCGCACGGTTGTAGACATCCTCCGGATCGGCGCTGTCGGGCGGGTTCAGTTCGGTCGTCACCGCAAACTCGCCGCGCCTGAGCACGCGCTCCAGCCGGCCGCGCGAGGTGTGGCCGGGCAGGGGATCGAGCGGCAAATGGATGCCGGCCGGATTTTCGTCGAGCTGGCGGCCGGTCACGCGGAGGCTCCGGTCTTCGCGGCAGCGGCGGCTTCACGGGCTGCCGCAGCCTGCGCGGTCACCCGCAGCCAGGCAGAGGTTTCGCGCAACGACTGGTCGACCGGCTTCTGCACGGTGAGGATCCTGTCGGAGTTGACCATGTTCTGCGAACCTTCCCAGGCCTTGACCCAGACGCAGGGCATATCGGGTTCGACCTCGCAATTGCCGTTGGCGCGCACGCCGCCGCAAGGGCCGTTGCGCAACTGCTTGGGGCAGTTCATCGGGCAAGACATGCCGGTCGAGGACAGGATGCACTGACCGCACATGCGGCAGTCGAACATGAAGCCTTTTACGCGCTTTTCGACGAACTTGATTGGAGCCTCGACGCGGCCATAGCCGATACCCTTCCACAACGGGTGCAGCAGCAAGAAGGTGTCGGCGAAGCGGGCGTAAAACCATTCGAGCAAGCGCGAATGCCTGATCGACCACAGCCGTATCGCGAAGGAGCGCTGTACGCGCCGCTGCGGCGAGACATCGGCCGGCTTGTAGTCGGACTTCGGCGCCGCCTTCTTGACCTGAGTGGCCTGCGTAATGGCCACGCCTTCCTTGCTGACGGGAGTGGTTTCAGACATTTTCTTTGCCGCCGGCCTTGACCAGAGCGACCAGCCGCTCGCGGTCGTATTTCGCGTCGATCTCGTTGAAAGCCTTTTCGACCTCGGCTTCGAGATCGTCACCGACCGGAACTGGATCAGCCTTGCGCCATTCGGCCAGATAGTCGTCCGTGCCGCCGGCGCCGGTGCGCATGGCGCACATGTCGATCGCCTCGGTGAAGCGCAACGGCAGTTCGCGCTTGGCGTTCTGCCGGCCCTTCTTGACGATGACCTGGGCAGGAATGTCGCGCCAGTAGACGACGATAAGATCGGCCATGAATTCTCGCTCCTCGATCCCCGAGCATTGCCGCAAGCGCAGTTGGCCCGCTTGTTATGGGACGACGCGCGCGCATTCAAAAGCGACGCATTTGGATGTCGTAAAATGAAAGGTGCGTTTATTCGTTTGCGACCCATGCCGCGACGGGGTCACTGCAGCGGTAATGGCGGCGGAATTTGCGCTGTTCCGGACACTGGATGCGTTACCAAATGCCGGTTCTCAGCCCTGTCCAGACGTAGAACCAGATCGTCGGGTGGTACCACTGCTTCGATGGCAGCCCTGGATCGAACGTTGCAAGTTTTCCGGCCAGCGCGTCGCTGACCGCCTCGACGCAGATGTCGCGCGAAAACGCCGCCTGGCGCAGCGCATAGCTTGAGATGGTGTCACCTTGTTTCGGCTTGCCGCGCACCTGCTTCAGCACGCCACCAGTGTCGACGCCCGCATCGACCAGATGGACGGTGGTGCCGAAATTCTGCGGATCGCCTGAGGTCAACGCCCAATAGCCGCCATTCATGCCGCGATATTTCGGGGTGATGCCGGCATGATAGTTGAGCACCGGACACGGCATTTTGGCCAGCATCTCCCTGGAAATCAGCCGGCAGCCGTTCAGCAGCACGACGCCGGGCTTGATCGTCTCGATTGCCTGCAGACATTCCGGCCCGTTGGCGGATGCCACATGGATGATGACCTGGCCTTGCCGCGGTTCCGTTTCAAGCTTCTCCTCGGCAATCAACCGGGCGGCGTGTTTGACATTAAGCCGTTTGCCGAGCCTGCTCAGCACCATCGTGCCGAGCTGGCCGATGGCAGAGATCCAGCCCTGGCGTCGGGCGCGGCCCCGCAGCAATTGCTTTTTAGATTCAGGGGTTTCGAGGATGACGCTGACAGGGCCGACGCGGTCGGCGAGGTCGTTGATCATGGCCCAGACATGCGCGCCGCCACCGGTGACGACCACAATAGGTCGCGGATTTGGTTGCGACGCTGCCATTGATCTTTCCGTGCTCCAAGGACCGGCTGATGTGGCCGGACCTTAGGGCGGGCGGGTTAATCCTTGGTATGCCGGAAGCCTTACCAACCCATGAAGACCCCCGGTCAGCGCATGAAGACTTGGTCAGCGCTTGAACTCCATGATGTCGAGCTTCGATTCATAGTAGGGCGCGGGGAACTCGATGCGCCATTCCTTGGCGCTGTTTCGGAAGGCGTAACCAACCTGGTCGGTCTGCGGGCCGCTGCCATAGGGCTTTGCCCGATCGTCGTTGACGGAGCCGGAGCCAAGATAGATCGAGAGCTTGTCGCCGTCGTCGAAGAAGCGGCCCTGGGTGCGCTGAGAACCGCTGATCTTTTCCAGCCGCCAGCCGGAGCCATCATCGGTGACCCTGCATTTGAACCAGCCATAGACAACGAGCGGGCTCAGTCCGCCGACCTTGATCGTGCGGCACCGCCAGTTGCCGGTGAGATCCTTGTCGGAGAAGGCGACCAGCGGCTTGGCCAACAGCGTGTCGAGCTGCTTGAGCTCGGCGGGGTTGGCCGCCTTTGCTTCGGCGAGCGCCGCCTTGCGGGTGTCGCCATATTTGTCGAGCCGCGCCTTATCGGCAGGCGTGATCAGTTTTTGCACTTGTCCGTCGGCAAGGGCGGGCAAAGTACAGCAGAGGAGACCAAGGGCGGCGATCAATGAGCGAAGGATCATCAAAGAATTCCCTGTTTTGTCTGGAACGGCGCTGCCGCCGCCTGGCGCATAACTTACCGGGTCGCTGGCGCCTGTCATCCGTGCTTAACAGCGTCTCGGTCAAAACTCATGGTGTGACGCATGCGAATCTTGCTTACGGGATCGTCGGGTTGGCTGGGCAGCGCGCTGGCGCCACTCCTGCGTGAGCTTGGACATGACGTGACCGGCCTCGATCCCGTTCCATCGGCCGAAACGCGGATCGTCGGTTCGATTGCCGACCGTGACCTCGTCATGCGTGCCGTCGGAGAAAACCGGATAGAGGCCATTATTCACAGCGGCGCGCTGCACAAGCCCAACATAGACAGCCACGCCAACAGCGATTTCATCGCGGCCAACGTGCAAGGCACGCTAAACCTGCTCGACGCGGCGGTGGCGGCCAATGTGCAACGCTTCGTCTTCACGTCAACGACCTCGCTGATGATCTCGCAGGCGATACGCGACGGCTTCAAGGGCGGTGCGCGCAAGGCGGCGTGGCTGACGGAAGCGATGTCGCCCGAGCCGCGCAACATCTATGGCGTCACCAAGCTATCCGCCGAGCATCTCTGCCGTCTCTACCACCTCCAGCACGGCCTGCCGGTGGTGGTGCTGCGCACGGCACGTTTCTTCCCCGAGGCCGACGACATGGCGCATGCCATCGAGCAGTCGGACGCCAACACCAAGGCGAACGAACTGCTGTTTCGGCGGCTGATGGTGGAGGACGCGGCGCAGGCGCATGTCGCCGCCTTGGAGAAGGCACCGGAGCTCGGCTTCGACACCTTCATCATCTGTGCGCCGACGCCGTTCCAACCCGAAGATTGCGAGGCGTTGATCAGGGACGCGCCGTCCGTGGTGGCGCGGTATTTTCCTGAATTTCCCGCTCTCTACGCGAGGAAGGGCTGGACGATGTTTTCCTCGATCGACCGGATCTATGACGCGTCGCGGGCGAGGGACAGGCTGGGTTTTGCCTGCAGGACGAGCTTTGCCGACGTGCTGGCGGCGCTGGCAGCCGAAGACCCGGCCTGAAGCCGTCAGGCGTTCGCGGCCGCCCGCGCCAGGCCTGGCGTCAGGTCGCCAAAACCGGTGGAGCGGCGCTCATAGGCGAGGCCGAGCAGGGCGGCGGCCTTTTCCGCGACCTTGTCGAGCTCCGGATCATCGGTCTGCGCCAGATAGATCAGCTTCTCGTAATTGCCGAAATAGTCCTTGATCAGCTCCGGGTGCTTATCCAGCCCGAGCGGCTTCATGAAGAAGGCATCGAACTGGCGGCACAGGAAGTCCGTCATGTAGAAGGACATCATGTCGTCGTCGGCGACCTTCGCATAGGCGTCCATGCCTTGATAGAACGCGAAGCAATGCGGGCCGGCCATGCGTTCGACGCCATGCTTCTCCAACACGCGGTCAAGCAGGCCGCCAGTGCCGCAATCGGCATAGCCGACGAAGATATGTTCATAGCCTTCCGCCCTGGCCTTTTCGATCGCCTTGTCCATGGCCGGCGCGATGCGGTCGGGATGGAAATGAAACTCCGCCGGCAAACACGTCAATTCGAGGTGATCCAGCCCGAGCTGTTCCTTGACGGCCAACACCTCGCGCGCAATCATCCCGCAGGCGATGACGAGCAGCCTGTCTGTCTGATTCGGTTTTGTTTTTTTCGTCTTGACCAAGTCGAGCCGGCTTTTCGCTGCGGGGCTAATTTATCTGTCGAGGGAGACACCGTCCATGAAACTGCTACGCATAGCGCCGATGGCTATCCTTGCCTGCGCTCTTGCACTTACGGCCTGCGCCAACACCGTTCGGGGTGTCGGCAAGGATGTCAAATCGACGGCGAGGGCGGTCAAAGACACCGTCGCCAATTGATCGGTGGCCGTCTCTCATCTGGGGACAAAAAAGCCGCGCTGCAAGGCGCGGCTTCTTTTTCGTCGCCCTGATGCCTTGGGTCAGGCCGAAGCACGCACGTTGTGCTTGCGCTTCATGAAATCCTTGGCGGTCTCGACCGCTACCGCCGCGTCGCGGCAATAAGCGTCGGCGCCGACGGCCTTGCCGAATTCCTCGTTGAGCGGCGCGCCGCCAACCAGCACGACGTAGTCGTCGCGAATGCCCTTTTCCTTCATCGTGTCGATGACGACCTTCATGTAGGGCATGGTGGTGGTGAGCAGTGCCGACATGCCGATGATGTCGGGCTGGTGCTTTTCGATCGCGTCGAGATACTTCTCGACCGCGTTGTTGATGCCGAGATCGATGACGTCGAAGCCAGCACCCTCCATCATCATGCCGACGAGGTTCTTGCCGATGTCGTGGATGTCGCCCTTGACGGTGCCGATCACCATCTTGCCCTGTTTCGGCGCGCCGGTGGCGGCGAGCAGCGGACGCAGGATGAACATGCCGGCCTTCATGGCGTTGGCGGACAAAAGCACTTCCGGCACGAACAGGATGCCGTCGCGAAAATCCTCGCCGACGATACGCATGCCTTCGACCAGCGCCTCGGTAAGCACCTTGTAGGGCGCCCAGCCGCGCTCAAGGAGGATGTTGGTGCCTTCCTCGATCTCTTCCTTCAGCCCGTCATAGAGATCGTCGTGCATCTGCTGCACCAGCTCGTCGTCGGAAAGCTCGGAAAGGATGATCTCGTCGTCGGACATTTTTATCCAGCTCCTCACGGCATCGCGACTGTGTCGCAAGGCACAAAATAATGGTGTTCATACCTAACCCGCAACGGGCGGGTATCCATAGCTGATTTGCGACTTCCCGCAAAAGGAAAGCGACTGGAAAATCTATCGGTTTTCTTGTCGATTTTGCGACAGGCGTTGGCGCGGACGGGCCGTTTCGAATAGGGTGCATGGCTACGATCCGGGCAAAGCCGCGTCATGCGGCCGCAACGGTTACGGACCAGCCATAGTCAGGCGGGCCATATTCAGGGAAGAGCGATCATGAGTGAACACGCGGCAGTCGACCAGGAAGCGTCAAACGCGCGGCGTGGGCGCGGCGCCAGTGGCGGAGCGGCGGCCAGGCGTGCGGCGCGCTCAGGCGGCGGCCCCGGCACCCAGCTCACCTATATCAAGCGCAAGATCAACGTCTACGAGGTGCTGAACGAGGAAGGCCTGGCGCTGATCGAGAAGAACACCGACACGGTGCTGGAAGAGATCGGCATCATTTTTCGCGATGACGCCGAAGCACTGCAGCTCTGGAAAGAGGCCGGCGCCGACGTCAAGGGCGAGCGCGTGCATTTTCCCAAGGGGCTCTGCCGTTCGCTCTTGAAGACCGCGCCGCCCATCTACACCCAGCATGCCCGCAATTCAGAACGCTCGGTGCAGATCGGCGGCAATGCGACGGTGTTCGCGCCGGTCTATGGTCCGCCCTTCGTGCGCGATCTCGACGGCGTCAGGCGCTACGCGACGATCGAGGATTTCCAGAATTTCGTGAAGCTTGCCTATATGGCGCCGTCGATCCACCATTCGGGCGGCACGGTGTGCGAGCCGGTCGACGTGCCGGTCAACAAGCGTCATCTCGACATGGTCTACGCGCACATCAAATATTCCGACAAGCCGTTCATGGGTTCGGTGACCGCGCCGGAGCGCGCCGAGGACACGGTGGCGATGGCCAAGCTGGTGTTCGGCGACGACTTCGTCGAGAACAACACGGTGCTGACCAGCCTGATCAACGCCAACTCGCCGATGGTGTTCGACGAGACCATGCTTGGCGCCCTGAAGGTCTATTCGCGTCATAACCAGGCCTGCATCGTCACGCCGTTCATCCTGGCCGGCGCGATGAGCCCGGTGACGGTCGCCGGCACGCTAACGCAGGTCCTGGCCGAAGTGCTGGCCGGCGCCTCGTTCACGCAGCTGATCCGCCCGGGCGCGCCGGTGCTGTTCGGCACCTTCGCCTCGTCGATCTCGATGCAGTCGGGCGCGCCGACCTTCGGCACGCCGGAGCCGTCGCTGGTCTCCTATGGCGCGGCACAACTGGCCCGCCGGCTTGGCTTGCCGTTCCGTACCGGGGGCTCGCTCTGTGCTTCGAAAGTTCCGGACGCACAGGCAGCTTACGAGAGCGCCAACACGCTGAACTCGACCATTCTCGCCGGCACCAATTTCGTCCTGCATTCGGCAGGCTGGCTCGAAGGCGGGCTGGCCTCCTGCTACGAAAAATTCATGATGGATATCGACCAACTCGGCATGACCCAGAAATTCTCCGAGGGCGTCGACCTGTCGGAGAACGGTCAGGCGATGGACGCCATCCGCCAGGTCGGCCCGGGCAGCCACTATCTCGGCTGCGACCACACCCAGGCCAATTTCCAGACCGCCTTCTACCGCTCATCGATCGCCGACAACAACTCCTACGAGCAGTGGCTGGCCGAGGGCCAGAAGACCGCACCGCAGCGCGCCAACGATCTGGCGCGGCGCTGGCTGGAGGCTTACGAAGCGCCGCACCTTGATGAAGGCATCGATGAAGCCTTGAAGGATTTCATCGCCAAGAAGAAGGGGTCGATGCCCGACGCCTTCACCTGAAAGGAGCCCGAGTCAGGCGGGGCTAAAGTCGCCAACATCATCCACAAGGAAGTCTGGCGGAGCGCCTTCTCCGATCCGGACAAGAAGGGATGATTGCGTGCGCGGTATGATCGAGGAGATCACGGCCGCGCTTGGCGCCAACGGCCTCATCCTGCGTGGAGGTCTTCTTTTTCCCGATGACGAGGGTGCTCCTGATGGCGCCTCGGGCGCGCCGGCAAAGTCTGTCCTGCTGGTAGGGCAGGCGGGCGCCGCGCCTTGGCCGCATTTCCTGCGCTGGCGGGACCAGCAGCCACAGGCGATCGCCGATCCGCTCGACACCTGGTCGCGGGAGGTCATCGGCGAGGTGGCGCAAGAGTTTGGTGCCCGCGTCGTTTCGCCGTCGGACAAACCTTACCTGCCGTTTCAGCAATGGGCTGTTCGGGCGGAAGGGCTGAGGCCGTCGCCGCTCGGCATCCTCATGCATCCGCAATACGGGCTTTGGCATGCTTATCGCAGCGCGCTGCTGTTCGAGGACGAGATAACGCTTCCGGAATTTCGGGAGACGATCCATCTTTGCGACACCTGCGTCGACAAACCTTGTCTGAAATCCTGTCCGGTCGCCGCTTATTCGACGGATGGTTTCGCCTACCAGGCCTGCCTCGCGCATGTGCGGGGGGCGAATGGCGAGCCGTGCCGGGCCGGTGGTTGTCTTGACCGCAATGCCTGCCCCTATGGCGCGCAGTATCGCTATCCGCCGGAGGTCCAGGCCTTCCACATGGCTGCGTTCGCTGGTCCTTAGCGCATCACGCGATCCCGCACGAAATGTTGACCGCCGGGCTCAGGGAGCGCCTTGCCGTGGCGGCTTGCGCGGATATGTATCGCGCATCTGGCAAACGGAGCACGCAATGATGAAGCAGGACCTTCACATCAAGACCCGTGACGGTGTGGCGAAGGCAGGCCTGTTCCGCTCGGCCAAGGTTTCTTCAGCCAAGGCTGGC
Organism: Mesorhizobium sp. B2-7-3; assembly: GCF_006440715.1. Lineage (NCBI taxonomy): Bacteria > Pseudomonadati > Pseudomonadota > Alphaproteobacteria > Hyphomicrobiales > Phyllobacteriaceae > Mesorhizobium > Mesorhizobium sp. B2-7-3. The sequence goes on from NZ_VFTY01000005.1 coordinate 377,090, forward strand.
GTCATTCTCTACCAGGACGCCTTCGGTCCGCGCCCGGCGCTTGACCTGATGGCGGAACGGCTGGCGGGCGAGGGCTATGCGGTGCTGGTGCCCGATCTCTTCTACCGCAATGCTCCTTATGGCCCGTTCGACGCCAAGACCGCTTTTGTCGAAGAAAGGACCAGGGCGCCGCTGATGGCGCTGGTCACCGGCACGACGCAGGAAATGACCATCAGCGACAGCGCCGCCTTTGTCGACGCGCTCGCCGGCGAAGGCGTCACGGGACCGATCGGCACTGTCGGCTATTGCATGGGCGGGGCGCGGGCGCTCAACGCGGCCGCGACCTACCCCGACAGGATCAAGGCCGCGGCCAGTTTTCATGGCGGCAACCTTGCTAGCGACGCCGCCGACAGCCCGCACCGCAAGGCGGCTTCCATCAAGGCGCGTGTGTATGTCGGCATGGCGGGCGTCGACCGGAGTTTCCCACCGGAGCAGTCGACCAAGCTGGCCGAGGCGCTGAGGACGGCGGGAGTCGACTATCTGCTGGAGAATTATGTCGGCATGGCGCATGGCTGGTGCGTGCCCGACCACAGTGTCTACGACGAAGGGGGAGCCGAGCGTCACTGGAAACGGCTGACGGCGCTGTTTGCCGAGACACTGACCTGAGTCTCGCGCGGCTATTCCCGCCTGTTGGCTGCCCGATCCGTTCGCGGTATCAGGGCGGTCTCGCTGAATGAGCGGGAGCCGCGCGGGAACGATCAACCTGATGCAATCCTATGATGTCGTGATCATCGGCGCCGGCGCCGCCGGAATGATGTGCGCCGTGGAAGCCGCCAAGCGCGGCCGTTCGGTGCTGATCCTCGATCACGCGGCGGCACCTGGCGAAAAGATCCGCATCTCCGGTGGCGGCCGGTGCAATTTCACCAATATTCATGCGAGCCCGAAGAATTTCATCTCGAGGAATCCGCATTTCTGCATCTCGGCGCTCAGCCGCTATACGCAGCGCGACTTCATTGCGCTGGTCGAACGCCACGGCATTGCCTACCACGAGAAGACATTGGGGCAGCTGTTCTGCGACGGCTCGGCGCGCCAGATCATCGATATGCTGGTCTCGGAAATGCGGGGCAGGGGCGCCGAGCTGGTATTGTCGACCCGCGTCGAGGCTATCGGCAGAACCGAGGAAGGGTTTGAACTCGCCCTCTCCACGGGCTCGGTTTCCTGCCAGTCCCTGGTCGTGGCCTGTGGCGGCAAGTCGATCCCCAAGATGGGCGCGACGGGCTTCGGCTACGAGCTTGCCGAACGGTTTGGCCTTGCCGTCGTCGAAACACGGCCTGCCCTGGTGCCGCTGACCTTCGACGCAAAAACGCTTGAGCGGCTTTCGCCCCTAGCCGGAAACGCGGTCGACGCCGAGATTGCCTGCGGCAAGACGCGGTTTTCCGAGGCGATGCTGTTCACGCATCGCGGCGTCAGCGGGCCATCCATCCTGCAGATCTCCTCCTATTGGCGCGAGGGCGATGAGATCCGCATCGCCATGCTGCCGGGCACGGATGTGGCTGAGCTCGTCCGCGCCGCCAGGCGTGGCAATGGCCGGCAAGCGGTGCAGACCGTGCTGGCAAATCATTTGCCGAAACGACTGGCTCAGGCGATAGCCGAGCAAACCGGGCTGGACGGCAACCTCGCCGATCTTTCCGAGGCCCAGATCAAAACCGTCGAGGCCGCGGTCAACGACTGGCGCATCAAGCCAGCCGGTTCGGAGGGCTACCGGACGGCCGAAGTGACGCTCGGCGGGGTAGACACCAACGGCCTCGACCAGAAGACGATGCAGGCGAAGCTGGTGCCGGGCCTGTTCTTCATCGGCGAGGTCGTCGACGTCACCGGCTGGCTCGGCGGCTATAATTTCCAATGGGCGTGGTCGTCTGGCTGGGCTGCGGGCCAGGCGTGTTGACGTTCAGGTGAGACCGGCCTGACCTCACTCGCCACGCCCTACACGCGAACGTCCAAATTCGAGAAAAATCTTTCCATCACCCCAAGGATTAGCCATTAGCCTTCGTCCAACAGGCAAATGATGGCGATGATGCTGGATGAGAGCGAAGCCTCCGACGCCGAACTGATCGGGCGGGCGAAGGGCGGAGACAGGGGGGCCTTCGGCAAATTGCTGGAGCGTCACTACGACTTCGTCTATCGCGCCGCCTATCGCTGGTGCGGCAGGAAGGCCGATGCCGAAGACATCGCCCAGGAAGTCTGTGTCAGGCTGGGCAAGGCGATCCGCGATTATCGCGGCGGCGCCGCATTCACGACATGGCTCTACACCATGACGATGAACGCCGCGCGCGACACGATGCGCAAGACCCAGCGCGAGACGGTCAAGACCGAGGCCTATGGCGTCCACGCGCTGATTTCGAGCGAAGGCCCGGCCGAGGGTGAAGACCCGACCGAGGCGTTGTGGGCGGCGGTGCGGCAATTGCCGGACAAGCAGCGCGGTGCCGTAATGCTTGTCTATGGCGAAGGCTTGAGCCACGCGGCCGCCGCCGAGGCGATGGCGATCTCGGAGACGACGGTTTCCTGGCACATCCATGAAGCGAAGAAACGGCTGAAGACGTTGATGCGTTCAGCCGGGGAAGTGTGACCATGGTCGACGACAACGAACTCAGAAAGCTGCGCAATGCAGCGGTACCGGCGCCGGGCGAGAGCGCGAAGGCACGCGCCTTCGAAGCTGCCCTGCGCGCCTATGATCAGGAAAATATTTCCGCCGTCACCCAAGGATCGGTTGGCGGCCTTCGTCTCACGGAGCGAGCACAAAAGCTCTGGAGCGAGATCATGCAAAAGAAACTCATTGCCACGCCGGCCCTTGCCGGGCTCGTCGCCCTGCCGATCGCTGGGTACGCCACCTTCCATTTGCTGAGGGAACAGCCGTCGCCGTTCGGCGGCGACGAGAAGATCACCGAGACGCTGGCCGACAAGCCGGCGACGCAGAAGCCAACCGTCGCCGAGCCGAAACAGGCTCCGACGGCGCTGGAGAAGGACAAGAAGGCAGACTTGGATGTGGAAAGCCGCGACGCCAGCAATGCTCTTGCGCCGGCCGCACCGCCGAACTCCGAATCGGATGCCGCCGGTGGCGCAGCACAACCGGGCGCGCCGGTGAGCCCCACTGTATCGTCGAGGTTTGACCTAAAGACCTACAGCGGCAAGGAGGTGGAGTATGGAACTTTGCCAACCTCCAGGCCGGCCCCCGCACCCAGTGGTGAGGTTTCACGGGAGAGTGCCGGCCTCATGCCAAACGCGCCTAATGCCGCGCGGGCCAGTCGCGTCCAGGCTGCCGAGCCCAAGCTTATGGCCCCGCAGCAGCCGGCGGCCATCCCGGCCGACCAGATCGCGCCGCAGGAGGAAAACCGCGATCGCGTCCAGGATTTCAAGACCAATCCCGTGCATGCGGCACTGCAAGACCCGGTCTCGACCTTCTCGATCGATGTCGACACCGCGTCCTATTCCTTCGTGCGCGGCTCGCTGAAGCAGGGCTACCTGCCGCAAGCCGACGCGGTCCGCGTCGAGGAGATGATCAATTACTTCCCTTATGACTGGAAGGGGCCGGAATCGGCCTCAACGCCGTTCAACTCGACCGTCAGCGTCATGCCGACGCCGTGGAACGCGCACACCAAGCTGATGCACGTCGCCATCAAGGGTTTCGACATCAAGCCGACCGAGCAGCCGAAGGCCAATCTGGTCTTCCTGATCGACGTGTCGGGCTCGATGGACGAACCGGACAAGCTGCCGCTGCTCAAGTCGGCGTTCCGGCTGCTGGTCAGCAAGCTGAAGGCCGACGACACCATCTCGATCGTCACCTATGCGGGCGATGCCGGCACCGTGCTGATGCCGACAAAGGTTGCCGAGAAGGACAAGATCCTCAATGCCATCGACAATCTGCAGCCCGGTGGCTCGACGGCAGGCGAGGCCGGCATCAAGGAAGCCTACAAGCTTGCCCAGCAGTCCTTCATCAAGGATGGCGTCAACCGAGTGATGCTTGCCACTGACGGCGACTTCAATGTCGGCCAGACCGATGATGACGACCTGAAGCGGCTGATCGAGAGCGAACGCAAGACCGGCGTGTTCCTGTCGGTGTTCGGCTTCGGCCGCGGCAATCTGAACGATGAAATGATGCAGACCATTGCCCAGAACGGCAACGGCACCGCCGCCTATATCGACACGCTGGCCGAGGCCGAGAAGGTGCTGGTCGAAGATGCCTCCTCGACGCTGTTCACCATCGCCAAGGACGTCAAGATCCAGGTCGAGTTCAACCCGGACAAGGTGTCGGAATACCGGCTGATCGGCTACGAGACCCGGGCGCTCAACCGCGAGGATTTCAACAATGACCGCGTCGATGCCGGCGATATCGGCTCGGGCCATTCGGTCACCGCGATCTACGAGATCACGTCCAAAGGCGGTGGCGGCGAGCAGATCGATCCGCTGCGCTACGGCCAGGCGACGGTCAACAATGGCGGCGTCGCCAATGCGGACGAATATGCCTTCGTCAAGATCCGCTACAAGCTGCCCAACGAGGACGTCTCAAAGCTGATCACCACGCCGGTGACCTCGGCCAACGAGGTCGCGTCCTTCGATCAGGCCAGTACCGACCAGCGTTTCTCCGTCGCCGTCGCGGCCTTCGGCCAGAAGCTGCGCGACGAGGATGCGACCGCGAAGTTCGGCTACGACAAGATCATGGAGATTGCCACTGCCGCCCGAGGAGCCGACCCGTTTGGGTACAGGTCCGAGTTCCTTTCGCTTGTGCGCCTTGCCTCGGCGCTGGGCGGCAACCGGTAGTGGCGATGACGGCCGGTTTCTTTCAGATGATGGGATCGTTCTGATAACCGGCCCACGGGCGGGTGAGGCAGGCCGGCGAGGGATCTTTGCCCTTGCCGGCCTTTTTTCGGATCGGTCGATAATCAGGTGAGACCGGCCTGCAAACAGTGGCTTCCTGCGCTTCCGGTGCTCACGTACTTAAGTACGCTCCGCTCCGGTTCTCGGAAGTCACTGTTTTCGGCTCGGCCTGACCTGAATCTCAACCGATCCAGGAGCAGCGCGCAGGATCGTTAAATTGCTCGGCATTTCCGGTACCGGATCGCAATTTCCTCTCGCTACACCGGTCATGTCTAAGGCTTGAGGGAGCCGGAATTGAAAATCACAACCATCGCCAACCCGACTCCGCCGGCACGTGATGCTTCGGCGGGTTTATCAGCCCCGTCAGCCGAATCCAGACGCATCAGCGACGATGTCGCGCAGGCGCGCCACACCGCCATGTCGGCGCTGACCAATGACCGCTTCCGTGTCATGCTGGAGCAGATTTCTGATCCGAGCGCATCCGGTGCGCTGGCAACAATGCGCGGCGACAACGTGGTCGATTTCAAGTCGGCGCAGTCAAGCTACGCCGACAATAGTGAATAACCGCAAAAAGAAATCGCCTCAGGCGCGGCTGCGCCGCCGCTCGCGGCGGGCTTCGCTGGTCTCGGCGGTGTTTGCCGTCGCCACCTTGTTGCGCATCGGGCCAATGCGCTCGACGATTTTTTCGACGGTCGGACGATCCGCCCTGGTGTGGGCGTCGAGCGCCTTGCGCATCGCGGCCAGATGCTGGAACGAGGTGCCGCAGCAGCCACCGATGATCTTGGCTCCGCCATCCACGGCGAGCCGGACATAATCGGCCATCAGTTCCGGCGTACCGGAATAGTGGATCTCGGTGCCACGGAATTCGGGAATGCCGCAATTGCCCTTGACGATGACAGTCGCCTCCGGCTTGGCCTCGGTCATGTCGAGCAGCGAGGCCAGGATGTCGGAAGCGCCGACGCCACAATTGGCGCCAACCCCGAGCGGCGCTTGCGACAGGCCGTCGGCGACGCCGTGGATGTCTTTCGGCAGCAGGCCCATCATGGTGCGGCCGGCGGTGTCGAACGAGCCGGTATAGGTGTAGGGCAGGCCAACGCGGATGGCGGCTTCGGCCGCCGCGCGGATCTCGTCGGGCGCCGACATCGTCTCGATCCAGGCGACTTCGGCGCCACCTTCCTTGAGACCCTCGATCTGCTCGGCAAAGGCGTCGACCGCTTCGTCATAGGTCATGGCGCCAAGCGGCACCAGCAATTCCCCTGTCGGACCGACCGAGCCGGCGACGATCACCTTGCGGCCGGCCTTGTCGGCGACAGCGCGGGCGATCTCGGCTGCGCGCTTGTTCAGCGCGTGCACGCGGTCCTGCGCATGGTGCAGTTTCAGCCGGTGGCGGGTGCCGCCGAACGAGTTGGTCAGGATGATGTCGGCGCCGGCGTCGACGAAATTCTGGTGCAGGCTGGTGATGGTGTCGGGCGCGGTTTCGTTCAGCAGTTCCGGCGCCTCGCCGGCCTCCAGACCCATGGCGAACAAATTGGTGCCCGTGGCGCCATCGGCCAGCAGCACACCCTTTTCAGCCAGCAGCGCATCGATCGGATTGCTCGTCGTCATCGGATTGGCTTTCGTGTCCTGAACATGTCTTAGAATTCGAATAAGGATATAAAGAAGTCTTTATGTCTAGTCAATGAAAATGCGGTGCTGAGCGCTCAGGTAGAGCCTGATGCGAACGACATGCCGGCCAGGTTGCGCGCGAAGGCGGCCGCTTCGTGCGGATTGATGTCGGCGGCGCGGATCAGATTGTCGAAATGTTGGGTCAGGGCCTGGACCGGCTGGGTGGCGTTCAGCACCACATACATGTCGCCGACATAGATCGCCGCGCGATAGGGGCCGAATATGGTCAGCGGGATCGAATAGCGCATGCGGCCATCATAAAGGAACAGGCGGAAGGTCGGGTAGAGGTCGTCGAGCAGCGTCGCCATATGGGCAAGCTGCTGCTGGCGGTCGGCCGCCGGGAAACGGTCCCACACACCGAGGCCGCGGGCGAAGATCTCCAGCGTGTGGCGCGGCATGCAGACTTCCATGTCGGTTTCCGGCCGCCGGTTGTACTCGATGCGGTATTGCGTTTCGCTGGCCTGCGCCAGTCGGCTCCTGTTGGTGATGTTGGCTTCGTAGTCGACGAGCGCGTGGGTGCGCAGGAGATCGGGAATGCCAGCCGGCACATAGCGGATCTTGGTGCCCGCCGCTTCCGCGAACCATTTGGCGAGCAGCGTGCGGTCGAAACCGTCGGGCGCTTCCTCGATCTCCAGGCTCTCGCGGATTTCGCCGGTCACGCCCTCGTCCTGGCTAAGACCAAGCAGCCAGTCTAGCGACACTTTGAATTCGGCGGCGATGTTGAGCAAGGTTTCGGCGCGCGGCAGGCGGGTCGAGGCACCTGACATCAGTTGCGACAGCGCCGACCTGTCGATGCCGACTGCTGACGCGAAAGCCGATTGGTTGAGGTCGGAGCGTGTCAGGAGGAGCTTCAGACGCTCCCGGAAGATTGCCGACAGGTCGCGCTTGTCCATCATCTCACTCCTTGGATCGGGAGGAAAATTTTTCGCCGAAGCGGCCGAAGAAGCGCTTCAGGCGTAAACGAATCCCTAAGACTGTTTACAATGTATAACATATGCAGCCAAGAATGCGCAGACGCAACATTTTGTGCACTTTGTCGCGTTGAGTGGAATCATATCTCCTGACACAATGCTGTCAGGAACCGGTTGGGGTTCCGGCGACTGAGGACAGTGGTCGATAGCATGACTGGCAAGAGCATCCGTCGAAGCAGCAGATCGGCCATCGAATGGCCGACCGTGGTTCTCGCTTTCTTCTGCTACGGCACATGGTTGGCCGCCGGCTTCTTCCTCTGGCCGTCATATCCCATAGCTGCACTGATCGTCATGGCCGTCACGCTGGCTTTGCAATCCTCTATCATGCACGAGGTGCTGCATGGTCACCCGACCCGCAACGGCCTCGTCAATGAAGCTTTCGTCTTCCTGCCGATCGGCCTTGCCTGGCCGTTCCGCCGTTTCAAGACCATTCACCTGCGCCACCACGCGGACGAGCGGCTGACCGATCCGCTCGACGATCCCGAGAGCTATTACCAGGCGCTCTGGATGCACGAAGAAATGCCGCCGCTGATGAAATTCGTGCTGAAGGTCAACAACACCATGGCCGGTCGCCTCGTCCTGGGGCCATGGCTGTCCTGCATCGGCTTCTTCATCGATGACGCCAAGCACGTGATTGCCGGAGACAAGGCGATCCGCAAGGCCTGGCTGCTGCATGCGATAGGCCTTGCCGTGGTGCTGCCGGTCGTGCAGTTCGGCTTCGGCATGCCGGTTTGGCTCTATGTGCTGGTGCCGGTCTGGCTCGGCCAGTCGCTGATCTCGATCCGCACCTATGCCGAGCACCAGTGGTCGGAGCATCCGGAAGGCCGCACGGTGATTGTCGAGCGCTCACCGCTGTCGTTCCTGTTCCTCAACAACAATCTGCACTTCGTCCATCACAAGAGCCCGACCATCGCCTGGTACCGGCTGCCGAAGCTGTTTCGTGACCGGCGTGAGGAATGGCTGCGGATGAACAATGGCTATGCCTATCCGAACTATTTCGCGCTGCTCAGATCCTATGCCTTCAAGGCCAAGGAGCCGATCGTGCATCCGGTTCTGCGGCGCGCGCCCGAGCCGGGCAGGGCGTTCAAGCCGCGCGTCAGGGCGCGCAGCATCAGTGGGCTTGGCAGCGCGCCGGTTCCCGCCGAACCGCCCAAGGAATAGTATCCGCGTGTAGAGTGGATAACGTGTCGGCCAATTCTGATTGGGCGCCGCGTTTTTGCGATCCTTTGTCCCGGCATGGTGGTTTGATATCGGCATGAGCGAATTGATTGCGGCGTTGCCGATGTATGACTGGCCGGAGGCGCGCGACGAGGTCGACGCCCAATGGGCGTGGTTGCGCGATTCATTCCGGCGAAGGGGTATCGATGCGCCGCAATCCATCGTGCGCCGCAATGGCGACCTGCCGCCGGTGCCGGGCGGCATTCGGGACGGTGAAGGTAAACTCGTCGCGCCCGATCCGGCGACGCTGCCGCCGGACGAACTCGATTTCCACAAGCTCTGGATGCATCCGGCGCTGCTGTTCGCGCAGACCTGCTGGGGGCCGATGGAACTCGGTCTGTCCCGGCATGTGCAGGTGGTCGGTCAGCCAAGCTATGACGCTTATGAAGGCGGGCAGGGCGAACTTTATTCGAGCGCGCTGGTGATGCGGTCGGGCGAGGGGCCGGAGGTTCGGTCGCCCGCCGATGGCAAGGCCTTGCTGCCGCTCGACCTTATCCGGGGCAGGCGCTTCACCTTCAACAGCCTCGATTCCATGTCGGGCATCATCGCGCTGACGCGTGACCTGAAAGCGGCCGGCGAAAACCTGGACATATTTTCATCGTACAGCGAAAGCGGCGGCCATCGCGACTCGATCGTGGCGGTCGCGGAAGGCAAAGCGGATATCGCCGCGATCGATTGCGAAAGCTGGGCGCTGGCACGGCGTTTCGAGCCGGCGGCGCGCAAGATCGTGATCGTCGGCTGGACGGGAAGGCGCAAAGGCTTGCCGTTCATCACCGCGATGACGACGCCGGAAAAGACCGTGCGGGCGATGCGTGAAGCCCTTGCCGGGCTAGCCGAGCAGCCTCGAATCCAACGGGTAGGTTGAAAGCTTTTCGTTGCCGGTGTCGGTGATCAGGATCTGTTCCTCGATCTTGACACCCTCGCGACCGCCAAGCCGGCCGATATAGCTCTCCACACACAGCACCATGCCCGGTTCCAGCACGCCGTCGGGTGTATCGGATGTCCAGTCGCTGGCATGCGGCAAGGTCGGATATTCGTCGGCCAGTCCGACGCCGTGGTAGAGCACGCCGTAGCGGGTTGGGAAGCAGTCTCCAGGCGGTACAGCCGAGCGTTCGACCAGTTCGCGAAACGAGACGCCGGGCTGCATCAAAGCGGTGTTGTACTCGATCTGGTCGGCGGCGATGCGGAACAGGTCGCGCTGTTCGTTGGTCGGCTTTGTATCGCCACACAGCCAGGTGCGCGAGAGATCGGCGCAGAAGCCGTAAGGGCCGATCAAATCGGTATCGAAGGCGACGAGATCGCCCGCCTCCATGATCCGCGACGAGCATTCCTGGAACCACGGATTGGTGCGCGGCCCCGACGTCAGCAGCCGCGTCTCGATCCATTCGCCGCCGCGCGCGATGTTGCCGCGATGGAGTTGCGCCCACAATTCGTTTTCGGAGATACCGGGCTTGAGCGCCTGTTCCATCTCGCCCATCGCCGCCTCGCAAGCGACGATGGCGCGGCGCATGGCCAGGATTTCGTCCGGCGACTTGAGCAGCCGCGCGTTCTCCATCACCGCCTCGCCATTGCCGATAGAAATGCCGAGGCGGTGGAGTTCTTCAACGCCTTCCGGATTGATGTGATCGACGGCGATGCGGTTGTTGCCGCCGCCATGCTCCCTGATCAAATCGGCGATACCGGCGGCCCAACGGCGGACTTTCTGCTCGGTCAGCTCGCCGCCATAAAGATACATCCACGACACGGCCGGCCGAACTTCGTCGACGATGCCGGAATGATCGGACAGGTGCTCGCAGGAAAAGTAGTCGAACAGCACCACCGGACCCTCGGTTGCGACGAAGCAATGCCGCGTCGGATTGTGCGCGACCCAGAGCTGCATGTTGGTCGAGTCGGTCGCATAGCGGATGTTGACAGGATCATAGAGCAAGGCGCCGGTGTAGCCGCGGCGCTTCAGCTCGGCGCGGATGCGCTCGAGCCGGTATTTCCGCATTGCCGGCAGGTCGGGCGCGCTAACACCCGCCGCCGCCCATTCCGCTTCGGCTTGCGCGCCATAGCCCAGCACATGCTGGTTGAGCGAAGCCGCCTTCTCGCGGGAGGCGTCGCGCAGCGCCTCGATCGAGCCTGATACAAACGGCATGATCTTGCGGTGCCGGCCGAAGCTTCCCTTTGGCGCCCCGCTGTCCATCCGGTCCTCAGGTCCGCATCTTCTCGCCGCTTGGGTCGAAGGGTGCCTCGACATTGATGCGGGCCGGACGCCGAGACCCAAGAATCTCGATCTCGAACAGGCCCGCGCTTTCATCCTCGGCAAGGGCGGCCGGCACATAGCCTTGCGCCATCGACTTTTGCACGTAGTGCGCATAGCCGCCCGACGTCACCCAGCCGACCACGCGCCAGTCGCCGTCGACGATGCCGCGCACGGCTGACGCACCTTCGGCGGCCTTAGAGCCACGTATTTCCTTGCCTGATGTGTCGAAGCGCGGCGCGCCATAGCCATGCGGCTTTTCAACCGTGCCGTAATCCTTGCTGACCTTGGCCCAGATCGGTTCGTCCCCCATCACGTCGGCATCGGCGGCGTCGACGATGAAGGAGACGCGGCGCAGTTTCGGCCCTTGCGCCTGTTCCTTGGCGGCCGCTTCACGGCCGATGAAGTCGTTCTTCTCGAGCTTGATGAAGCGGTCCATGGAGCCTTCGAACGGCCCGTAGATCGGCCGCAACTCGCGGAACCAGGTCGGGAAATTCTTTTCCAGGCGCATCGACAGCAAGGCGCGCATGCCGAAATCGACGATGCCGAATTCCTCGCCGGCGTCCTTGATCGCCTTGTAGACTAGGCGCTCATAGGCTGGCGCCATCCAGATCTCGTAGCCGAGGTCACCGGTATAGGTGATGCGGTTGACCAGGCAGGGCGCGCCGCCGACCGCCATCTCGCGGAAATCCATGAAGCGGAAAGCCTTGGTCGAGATGTCGACATCGACCAGCTTCTGCAGGAGGTCGCGCGATTTCGGGCCGGCGATCGACAGGCCGACCAGTGTCTGGTCGAAACGGTGGATGCGGACCGATCCATCCTTGGGCAGGTGCTTTTCGAACCAGCGCATGTGGTATTTCTGCGCTGCCGACGAGCCCCAGATCATGAAGCGGTCTTCACCGGCCTTGGCGATGGTGAAGTCGCCGATCAGCTTGCCGAACTCGTTGATCATCGGTGTCAGCACGATGCGGCCGGTCTTCGGCATGCGGTTGGTCATCAGCCGGTTGAGGAACTCTTCCGCGCCCGGCCCCGACACTTCGTATTTGGCGAAGTTGGCGATCTCGGTGACGCCGACGCGCTCGCGCGTGGCGCGCACTTCCTCACCGATCGGTCCAAAGTCGTTGGAGCGGTGGAAGGAGACGACGTCTTTCGGCTCGCTGCCCTTAGGCGCGAACCAGAGCGGGGTTTCGAGACCCCAAGAGTCTCCCATCACGGCATTGTTGGCGAGCATGGTGTCGTAGAGCGGCGTCGTCTGCGCCGGGCGGGCAGCCGGCAGTTCCTCGTTGGGGAAGCGGATCGAGAAGCGGCGCGAATAGTTTTCGCGCACCTTGGCGTTGGTGTAGCGCAGCCCAGCCCATTCGCCGAAGCGGGCGACATCCATGCCCCAGACGTCGAAGCCCGGATCGCCATGCACCATCCAGTTGGACAACGCCAGGCCGACGCCGCCGCCCTGGCTGAAGCCGGCCATGACGGCGCAGGCGCACCAGAAATTGGTCAGGCCCTGCACCGGGCCGACCAGCGGATTGCCGTCGAGCGCGAAGGTGAAGGGGCCGTTGATGATCTGCTTGATGCCGGCCTTTTCGATGCCGGGGAAATGCTTGAAGCCGATTTCCAGCGACGGCGCGATGCGGTCGAGATCGGGCGGCAGCAGTTCATGGCCGAAGTCCCACGGCGTGTTGACCGGCGACCACGGCTTGCAGGCCTTTTCATAGGTGCCGAGCAGGATGCCGTTGCGCTCCTGGCGGGTGTAGATCTCGCCCTTGAAGTCGAGCACACCGATCATTTCGCGGCCGGTCGACTTGTTGAACTCCTCGACCTCCGGCATCGGCTCGGTCAAGAGATACATGTGCTCCATGGCCAGCACCGGCAGCTCGACGCCGACCATGCGGCCGATCTCGCGCGCCCACAGGCCGCCGCAGTTGACGACATGTTCGGCGTGAACCGTGCCTTGTTCGGTGACGACGTTCCAGGTGCCGTCCGGCTGCTGTGTCAGGTCGACGACGCGGTTGCGCAGCACGATTTCGGCGCCGAGTTTTTTGGCCGCCTTGGAATAGGCAATGGTGGTGCCGGAGGGGTCGAGATGTCCTTCGACCGGATCCCACATGGCGCCGACGAAATTAGTCTCGTCCATCAGCGGGAACATCGCCTTGGCCTCGGACGGCGTGATCAGTTCGGTGTCCATGCCGAGATAGCGGCCCTTGGCGTGGGCAAGGCGCAGGAAGTCCATGCGCTCGGGCGTATCGGCCAACATCACGCCGCCGGTCAGGTGCAGCGAGCAGGACTGGCCCGAAATCTCCTCGATCTCCTTGTAAAGCTGGACCGTATAGGCCTGCAGCTTGGCGACGTTCGGATCGCCGTTCAGCGTATGGAAGCCGCCGGCCGCATGCCAGGACGAGCCGGAGGTGAGCTCCGAGCGCTCGATCAGCATGATGTCGGTCCAGCCGGCCTTGGCCAGGTGGTAGAGCACCGAGCAGCCGACGACACCGCCGCCAATGACAACCGCTTTTGCATGGGATTTCATGAGGATAGTTCCGTTTTTGAAGAGATTGAATCGGAGGAATGGGACACGAAGACAAAGCGGAGGTCGGATACAGCGATGTTTTCGATCAGCTTGCCGTCAAGCGCGGCAAGGATGGTTTCACAGACGGAAGTGCGATGTTTCACGACGTCATGGCTCCAAAGGCGCAGGATCGAATAGCCCTGAGCGCGCATGAAGTCGTCGCGGCGGCGGTCATAGGGACTGTCCGCATGCTGGTGTCCGTCGACTTCGACAACAAGCCATTTTTCGCGGCAGGCGAAGTCAGCGTAGTAGGTTCGATAGAGAACTGTCGCGTGAACTTGTAGCCGCCAAGCTTGCGGGCTTTTAGTTCGAGCCAAAGCAGTGCTTCCGCTTGATTGTCGCCTTGCCTGAGTTTTCTGGCTCTTTGGGTTGTGCCTGTTTTTCGGCGACTGCGCGTTTGAGGAGCGCCTTCCCCCACTCCGTCGCTGCTTCGCAGCGCCACCTCTCCCCCCTCCGGAGGGAGAGGAAGGGAGCCAACTGGGCTAGGCTCGCGCTTTTCCTCTCCCCCGTCGATCGGGGGAGAGGTGTCGAGCGAAGCTCGACGGAGTGGGGGTCGACTATTCATCGAATCCATACGAATGATCGGCTCATCAAAACGAACACTGCCGCTCAAAAATCGGTCGGCGCGCCGCCTTCGGCTGTGCGCTTCGCAACAAAGGCGTTGAGCTCCTCACGGATGGCGGGATCCATGTAAGGTTCGTCATAGGACGCCAGCCGCTCCTTCCACACCTTGTTGGCCTTTTCCATTGCCGTTGGCGAGCCGGCTTCCGCCCAGGTCTCGAAATTGCGCCAGTCCGAAAGGATGGGCGAATAAAACGCGGTCTTGTAGCGGTCCTGCGTGTGCTGGGTGCCGAAGAAGTGGCCGCCGGGGCCGACCGACTGGATGGCGTCGAAGCCGAGCGCTTCATCGGAAAGGTCAAGCGGGGTCAGGAATTCGGCCACCATCTGCAACAGGTCGATATCCAGAATGGTCTTCTCGTAGGAGCAGCGCAGGCCGCCTTCCAGCCAGCCGGCCGCATGCATCATCAGGTTGCCGCCGCCCTGCACCGCGCCCCACAGAGAGAACACGCTTTCATAGGCTGCCTGCGCATCGACGGTGTTGGCGGCGCAGGTGTTGGAGGTGCGGTAGGGGATGTTGTAGCGGCGGGCGAGCTGGCCCCCGACGAGCTGTGCCTTCATGTATTCGGGCGTGCCGAAGGCCGGCGAACCGGACTTCATGTCGACGTTAGAGGTGAAGCCGCCATAGCCGACCGGCGCGCCCTTCCTGACCATCTGGGCGAAGGCAATGCCGGACAGCGCCTCGGCATTCTGCTGCACCAGCGCGCCGGCGATGGTGACGGGCGCCATAGCGCCCGAGAGGGTGAAGGGCGTGACGATGACGACCTGGCCCTTGCTCGACATCTGGATGATGCCTTCCATCATCGGCACGTCGAGCTTGAGCGGCGAATTGGTGTTGATGATGGTGAAGACGGACGGTTCCGCGAGCAATTGCTCATGGCTGATGCCGCGCGCGATGCGGGTGATCTCGATGCCGTCGACATTGCGCTCCTTGCCGAGCGAATAGATGTGGAACACCTTGTCGGTCAGCGTGGCGAGGTCGCGGATGCATTCGAGATGGCGCACCGACGGGTGGATGTCGGTCGGCTCGACTGGATAGCCGCCCGTGCAATTCAGGATGTTGTGCATCTGCGCCAGCCGCAGGAAATTGCGATAATCCTGCTGGTTGCCGGGCCGGCGGCCACGATCGATGTCGGAGCAATTGGGCGCCGAGGCCATCATCGAGATGATCAGATTGTCACCGCCAAAGCGCACATTGTGCTCGGGGTTGCGGGCATGGATGGTGAATTCGGACGGGCAGTTCGACACCAGCTCCAGGATCATGTCGCTGTCGAAGCGCACGCGCTCCGAGCCCTCGCGTACGTCGGCGCCGTGAGCCTTCATGATGCTGCGGGCTTCGTCGTGCAGGACGTCTACGCCAATCTCGCGCAACACCTGCAAGGAGGCGAGGTGGATCGATTCCAGCTCGTCCTCGGACACCAGCTTGGTCGGCGTCAGCGGATTTTTCAGTTGGCGGAAAGCCGGCTGCTCGAACGCGGCCGAGCCACCGGCGCGCTTGCCGGCGCGACCGCCGCGGCGGGCACGGTCGGGCGCCAATGCCGGTTCTGAGGGTTGTAGGGCGGCGGTCATGATGGTCCTCGTAGGATGCGATAACTGGCGGCATAATGGACCGGCGCCCCTCCGGCCATTGCGGAGGCGGCGACCACTAGAGCGAGGGAAGCGACATGCCGGAACGGCAGCCAGGTGGCCGCGACTCCGCCCTGGCCACACCGGCGCGCCGGCAGGGTCTCCGTGAGGCTGTCGGATGGTGCAGATTTAAAGAGGCGTTACAGTACCGTCTTTTACTTCTGACATACTTGCGCGTTGAACTGCTTTTGGAGGGACGCCATGCCTGACGTCGTCAAAGTGCGTGCCGCGACAAACAACGAAGTCGCGTTCCTTTCCTGGGATCTTGACGGGATGATCCAGGCTGCCTCGGTTTCGAGATCGTGCGCCTCTATCCCGATACAGGCGAGGAGCGTTGCCTTGCGTCCTGGGTGCCCTTCAAGGGTCAGCGCAATCCCCGATGGATTCCTCAGGATACCGGTGTCTGGCCGGTGCAGAAGACATTCTGGCGCGATCTGACTGTCAGGCGCCGCCGCGACAGCATAGACGTCAGGCCGGACGGCGAAATGATCGCCTACCGCGTGCGTCCCGTTGGCGACATGAAGGCGGGCCTCGATCCCGTGCCGGTGCGCCCCGATCAGGTCGTCGACGGCAAACCCGCCTATACCGGACCGGCGCGGCCCCTTGGCTATCTTGGGCAGGGCGCGGTCAGTCCGCCAATCTTCCTGGGCCAAATGTTCGGCAAGGCACGCGTTGCCTTCACCAACGGCGTGCTTTCGACGCAATGGATGTCGCATGCGCTGGCGGAAGCCGGCATCAAGGTCGGCCAGCGCGACAAGATCAGGGCGGTGCTGCAAGACCCGACCAGCAAGATCCGCGCCTATCTGCATGGCGACGTGCCTGACGTGCTGACCAGCCTGTTGAAACGGGCCAAGGCCGAAGGCGGTACGGTCAGGCTTGCGCTCTATGAGCTCGGCGACGACGAATTGTGCGACGCCATCATCGCGGCCAGGGATGTAGTCGAAGTCATCCTCTCCAATTCGGGCAGGGATGACCAGACCAAGGCCTGGGATGCCGGCAACGCACCCTACAGGAAGCGTTTGCACGATGCGGGCGTCGTGGTGACGGACCGCCTGTTCAACAACAACCATATCGGCCACAACAAGTTCGCCGTCTACCGCGACATCCAGGGCAACCCGCAAGCGGTCATGACCGGCAGTACCAACTGGACGTCGACCGGCATATGCGGCCAGTCCAACAACGCTTTTGTCCGCGACGATCCGGCGATGGCGGAGGTGTTCGACGGCTATTGGGAACGCATGAAAGCCGATGGGTTTCCGCCACCGGCTTCGGAAAGTGCTGCCGGCCACGTCGCGCAGACGCAGGGCGTGCCGTTCCGCAAGGAGAACCACATGCCAAACCCGCTCAACGGCGCCTCGGCGGTGTTGGACGGCATGACGGTGTGGTTTTCGCCCAACGACCCGAACCGCAACAAGAAGGACATTTCGGTACGTCCGGTCGACCTCCAGGACGTCTTTGCCCGCATCAAAGCGGCGAAGCGGGCCGTACTGTTCCTGGTGTTCAACCCTTCGCTGCTCGGCGAAAATTCGATCGTAGACCAAGCGGTTGCGGCGGCGAAAGCCGATCCGAACCTCATCGTGCAGGGCGCGATCAGCGACGAAACGGCCATGCCCAACTATGTCGCTCCCACCAAGGATCCGGTCACCCACAAGTCGAACAAGGACGGCAAGTCGCCCTTTGTTTATCCGGAGAAGGTCTGGGAGGCCCCGAATGTCTCCATTGTACGGACGGCGAACCTGACCGGGGCCACGATCGCGACGGATTTCCAGGCCGAAGTGCTCACCGTCGGCTACGCGATCGTGCACGACAAGATTGTTATCATCGATCCGATGGAGGACAACGCCACCGTCATTACCGGCAGCCATAACCTCGGTTACAAGGCGTCCTACGAAAACGACGAGAATTTGGTCATCGTGGAAGGCGACAAGACCTTTGCCGTGCACATGCTCGACGTCTTCGACCACTACAAGTTCCGGGCCTGGCGCAGGACGATCGGCAAGGGGCCTTCCGACGCTGACGGGATTGCCATCGACGACAAGTGGCTGAAGCCCTATGCGGACGGCAAGAAAGGCGCAATCGCCCGCTACTTCCCGTAGCCGTCGCGTTCTGCATCCAAGTTCATTCGGGACCGATTGGCGTCGGCCGGTCGGTCGATTTCCTTGGTGCAAGCGGATCTCCGGTTCGGCTCTTCCTTTCCTCTGGTCGAACCAGTAGCTAGTCGTGCTTGCTGGCCGATGGCCGCATTGACATGGATGACGGGATGGTCGCGACCGGCTCGAGCGAAGGCGAAGCGGGAACGCAATGGGCGGCGCTCGCGGGCGTCACCGCCGCATTAGCCATGTTCGGAGCGGCGCAAGGGTTGAGCTCGCCGCTGTTTACGCTCCTGATGCAGAAGCAAGGCATGTCGCCCGCCCTGATCGGCTTGTCGGCGGCGATGATGCCGGTTGGCCTGATTCTGTCGGCCTCTTTCGTGCCGGCTGCCGTGCGGCTGGTCGGGGCGCGAAACCTGGCGGTTGGCTGCTCGCTGATCGGGGCGCTGTGCTTCCTGGGCATCGGTTACCTCCAGAACTGGGTGGCCTGGTACGTCATCCGCTTCACGATCGGCATCGTCATTAACCCGCTCTATGTGCTGGGCGAAGTCTGGGCGCTCTCGCTGGCGCCGCCGTCTCGGCGCGGGCGAGTGATGGGCGTGTTCAACACACTGATGGGCGCCGGCTATGCCGCAGGTCCGTTTACGCTGACCTTTGTCGGCATCGAGGGCTGGGCACCTTTCAGTGTCGGCATTGGCGGGTTTGTGCTTTGCGCCGTCATTTTGCGCCTTGTCTCCTCGAAGCTCGCCGGTTTCGAAGATGACGGCCAGCCTGCCGGCAGCTTTGTCGGTTTTGCCCGGTTGGCGCCGGCGCTGCTGCTGGCGGTGCTGGTCTCGGCCGCCGTCCAGCAAAGCACCTATGCCCTGGTTCCTGTGTTTGGGGCCGGCTATGGCTTGCCCGAGGCGGTGCTCGCCGCGCTGGTGATGTCGCTGTCGCTGGGCAACATCCTTCTGCAGATCCCGCTCGGCCTGCTCGCCGAACGCTTCGGTGGCCGACCGATGATCCTGGCCTGCGCAGTGGCGACGACCGTTTGCGCTGTTCTGCTCCCGCTGCTGATTACCACACCGCTGATCTGGGGCGTGCTTCTGGTGATGGGCGCGGTGGGCTACGGTGTCTATACGATGGCGCTGGTCGAACTCGGCAGCCGCTTCAGAGGTTCGCTGCTGGTCACCGGCAATGCGGCGTTCGCCTTGCTATGGGGTGTCGGCGGTATCGTTGGTCCGCCGGGCGCGGGCCTGCTGATGCAGGCGATCGGGCCGGTGGGTTTGCCAACCGTGATCATTGGCCTCGACGCTTTGCTGGTCGCCTTCGCGCTCTACAGATCGGCCAGCCGCGGAGGCTCCTGACAGGGTTTGGCTGGAGCCGGGCATCCGTCCGGGCCGCGGGGCTTACCGCCGCCGGGCCGAACCGATAAGTCTGCAACCGCGACAGCATTTATGGATCATGGACCTGGTGGACATGAGAAGCGACGAGACGATGCAATGGGCGGCGATCACCGGTGTGATCGCGACCGTGTCCGTTTTCGCCATCGCGCAGGGCCTGTCCTATCCGCTGCTGAGCTTCATCCTGCAGCGCCAGGGTGTCTCGCCCGCGATGATCGGCCTGTCGGCGGCGATGACGCCGATCGGGTTCATCGTCTCGTCGCCAATTATTCCAGCGCTGGCGAGGCGGTTCGGAGCAGGGCGCACGGCTCTCACTTGCGCGGCGCTTTCGGCTGTCGTGCTGGCGCTGATCGGCTGGACGCAGAACGTCTATCTCTGGTTTCCGCTGCGCTTGCTGATCGGCGCCGTGACCAACCCGCTCTATGTGCTCAGCGAAATCTGGGTGATCGCCATGGCGCTGGCCCGGCGCGGCCGCATAATGGGCCTCTATTCGACGATCATTTCGGCCGGCTTCGCCGCCGGCCCGCTCTGCCTGCTCGCCGTCGGCACGCAGGGCTGGCCCCCGTTCCTCGTCGGCATTGGCGCCTTCGTGCTCTGCGGCTTCTGCCTGGCGTTGGTAATCAAGCGCCTGCCCAGGGTGGACGAGGCCGGGCACCAGGTTTCGGTAATGGGTTTCATGCCTCTCGCCTGGCTGCTCCTGTCGGCGGTGGTCGTGGCCGCCGGCTTCGAGCAGGCGGTGCTGGCGCTGCTGCCGGTCTACGGCACGCATCATGGCATCGCGGAGGCTCGCATGTCGGCGCTGCTGTCGGTCATGATCGCCGGCAACATCGCCATGCAGGTTCCGCTTGGCCTGCTGGCCGAGCGGCTGACGGCCCGTCTCGTGCGCTTCATCTGCGTCCTGCTGACGCTGTTTGGCTGTGTGCTTTTGCCGATGCTGATCGACACGCCGCTGATCTGGCCTTGCGTCTTCGTCTGGGGAGCTGTGTCCTACGGCATCTACACGATGTCCATCATCGAACTTGGCGAGCGCTTCACCGGTTCGGCGCTGGTTGCCGGCAATGCGGCATTCTCCCTGATGTGGGGTGTCGGCGGCATTGTCGTTCCGCCGCTAGCGGGCGGCATAATGGATGTGACCGATGCGAGCGGCCTGCCGCTGACGCTCGGCGCGATCTGCGCCATGCTTGCGTTGGCGACGATTATCCGTCGGCGGGTGCGGTGAAGCAACGCCGCGAGGGCCGCAAAAGACCGTATCGCACCTTGAATGTCAGCGCCGCCAACGCAATGTAGGCGAAGCCGTTCAAAATCCCGGAGACCTGCATGACCGCTTCGACGACCAGAGCCCAGCCCTTTCAGAAGACCGGCGATCCGTTCCTCTGGCTGGAGGACAGGACAAGCAAGGAATCGCTCGACTGGGTGCATCGCCAGAACGAGGTCACGGTGGCGGAATTGCAGGGCGATCCATCCTATCAGGCGTCGTTCCAGACGGCGCTCGACCTGATGACGGCCGAGGACAATATCGCGGTTGGCGCGGCGATCGCCGGTCATGTCTACAATTTCTGGCAGGACAAGACCAATGCGCTCGGCCTGTGGCGCCGCACGACGGTCGCTTCCTACAAGACCGACAAGCCCGACTGGGAGACGATCATCGACTTCGACCAGCTGGCTGGGAAGGAGGGGATAAAATGGGTGTTCGGCGGCGCGGTCAGGCTCTACCCCGATTTCAACCGCTGCCTGGTATCGATGTCGCCCGATGGCGGTGACGCCAGCGCGATGCGCGAGTTCGACATCGCGGCCAAGTCCTTCGTGGAAGGCGGTTTTCAGGCACCGGCCTCGAAATCGGGCTTCGGCTGGCTGGACGAGGATACGGTCATCGTCTCGGCCGCTTTCGAAGAGGCCGACAAGACAGAATCCGGATATCCGCGTGTGGTCAAGCTCTGGAAGCGGGGCACCAGGCTGGGAGAGGCGACCCCGATCTTCGCGGGAGAGATCGAGGATCTTGCCGTTGGCGCCGGTGTCGAGTTCGACGGCGAGAAGCGTCACCTGTTTCTGGCGCGGACACTCAACTTCTTCGCATCGCACAGTTTCCTGCGGCTGCCTTCGGGCGAGAACCGCCGTATCCCGCTGCCCGACGACGTCACCGACACCTCGCTCTTTAGGGATCAACTGGTGTTCGGGGTGCGCACGCCATGGACGGCGCCGGACGGCACCGCATGCCAGCCGGACGGGCTTTACTCCTTCGACTTCGCGCATTGGATCGAAAACGGCGATTTTGGCGCCATCGAAACCTTGTTGGCGCCGGCGCATCGGGTTTCCATTGCCGGGCTCGCCAGAACGCAGGACCGCCTGTTCATCAGCTTGATGGACAATGTGCGCGGCAAGGTTCTCGTCTGCGAGCGCGAGCGCGGCGCCTGGTCGCTGAAACCCGTCGTGCTGCCTGAAAACGGCACTGTCGGCATCAGCCATGCCGAGCATTTCGGCTCCACCGTCTCCTTTTCCTTCACCGATTTCCTGACGCCAAGCTCGATCATCTGGTCCGATGACAATGGCGAGACGCTGGCGACCGTGAAATCGCAGCCGGCCCGCTTCGATGCCTCGCCGCTGATCTCGGAGCAGTTCGAGGCGCGCTCGAAGGACGGCACGATGATCCCTTATTTCGTCGTCAGGCGGCGCGACCAGAATGGTCCGGTACCGACATTACTCTACGGCTATGGCGGTTTCGAAGTGCCGCTGTTGCCCGGCTATGCCGGCGTGCGCGGCAGGCTGTGGCTGGAGAAAGGCAATGCCTATGTGCAGGCCTGCATTCGCGGCGGCGGCGAGTTCGGACCGGCCTGGCACCAGGCGGCGCTGAAAGGCAAGCGCCAGAACGGGTTTGATGATTTCGCGGCAGTGGCGCAGGACGTCGTCGAACGCGGCATAGCAACGGCTCAATCGCTCGGCATCCAGGGCGGCTCCAATGGCGGCCTGCTGACCGGCGCTTCCCTGACGCAGCATCCCGAGCTTTTCGGCGCCGTCATCATCGAGGTGCCGCTGCTCGACATGCTGCGCTACACCGAATTGCCGCCGGGCGCTTCGTGGATGGCCGAATATGGCGATCCGTCAAAGCCGGAAGACGCCAAGTGGCTTTCCGCCTATTCACCCTATCAACATGTCAAGGCCGATGCCGCCTATCCGCCGGTGCTCTTGACGACCTCGACCGCCGACGACCGGGTCCATCCCGGCCATGCGCGCAAGATGGCGGCCCGCCTGCAGGAGGCAGGACACGGCAAGACGCTGTTCTTCGAGGAGACCGAAGGCGGACATGGCGGGCGCGGCGACCGCCGGCCGCAGGCGGCGCAGACGGCGATGAAGTATGTCTTCCTGCAGCGCGCACTGAGCGGAAAAGCCTGATCTCATTCCATGGCACCCCTGAGCAAAGGGTGGTTCACCTCGACCGCCCTTTGCTCTAAGGTACCTTCATGGCTCTCGCTACACTATCAGCTCGCGCATTCCGGGTCGCGGTGACACCGTCGTCACGCACGCTGCGCGCCGAGCTTTTGCGGCTGTGCGCCCGCATCGGCTATTCGCCGCCTGCCGTCCTCTGACGAATTCGCCCCGGCACCGCCGGAATGATTTCAGAGGAAAGACCAGATCAATGACCTACCAGAATTATTCGCTGAAGCAGCTTCAGCAGATCGACGCCGCGCATCACCTGCATCCCTTCACCGATCATAAGGAGCTGCGTGAGGCAGGCGCCCGCGTCATCACCCGCGCCAATGGCCCGTTCATCTACGATTCCGAAGGGACGGAACTGCTGGACGGCATGGCCGGCCTGTGGTGCGTCAATATCGGCTACGGCCGCGACGAGCTGGCCGAGGCCGCCTATGCACAGATGAAGGAACTGCCTTACTACAATTCCTTCTTCAAATGCTCCACGCCGACGCCGGTGCTGTTGTCGAAGAAGCTGGCCGAGATCGCACCACGCAACGTGAACCAGGTGTTTTACGGCTCGTCCGGTTCGGAGGCCAACGACACCGCCTTGCGCCTGGTGCGCCATTACTGGGTGCTTGAGGGCAAGCCGGAGAAGAACCGCGTCATCTCGCGCAAGATGGCCTATCACGGCTCGACCATTGCCGGCACTTCGCTCGGTGGCATGGATGCCATGCACAAGCAGCTCAACGGTGCGGTGCCCAACATCGTCCATGTGATGATGCCCTATGCCTACGAGCTGGCTCTGCCGGGCGAAAGCGACCACGATTTCGGCCTGCGCGCGGCAAAGTCCGTCGAGGACGCCATCCTCGAGGCCGGTGCCGACAAGGTCGCGGCCTTCATCGGCGAGCCGGTGATGGGCGCTGGCGGCGTCAAGATACCGCCGACGAGCTACTGGCCCGAAGTGCAGCGCATCTGCCGCAAATACGATGTGCTTTTGATGCTGGACGAGGTCATTACCGGCTATGGCCGCACAGGTGAGTGGTTCGCGGCGCAGACCTTCGGCATCGAGGCGGACACCATCACCACGGCCAAGGCGCTGACCTCGGGCTATCAGCCTCTTTCGGCGCTGCTGGTTGGCGACCGCATTGCCTCGACGCTGGTCGAGAAGGGCGGCGAGTTCAACCATGGCTACACCTATTCGGGGCACCCGGTGGCTTGCGCCGTGGCCTTGAAGAACCTGGAGATCATCGAGAGGGAAGGGCTGGTCGACCGTGTCAGGAACGACACCGGACCTTATTTCGCTAGCGCGTTGCAGGAGCGTATTGCCGGGCATGATCTGGTCGGCGAGGTGCGCTCGATCGGCCTGATGGGCGCGATCGAGATCGTCAAGGACAAGGCGACGAAGGAGCGCTTCCTGCCGTCGGGGAGTGCCGCGGTGACGGTGCGCGACCACGCGATCGCCAACGGCATGATGCTGCGCGCCACCGGCGACACGATGATCCTGTCGCCGCCGCTGATCTGGACCCGTAATACGATCGACATGGCTTGCGAGCGCATCGGCAAGGCGCTCGACCTGGCACAGGCGGACCTGCGCAAGCGATAGGAGCAAACCTCGATTGGGCGTTTTTGCGAAGAAACGCCCAATCCCGGAAATATGCGCTATGAGCGGGAACGAATTTCGCCTTCGGCGCGTAATGTAAGGGGCGGCCGATCCGGCCGCGACAGGGGATTGCCCACATGAGAAAGACCGGCAAAAGCCGACGCGTGCAAGAGGCGGCCAGCCTTGGCGCGGACCTGATGCTGGCGCCGCTGGTGGTGATGATGCGGCTGCCGCTGATGGCCATGGAGGCGCGAAGCGGCGAGCCCTGGAGCGCGGAGACGGCAATGGCTGTCAGCGAGAAGACCGTCGCCATGGCCGAGGGCGCGCTTGCGGCGCAAATGTCTTTCCTGCAATCGGCGTCACGTTTCTGGCCGGAGGTTCTCTCGGGTCGAACGCCGTCGCTGTTCAACGGCGTCGCGGCCGAACGGTCGATCAGCGCAGCGCTGAAGCCGGCCGGCCGCGCGGTGAGGGCAAATTTTCGCCGCCTTTCCACAAAGGGTTGAGGCGGAAGCCCCGGAACTTTTTTGCGCATCGTCGAAGTCTTGCGCTAGAACCAATCGGCATACACGCCGATGGGGAACAACATGGCCGGACAACCGCTCAACCAACCGGCTGAAATTCCAGCCGAACTCGATCGCTGGAACTGGGGCGCCTTCTTCCTCAACTGGATTTGGGGCATCGGCAACAGCACCTTCATCGCGCTGCTGGCGCTGATCCCCGTCGTCAACCTCATCATGATCTTCGTGCTCGGCGCGCGCGGCAGCCGCTGGGCTTGGCAAAACCGGGCTTGGCGCGACGCCGAGCAGTTCCGCAAGACGCAGCGCAATTGGGCGATTGCCGGCCTTGCCGTATGGGTGGTCAGTATCGGCGGTTGTGCGACGATGGTCGGCAGCATCCCTTTCGTGCTCAAAGGCAGCGACGCCTACCGCATGACCATGGACGCCGTCCGCACCGATGTTCGGGTCAAGGCCGCCATCGGCGACGCTTTGGCCGACAATTTCTGGGTCGGCGGTCATCTCAACGTCAATGCAAATGGCGCGGGCGACGCCCAGTTCAGCATTCCCGTCCACGGCGCCAAGGGCAAGGGCACCGTATATTCCCATCTGGTTCGCAATGCCGGCACATGGAGCACGCGCCTGCTCGTGGTCCGCGTCGACGGCGTCGATGCACCGATCGTGCTGACCAATGAAGACCATGTGCCGATCCCGGGTGCGGCGATCGGAATATAGACGGATCGTCGGTAATAAAGGGGCCGGAAATGCAAAAACCGCGCCCCATCGGGAACGCGGCTTTGCCAGATACGCATGGCGTTTCGCTACCAAGACACTTGCGAAACTTACGGGCTCCGGTACGCGAGACCTGATCCGGAGCGCCGGGCGGATGCGATATGTCCGCCTCGCAATCTGTTTTATAGGGACATCGTTACCGCGGAGTTATCGAGAGCTTAAGCAAATCTAAATTTGCGGCCCTTGGTCCGAAGAACCCGAAAAAAACTAAACCAAATCCGCTGCTTACGCCGAGTTGCCGCGCAGAAAATTTATTATGCCGGAGAAATCGGCGCCGCCATGGCCCTGGGCGTTGAAAAGGGCATAGAGCTGCGCCGCTTCTGCGCCAAGCGGTGTCACCGCGCCCGCGCCAAGCGCTGCTTCCTGCGACAATTTCAGGTCTTTCAGCATAAGAGCCGCCGCAAATCCGGGCTTGTAATCCCTGTTGGCGGGCGAAGTGGGAACCGGGCCAGGCACGGGGCAATAGGTGGTCAGCGACCAGCACTGGCCCGACGAGGTCGAGGCGACGTCGAACAGCGCCTGATGCGACAGGCCGAGTTTTTCCGCCAGCACGAACGCCTCGGCGACGCCGATCATCGAAATGCCGAGGATCATGTTGTTGCAGATCTTCGCCGCCTGTCCGGCGCCGTCACCGCCGCAATGGACGATGCGGCCGGCCATCGGCTTCAGGATCGGCTCGGCGGCCGAGAAAGCATCGTCGGCTCCCCCAGCCATGAAGGTCAATGTACCGGCCGTGGCACCACCGGTGCCGCCCGAAACCGGCGCGTCGATGGACAGCAGGCCGTGCTTTGCTGCAATCGTATGCGCCTTGCGCGCCGATTCGACGTCGATCGTCGAGGAATCGATGAACAGCGCGCCGTTCCTGGCCTTGGGAGCAATGTCCCCATAGACCGACAGCACGTGCTTGCCGGCCGGCAGCATGGTGATGACCACGTCGGCATCCTTCACCGCCGCGAGCGCATTGGCCATAACGACGACGCCATGTTCGCGCGCGACCGCGAGGTTTTCCGGCATCAGGTCGAAACCGTGCACGGCATGCCCAGCCTTGACCAGGTTTGCGGCCATCGGATTGCCCATATTGCCGAGGCCGATGAAGGCGATCGTCGTCATAGTCTCTCTCCCGGAGTTTGCTGGCGTCAGCGGCCGATCAGGGCGCGCGCGATGATGACGCGCATGATTTCATTGGTGCCTTCGAGGATCTGGTGCACCCTGAGATCGCGCACCAGCTTCTCGATGCCGTAATCATGCAGGTAGCCGTAGCCGCCGAGCAGTTGCAGCGCGTCGTTGGCGACGTTGAAGCCGGTGTCGGTGACGAAGCGCTTGGCCATTGCCGACCATTTACCGGCGTCCGGCGCCTTGCGGTCGAGTTTGGAGGCCGCCGCATAGAGGAAGATGCGCGCCGCCTGCAACTCTGTCTCCATGTCGGCCAGCCTGAACTGCAGGGCCTGGAACTGGTTGATCTTCGAGCCGAATGCCTTGCGCTCGGCGGTATAGGACAGCGCCTTGTCGAGCGCCGACTGGGCGCCGCCCAGCGAACAGGCGGCGATGTTCAGCCGGCCGCCGTCGAGCCCGGCCATGGCGATGCCGAAGCCGGCGCCTTCGCCCGACAAGAGGTTCTCCGCCGGCACCTTGCAATCCTCGAAGATGACCTGGCGGGTCGATTGCATGTGCCAGCCCATCTTGTGCTCATTGGCGCCGAAGGAGAGGCCGGGCGCATCCTTGGGCACGACGATGGTGGAGATGCCTTTCGGGCCGTCGGCGCCGGTGCGCACCATGACGGCATAGACATCGCTGTCGCCGGCGCCGGAGATGAACTGCTTGGAGCCGTTGAGGATGTAATCGCCGCCGCTTTTCGCCGCGCGCGTCTTCAGCGCCGCCGCATCCGAACCCGAGCCAGGCTCGGTCAGGCAATAGCTCGCCAGCCATTCCATGGAGGTGAGCTTCGGCAGGAAGCGCTGGCGCTGCTCATCATTGCCGAACCGGTCGATCATCGAGGCCACCATGTTGTGGATCGAGATGAAGGAGGAAAAGGCCGGGTCGGCGTGCGACAGCGCCTCGAAGATCAGCACGGCGTCGAGCCGGCCGAGCGCGGAACCGCCGACATCGTCCCTGACATAGATGCCGCCGAGGCCGAGCGGCCCCGTCTCGCGAATCACATCGGCGGGGAAATGTCGCCTGCGGTCCCAGTCGAGCGCATTGGGCGCCACGCGATCGGCGGCGAAGGCCCGCGCCATCTCCTGGATGGCACGCTGTTCCTCATTGAGTTCGAACTGGCTGGTGCTCGCATCGACCGCGGCGTCCATGGCGTGCTCCCTGTAGGCTGGCCAGCTAGCCCGCTGGCCTGTCGTTTTTGGCTTTGCGCGCGCATCAATCTAGACCAATGATGCCGCCGCGCAACCCGACCTATCGCGGAGCGGCTGTGCACCAATGCATGCCCGGAGCAAGATGTGACGACAAAATTCGATGAGCTGCTGGAAAAGTTCCACGCCTATCTCGCTTCCGTCCATGACGCTCTGGTGCGCGACGCCGTGGCACGCACAGGTTGGGACATGCCGGCCCGAAAGTTGGAGCCGCATGCGCTTGGCTGCCTGCGCCATCTTGATCGCGGGGCCGGACTGGCACCGCCGGATGCGAGGCCGCTGGTGCGATTGCTGGCCGAGCAGCGCAACGAACTGCATTGGGGACAGACCTACACCGAGGCTGATTTCGGCAGGGCCTTCATCGACAATTACGGCTGGCTGGAAATCTTCGGCACGCGTGGGCACTTCGTCAACGAAGAGGCTGCCGCCGGGCTGCTGATTCTTGGACCCGGGATCGTCTACCCCGACCATCATCACGTCGCCGAGGAAATCTATATTCCGCTGACCGGCGGTACGGAATGGCGCATGGGCGAAAGCGGTTTTCGCAGGCGGGAGGCCGGCGAGGTCGTCCACCATGCCTCCAACGTCAACCATGCCATGCGAACGGGCAAGGAGCCGCTGCTGGCGCTCTATATCTGGCGCGGCGGGCCGTTGGCGCAAAAATCCACGATCACCGGCACCGCGACGCAGGTCAGAGGCTGATGGCCAGGGCAATCATGCTGCAAGGCACAGGGTCGGATGTCGGCAAGACGGTGCTGGTCGCAGGCCTTTGCCGCGCCGCGAAAAAGCGTGGCCTGAAGGTGCGGCCATTCAAGCCGCAGAACATGTCGAACAACGCCGCCGTCGCCGATATCCCCGGCGACAACAACCATGGTGGCGGCGAGATCGGCCGCGCGCAATGGCTGCAGGCGATCGCCTGCGGCGTGCCGCCATCGGTGCATATGAACCCGGTGCTGCTCAAGCCGCAGACCGATGTCGGCGCGCAGGTCATCGTCCAGGGCAAGGTGTTCGGCGAGGCGCGGGCGCGCGACTACCAGGCGCTGAAGGGCCGGCTGATGGATGCAGTGCTGGAGTCCTGGGGCAAGGTCGGCGAGGGCGCCGACCTCGTCATCGTGGAGGGCGCCGGCTCGCCGGCCGAAATCAACCTCCGCAGCCGCGATATCGCCAATATGGGCTTTGCCACGCGCGCCGATGTGCCGGTGGTGCTGGTCGGCGACATCGATCGCGGTGGCGTCATCGCCTCGGTCGCGGGCACGCATCTGATCCTGCCGCAAGAAGACCGGCGCATGATCGTCGGCTATCTCATCAACAAGTTCCGGGGCGATGTCTCGCTGTTCGATGACGGCATCAAGGCGATCGAGAAGTTCACCGACTGGCGCTGTTTCGGCGTCGTGCCGTGGCTGAAGGCTGCGGCACGGCTACCCTCGGAAGATTCCGTGGTGCTGGAGCGGCTGGCATCCGGCGAGGCGCGCGCGCTCAAGGTGGCGGTGCCGATGCTTGGCCGCATTGCGAATTTCGACGATCTCGACCCGCTCAAGGCCGAACCGCAGGTCGAAGTGGTGTTCGTGCCGCCGGGAAAGAAGCTGCCGCCCGATGCCGGGCTGGTGGTCATTCCCGGCTCCAAGTCGACGATCGGCGATCTCCTGAAGTTTCGCGAGAATGGTTGGGATCGGGATCTTGCGGCGCACCGCAAGCGCGGCGGCCATGTCGTCGGCATCTGCGGCGGGTTCCAGATGCTCGGCCGCATGGTACGCGATCCCGACGGCATCGAAGGCTCCGTCATGGAAGCCGAGGGGCTCGGCCTGCTCGATGTCGAGACGGTGATGGAGCCCGAAAAGACGGTGCGCAATGTCAGCGCGCGCTCGATCCAATTCGACCTGCCGCTCGAAGGCTACGAAATCCATCTCGGCAGCACCACGGGCCCCGACACCAGGCGGCCGTCGGCGATCATCAATGGCGCCGAGGATGGCGCGATCTCGGCAGACGGCAAGGTGATCGGCACTTACATGCATGGCCTGTTCGGCGCCGACGGCTTTCGCGGGAAATTCCTCGAAAGCCTAGGCATCAAGGGCGGTGGCCTCGACTATCGTGCCGAAGTCGAGCGGGCGCTGGACGAAGTCGCGGCCGAGCTGGAGACCCATCTCGACTGCGACGCGATTTTTTCGCTGGCGCGTTGAAGGTCAGGCCTTCTCGCTGGCCTTCGGCCAGTACGTGCCGAACGACCAGACATCTCGATTGGCATTGCCCATCCTTCCGCCAAGCGAATCTAGCAGAGCCCGCATTAGAATCAAAAACGCCCGGCTTGGCCGGGCGCTCTCAGTCCCCGCTTGTCGAGGGAAACTTGTCAGGCGCCGCGCATCAGGCAGCCGGCGGCCAGCACGATGTAGGCGATAAGCACAATCCACACCGATGCGATCGGAATGAACGCAAGGACGCCAAGCGCGGCAAGAATGCCGATGATGGCGATGACAACGGAGATGATGAAAACAATCTGGGTAGGCGCGCTGAGATTCATGTCTGGCTCCTCCAACATGATTCGAACATCAGCATTGTAACAGGCGCGTGATTACAGACCAATCATGACGCGCAACGGGTTGGCCGGATCGGCAAGCAGCTTCACCGCCAGAGCCACGCAGACGATGACCAGCAGCGGCTTGATCAGCTTGGCGCCGATGCGCATGGCCAAGCTCGCGCCGACGCGGGCACCGAGGAACTGGGCGACGCCCATCATCAGGCCAATCTTCCAAGATATGACGCCGACGGCGGCGAAGATGATGAAGCCGCCGATGTTGGAGGCGAAATTGAGCAGTTTGGTGTGCGCCGTTGCCTTGAGCACGCCGTAGCCGGCGAGCGTCACGAAGGCCAGCATGTAGAAGGAACCGGCGCCCGGCCCGAATACGCCATCATAGAAGCCGATGGCCGGCACCACGGTCACGCCGAACAGGAAGGGCGACAGGCGCTCGGCCCGGTCGACATCGTTCATGTTGGGCTTGAGCGCGAAGTAGAGCGCAATGGCAATCAGCACCAGCGGCAGGGCCGCGCGTAACAGGTCGCCGGGCACGATCGTGGCCAGCAGTGCGCCGATGGCGCCGCCAGCGAGGGCAAGCAGCGCCGATGGCAACTGCCGGCGCAGGTCGACATGGCCTTTCGAGGCATAGTGGATCGTCGCCGACCCGGAGCCGAACATGCCTTGCAGCTTGTTGGTTCCAAGCGCCTCGACCGGCGAAAAACCGGCGAGCAGCAGCGCCGGAATGGTGATCAGCCCGCCGCCGCCGGCAATCGAATCGACAAAGCCCGCGGCAAAGGCGGCGAAAGCGAGCATGGCGATGGTCTGGGCGGTGAGGTCGATCATCTGATATGTCGAGATGTCCGTCGGCTGCAGCGCGCGTTCGACCACGGCCACCCCGTTTGCGCAAGGCCGATTCCGCGCTAATTCTGTTGACGAGGAATCGGAAAGGGGCCGTTCATGGCATTCGCATTGCTGGACCAGATACGCTCGATCTTCGACGGCGACCCGGGCGTGCGCAAGGTCGCGGACGATCCCGTCCTGTCGGCGGAACTGCTGATGCTGTTCCGGATGATCCTGGCCGATGGCACGGTGAGCGAGAGCGAGATGATCGCCTTCCGGCGCATCTGCAAGGATGCTTTCGGCATTCCGGAAACCAGCATCGACGCGGTCATCGAATATCTCAACGAATTCGGCTACGAGACCAACGGCTCGCAGGCGATCGCGCTGTTTCGCGACCTCGACGTCGGGCGGCGCAAGCAATTGGCGCAGCACATGGCGGAAATCGCCAAGGCGGATTCGCAACTGGCCGAGACCGAGGTGCGCCTGTTGCGCCGCACGCTCGATTTGCTCGACATCAGCCCGGTCGATGTGGTGAAGCCGGAAGAGTAGCGGGCGGATCGGCAACTCACCCTTGTTCCTGCATCCGTTTCGCGATCGCCCGGCGCAGATCCGGCGCCGCAGCGACAAGCGCCTTGGCCGCCTCTGATTGTGGCTGATCGAGCACTTCGCTCGTCCTGCCGCGCTCGACGATCTTGCCGTCATGCATGACAAGCACCTCATCCGTGATGGCGCGGGCGACGGCCAGGTCGTGAGTGATGAAGAGATAGGCGATGCCGAGTTTCTGGTTGAGTCCGGCGAAGAGGTCCAGGATCTGTGCACGAATCGAAACATCGAGCGCCGAGACCGGCTCGTCGGCGACAACGAGCTTGGGGCGTGTGATGATGGCGCGGGCGATCGACAGGCGCTGGCGCTGGCCGCCGGAAAATTCGTGCGGATATTTGTCCATGTCGCGTTGGTCGAGGCCAACCTCGTGCAGCGCATGCGCCACCATCTCGCGGCGCTCGGCGCGCGTCGGTTTTTTCTCCAGGACATGCAGGGGTTCGGCGACCAGTTTTTCGACCTTCTGGCGCGGATCGAAGGAGCCGTAGGGGTCCTGGAAGACAACCTGCATATCGCGCCTGGCCGGCTTCAGCTCGGCCTCGCTCCTGCCGGTGATGGGTTCGCCGCGAAAGCGGATCACGCCCGAACTCGGCCGGTCCAACGCCAGGACCATGCGGGCAAGGGTCGACTTGCCGCAGCCGGAGCGGCCGACCAGCGCCACCGACTGGCCCGGCGCCATCGACAGGGAGACATCGTCGACCGCACGTATGTCGGGCGCGCGCCTGAACAGCGCGATGCGGCGGCCGGGGTAGTCGCGGCTGACGCCCTCAACCTGCAGCAAGGGTTGGTCCATCCCGACACGATGAGGCTTGGCGCGCGCCGGAACATGCATCGAGGCCTGCGCCAGCTGGCGCGTATAGGGATGGAACTGTTCGGAGAGCGTGCGCGCCGTGTCGCCGGCGTCCATCACCTCGCCATGGCGCAGGATGGTGATGCGGTCGGCCATCTCTGTTACGACAGCGAGATCATGCGAGACCAGCAGCAGACCCATGCGGTTCTCCTCCACGAGATCGCGCAGGAGGTCGAGGATCTGTGCCTGCAGCACCACGTCGAGCGCCGTCGTCGGCTCGTCGGCGATCAGCAGCTTCGGCTTCAGCGCGCAGGCGATGGCGATGACGACGCGCTGGCGCTGGCCGCCCGACAATTCGTGCGGATAGCGCGACAGCGGGAATTTCGCTTCGGGCAGGCCGACGCGGTCGAGCATTTTTCGCGCCCGCTCCTCGGCGTCGGCACGGCTTGCCCTGGTGTGCCAGCGTATGCCTTCGGCGACTTGTTCGCCGATCGTCTTGACCGGATTGAGCGCCGTCATCGGCTCCTGGAAAACCATGCCGATGTCGTCGCCGCGCAAGGCACACATCTGGTCCTCGGTCGCGCCGAGAATATCGATGCCGTCGAATGTAATGCGCCCGGTGGCGCGTGCGGCATGGGGCAGGAGCCGCATCACCGTCAGCGCGGTCATCGATTTGCCGGAGCCGGATTCGCCGACCAGCCCCATCACTTCGCCGGGCGCGACGGAGAGCTCCATGTCTTTCAGGATCTGTGTGTCGCCGATGACCAGCGACAGATTATCGACTTCGAGCAGGCTCATCGCTGCCGCCGCGATTTCGGGTCGAGAATGTCGGCGATGCCGTCGCCCAGAAGATTCAGGCCGAGCACGGTGACGACGATCGCCATGCCGGGGAAGATCGCCATCCACGGCGCCACCACCATGCGCGTCTGGGCGTCGAACAGCATGCGGCCCCAGCTCGGCATCGGCGGCTGAGCGCCGAGGCCGAGATAGGAAAGCCCGGCTTCGGCCAGGATGCCCAGCGCGAACTGGATTGTGCCTTGCACTAGGAGCAGCGTGGCGATGTTGGGCAGCACGTGTTCGATCGATATCTGCGTGCTGCTCTTGCCGGCGGCGCGCGCGGCAAGGATGAATTCACGCGGCCAGACGGCCAGCGCGCCGGCGCGGGCGACGCGGGCGAACACCGGAATGTTGAAGATACCGATGGCTATGATCGCGTTGACGGCGCCCGGCCCGAAGATGGCTGTTATCATGATGGCCGACAGCAGCGCGGGGAACGCGAAGACGAGGTCGTTGATGCGCATCAGCGCCTCGTCGGCGAGGCCGCCGCGCGCGGCGGCGAAGGCGCCAAGCGGCACGCCGACACCCATGCCGATCCCGACGGCGACCAGCGCCACGGCGATCGAGTTGCGGGCGCCAACCATGATCATCGACAGGATATCGCGGCCGAAATGGTCGGTGCCGAACCAGTGCGCCAGCGAGGGACCTTGCGTCTTGTCCGCTATGACGAGCCTCGTCACATCGAAGGGTGTCCAGACATAGGAGACGACAGCCATCGCCAGGATCAGCACGGTGATGACGAAACCGGTAACGAAAGCGGTGTTCCCAAACGCCTTGGCCAGGATGCCGCGGAACGTCTCGTCGGGGATGTCGATGCGCAGCGTCATTGCCGGGTCCTCAGGCGGGGATCGACCACCGCATAGGAAAGGTCGACGACGAGGTTGACGGCAATGACGGCGGCGACCAGCAGCATGACGACGCTCTCGACGACGATCAGGTCGCGCTGGGTGATCGCCTGGAACACCAGCCGGCCGAGTCCGGGCAAATAGAAGACATTTTCGATGATGATGGTGCCGGCGAGCAGGAAGGCGAACTGCAGGCCAAGGATGGTCAGCACCGGGATCATGGCGTTGCGTAGCGCGTGCCGCCACAGCACGGCTCGATAGGGCAGGCCCTTGGCGCGGGCGGTGCGGATGTAATCCTCGTTGAGCACCTCGATCAGCGCCGAGCGGGTGACGCGCGCCAGGATCGCCGCTTGCGGCAAGGCAAGCGCCACCGCCGGCAACAGCAGCGATTTCAGTGCCGGCCAGGCGCCGGCGCCCCAACCAGGAAAACCACCGGCCGGGACCAGACGCAGCCAGACGGCGAAGACATAGATCAGCATCAGCGCGAACCAGAAATTGGGCACGGCAACGCCAAGCTGCGCGACGCCCATTGAAATCGTATCGCCGGCCCGTCCGCGCCGGCTGGCCGAAAACAGGCCGACCGGAATGGCGATCAAGGTGGAGAGCGCGAGCGCGATAAGCGCCAGCGGCAGCGAGACGGCCAGCCGTTCACGCACGAGATCGATGACCGGGACCGAGTAGGTATAGGAGCGGCCGAAATCGAGGGTGAGCAAGCCGCCGGCCCAGTGCAGATAGCGCAGTACGATCGGCGCGTTGAGGCCCATCTGGTTGCGCAAGAGTTCCACTTGGTCGGCACTGGCGTTCATGCCCAGCATCAGCCGCGCCGGATCGCCGGGGAGGATCTCCAGCACGGAGAACACCACCATCGAGGCAAGCACCAGCGTGGCTAAAGCGACGGCGAGGCGCTTGAGGAGGTAGGCGCTCATGGAAGGCGAGGAAGTGGCGCGCGCACCACGAACCTCACTCGCTCCACTTCACCTTGGTCAGGTCATTGGCCTGGATCGGCGCATTTTCCCACAGGCCTTGCAGCTTGGCGTCCCAGACACCGACCTTGGGCAATTCGTAGAGGAAGCCGACCACGGCGTCGTCGGCCAGGATCTTCTGCGCCTCGCCAAGCAGTTCCTTGCGCTTGGCCTCGTCGGAGGTGAGGTTGAGGTCGGCGATCACCTTGTCGAAGGTCGGATTGTCGTAGTTGAAGTAATAGTCCTTGCGCGCATAGATATCGATGTCGTTGGGCTCGGTATGGGAGACGATGGTCAGGTCGTAATCCTTCTTGGTGAACACCTGGTCCAGCCACTGCGCCCATTCGACCGGGATAATCTCCAGGTTGATGCCGACATCGCGAAGTTGCGAGGCGATGATCTCGCCACCGAGCCGTGCATAGCTGGGCGGCGGCAGTTTCAGCGTTGCCTTGAAGCCGTTCTCCAGCCCGGCCTCCTTCAGCAGTTCCTTGGCCTTGTCGACATTGTGCGGATAGAGGCCGGTGAGGTCGACATAGTCCTTGTTCGCCGGCGACATATGCGAGCCGATCGGCAGGCCAAGGCCGGCCGAGGCGCCGTCGATGATCGCCTTGCGGTCGAGCGCGTAGGAGATCGCCTGCCTGACCTGCAGCTTGTCGAAAGGTGGCTTCTTGTTGTTGATCGAGAGGATGGTCTCGCCTTCGGTCGAACCGATCACCACCTTGAAACGCGGATCGTCCTTGACCTGTGCGAGGCTGTCGGGATCGAAGAAGGGGAAAGCCTGGATGTCGCCGGACAAAAGGGCCGGCACATAGGCCGCGGCATCCGGCACGATGCGGAACTCGACCTTGTCGAGGAACACGGGAGCGCCCCAGTAATGGTCAGATTTGACCAGCGTGATCGATGATCCCTTGGCCCAGTTCTGGAACTTGAACGGGCCGGTGCCAACCGGATTTTCCTTGTTGGTGTCGGCGGATTTCGGCGACACCATCACCGCGTCGCCCCAGCCCATATTGTAAAGGAAGGATCCTTGCGGGTTTTTCAGCGTGACTTTCACCGTCGCCTGATCGATGACATCGACCTTGTCGATGGCCGCGAACAGGCCCTTCTGCGCGTTGACCGAATTGTCGGCGCGGGCACGGTCGAGCGAGAATTTCACGTCATCGGCGCTGAAATCGGCGCCGTCGTGGAATTTGACGCCGGTGTGTAGCTTGAAGGTGTAGACCTTGCCATCATCGGAAATGGTCCAGCTTTCCGCCAGATCAGGCAGCACCTCGCCATTGGGTCCGATCCGGGTCAGGCCCTCGAAGACATTGGCGTAGAGCACTTCCTTGATCGCCGCAGCGGCACCAGCGGTTGGGTCGAGATGCGGCGGTTCGAGCGGAATACCGATGACCAGGTCGGTTCGGGCCGCAAACGCGGATGTTCCAGCGGCCAATGCGAGAACCGCGGCGGCCAGAATGGTTTTCCACAATCTCATCGTGCAACTCCCCATGCGTTCAGGACACGTGCTCAAGCCGGGCGATAGAAGCGTGATTTCGCGTGGGAGTAAATTGCGTTTCGTGCTGCCAGGCGGGATGGCGGGGAATGTTTTTGCCGTGCCAGCCCTGTCGGCGGGCCGAAGCTTATCGCGATGCAGGCTTATCCCGTGGCCGTGCCGCGCAGCAGCACGTTCAGCCCGATCGCCATCACCTTGGCCGATTCCACCATGTCCGATATGCCAACCCACTCGTCCGGCCGATGGGCGAGGTCGAGAATGCCCGGGCCATAGGCGATGCAGTCGTGGATATGCCCGATGCGGGCGATGTGCTTCTGGTCGTAGGTGCCGGGCGAAATGACGTAGTCGGGCTCGCGGTCGAAGATCGCATGAATGCCTTGCGCCACCGCCTTGACGACGGGCGCGTCGCGCTCGGTCATCAGCGGCAGTACTTCCATCAGATCGCGGATCTCGTAGT
Source organism: Mesorhizobium sp. B2-7-3 (assembly GCF_006440715.1). Classification (NCBI taxonomy): domain Bacteria; kingdom Pseudomonadati; phylum Pseudomonadota; class Alphaproteobacteria; order Hyphomicrobiales; family Phyllobacteriaceae; genus Mesorhizobium; species Mesorhizobium sp. B2-7-3. Next base: position 414,302 of record NZ_VFTY01000005.1, read on the forward strand.
CGAATTTTTTGCGCTCGCGCTTCAGCCGGTCGAGAATGCCGGTCACTTCGGCTTTGACGGTTGCCAGATCCTCCTCGAGAAGGAAGCGGCGGTCGATGGTCAGACGGCAGGAATCGGGCACGTTGGGCGAGGGCAGGCCGGGGCGGAAATCCTCGGTCTGGCCGCCATGAACGGAATTGATGTTCATGGTCGAGCGCCTGGCGCCTTCCGGCACCACCGGCATGCGCGTGACCTTGAGGTCGAGTGCCGGGAACAGTTCGTCCTCGAATGCCTGCAGCACCGCGCCCATATGGCGCACCGCATTGTCGCCGAGAAACGGCATCGAGCCGTGCGCGATTTCACCCTTGGTCTCGATTTCCGCCCACCAGACGCCGCGATGGCCGAGGCAGATGCGGTCCTTGTTGAGAGGCTCGGGAATGATGACGTGATCGACCCTGGGTTTCGAGAAATAGCCGAGGCCGGCCAGGTGGGCGACGCCGCCGAAGCCGCCGGATTCCTCATCGACCGTTCCCGAGATCTCGATGGCGCCCGGAAAGTCGGGAAAGACTTCCAAAAAGGCTTCGACAGCGATGATGGAGGCGGCGAGGCCGCCCTTCATGTCGCAGGCGCCGCGTCCATAGACCTTGCCATCCCTGACGATGCCGGCGAACGGATCGACGGTCCAGCCGTCGCCGGCTTCGACAACGTCGATATGCGAATTGAAATGGACGCAGGCACCAGGTGACCGTCCATCAAACCGCGCAACGACATTGATGCGCGGATAGCGATCGGTGTCGCCGGGCGTGCCGTCGGCGCGGATGAACTCGGTCTCGAAGCCGCTCTTCCTTAGCCGCGCACCGATATAGTCGGCGCATGGCCCGTAGGCTTCGCCGGGTGGATTTATGGTCGGAAAGCGGATCAGGTCGGCGGTCAGCGCCACCAACTCGTCGCGCCTGATGTCGATTGCCTTGAGGAGTCGCCCGTTCATGCCGCGAGTTGAGCAGCGATCCCAGTGGTTTTGCAAGCCCGTGATCAAACCCGTGCAACGTGTCGTTGTGGCAACTATCGCGGGAAATCGTTCAAATTCACTGCTTTGGATTGGCGAATTGGTCAAAGACTGTGTGTTATCTGTTCACCGCCATTAAAAAGGTGAAAAACAACGTGATGGCGAGCAGGCAAGGGCAATCAAAGGGGTTTGATCGCATGAAAATGTCATTTCTCAAGGCAGCAGTATTGGTCGTTGCGCTGTTTGGCGCATCGGCGGCAAGTCAGGCGGCCACATTGGTGGCGAACATCGACGTGTCGTCGCAGACGATGACGGTTCGTTATGGCGATTCTGTCTATAGGTGGGCCGTCTCGACCGCCCGTCCGGGCTATTTCACGCCGCGCGGCACCTACCGGCCGCAGCGCACGGCGCGGATGTGGTATTCGCGCAAATACGACATGTCGCCGATGCCGTACTCGGTGTTCTTTCGTGGCGGCTATGCCATCCATGGAACGGGCGCCGTCAGGCAGCTCGGCCGTCCGGCTTCGCATGGTTGCGTAAGGCTGCATACGGCCAATGCCGCGGCCTTCTATTCGATGGTCCGCGAAGTGGGCTTCGGCAATACGCGCATTGTCGTCACCAATTAGACACTTGAAGATTGTTGGTACTGGCTTTGTTTGCTGGCGGAGGAACTCACGTTCCCGCCAGCGGCTTGCTCATGTGTTTGAGACGGGAGCCGGCTTGGTGCGGTTTTTCCGCCGCCACTTGCTGATCTCCCACCTTTTGTGGAACCACATCCATTGGCCTGGATCCTCTCGGACCCAGCGCTCGACGACGTCGTTCAGCATCTGGGTGGTGGCGTGGACATCGACGCTGCCGTCGGCGGTACGCGGCAGCACCAACTTGTCCTCGATCTCGAGCCGGAAGCGGTTGCCCGGCAACCTGATACAACGCGCCGGATAGACGTCGCAGTCATAGTGGCGGGCAAGGGTGCCGAGCACGCGGTTGCTCTGACAGGGACGGCCGAAGAAGGTCGTGTCCAGGCCGTTGGAGAATTTCTGGTCGACGAGAACGCCGATATTGCCGCCATTCTCCAACACCCCCGCCAGCGCGAACGAGGCACCGGCCATCGAAGGCAGCAAGCCTCCCATGGTGGATCGCCTTGTCGAAAGGATGTAGTCGGCGAGGTAGGGGTTGTTGGGCGGCCGAAACAGCGCCGTGATGTTCATGCCGAAGGTCGCGGCCGCCACCGGCAGCAGCTCGAAATTGCCGAGATGGCCGGTGAAGACGATGTGCGGCTGCTTCTCGGCCGCGATCTCCACGAAATGCTCTGTTCCCTTGACCTCGATACGGCCGGACTTTCCGGCCGCTGGATCATAGTCGAACAGGGCGTCGAGGAAGATGTATTCAGCGGCAAGGCGGGCCATGTTGCCCCACATGTCGGAGGCGATGGCCCGGATTTCGTCCTCGCTCTTTTCCGGATAGGCCTTGCGCAGATTGTCGAGGGCGACCTGGTGGCGTCCGACCCTTGGACCGATGAGGCGTGCGGTGCGGTCGGCAAAATTCAGCGCGCTGTCGACCGGCAGCAGGCGCAGCAGCGACATGATGACCATCGCGAGACGCGCAACAAACCAGTAATTCACCTGGCGCAATTGTCTGCCATAGCGAAATTTCAGATCGCGGCGAAGCTTCTTGAGCACGGAAATCGAGGCTCTAGAGCATGATGCCGAAAAGTGTGAAGCGGTTTTCGGATGACATCATGCTCTATTCCTTGATTTAGAGGCGGATTCAGATTTCAGGTCAATTCGACCTGAAATCATCCGACTCTAGGCGACGCGCAGGATGATCTTGCCGAAAACGTCGCGGCCTTCCATGCGCTTCAGCGCGGCATCGATATCGTCGAAGCCGACCTCGGTGTCGATCACCGGAGCGACCTGTCCAGCGGCCATCTTCTGCATGGCGTTGGCCATGTTCTCCATCCGGCAACCGAAGGATCCGAGCAGTTTCAACTGCTGCTGGAAGAGCTGCATCAGGTTGATCTGAGTCGACACGCCGGAGGTCGAACCGCAGGTCACAAGGCGACCGCCGCGCTTCAGGCACAGCATCGAACCGGCAAAGGTGTCGGTGCCCACATGCTCGAACACCACGTCGACGCCTTTCTTCTTCGTCAGCTTGCGCACGACGCCCTCGAAACGATCGTCGCGGTAGTTGATGACATGGTCGGCGCCGAGCGCCTTGGCCTTGTCGATCTTGTCGTTCGAGCCGACCGTGGTGATGATCGTGCAGCCCATCCGCTTGGCCAGCTGGATGGCCGCCGAGCCGATGCCGGATCCGCCGGCATGGACGAGGATCGTCTCACCGGGTTCCAGCCTGGCATTGTCGAACAGCATGTGCTCGACGGTGCCGAAGGTAACGGGCGCCACGGCGGCCCCGATGTCGGTCACACCGGGCGGGGCGGGGACCAGCAGGCGCGCCGGCAGGTTGATTTTCTCCTGCGCGAATCCGTCGAGATGGAAGCCGTGAACGCCCGAAACATGCTCGCACAGATTGTCGCGGCCTTCGCGGCAGGCACGACAGAGGCCGCAGGTGCGCGCGCCGTAGATCGATACCAATTGTCCGGGCAGCAGGCTGGAAACGCCGGGACCGACCGCCTCTACCTCGCCGGAGGCCTCGGCGCCGACGACCAGCGGCAGCTTGCGCTTGGCGAAGGCCATGCCGCGCCAGCCCCAGACGTCGATGTGGTTCAGCGCCACCGCCTTGATGCGCAGCGTCACTTCGCCAAGCGCGGGAGGCGGCGGGGGTGGCAGGTCCACCGTTTCAAGGCGGCGGTCCTCGATAAGTTGCAGTGCGCGCATGGAGCCTGTCGGTTCTGTTAAGCGGAAAGGGCTCGCTTAGACCGGTTCCCGCGCCATGACAAGGCAAGTGTTCTGGCCGCCAAAGCCGAAGGAGTTCGACAGAACGGAGCGAACCTGCGCATCGCGCTTCTTGTTCGGCACGACGTCGAGCACGATCGCCGGGTCAGGATTGTCATAGTTGATGGTCGGAGGTATGACGCTTTCGCGCATCGTCATCAGCGAAAACGCCGCTTCGACAGCGCCCGCCGCCGACAGCGTGTGGCCGATCATCGACTTGTTGGACGAGATCGGCATCGAGCCGATGCGCTCGCCAAACACCGTCGACAGCGACAGGTGTTCCATCTTGTCGTTTTCCGGCGTCGAGGTGCCGTGTGCGTTGACATAGTCGATCTCGTCTTCGCCGAGACCCGCATCGGCAAGTGCGGCCCGGACAGCGGCAATCGCCGGCGACCCATCCGGCTTGGAGCGCGTGCGGTGGAAATCGTCGGCCTTTTCGCCACAGCCGCTGAGGATGCCGAGAACGGCGGCCCCACGGGCAAGCGCCGCCTCCAGCGATTCCAGCACCAGGGCGCCGGATCCCTCGGCCAAAACGAAGCCGTCACGGTCCTTGGAAAACGGCTTGGAAGCCTTTTCCGGATTGTCGTTGTGGGTGGAGAGCGCCGACAGCAGCGAGAAGCGGATCAGCGCCTCGGCGGTCGCCGAGCCGTCGGCGCCGATCGACAGCGCGCGGTCGCATTCGCCACGGCGGATCGCCTCGACGCCGAGCTGGATGGCGGTGGCGCCCGAGGCGCAAGCCGTCGAGAGCGTGATCGGCAGGCCACGCGTACCGAACCGGTCGGCGAGCCGGTCGGCGATCGAGCCGAACTGGGTGGTTTCGAAGAGATCGAGTTCCTTCAGGCCGCGCGCCACGCGCAGCAGCCTTTCGGCGCCGGAATCCTGCTTGTCGGAATTGTAGAGCGAAAAGCGGTCGTGCCAGTCGAGTTCGACCGGCGGCGAGGCGAGGAAGAGAGGGCCGCCGAAATCGCCGGAATTCAGGCCGGCTTCGCCGACAGCCTCCTGCGCCGCGGTTTCCGCCAGTTCATAGGTGAGGAGGCTTGCTCCCTTGGAGCTCGACGGCAGAAAATCGACCATGCCGGAGATCCGTGTGTTGAGGTGATCGACCGGAAAGCGGGTGATCGGGTGGATGCCCGACTTGCCCGAGGTCAGCGCGCCCCAATTGTCTGATTTGCCGACGCCGAGCGAGGTCACCACCCCGATACCGGTAACGGCAACGACGGGCCTGCCCATGTGATCTCTGAAATTGGCCATCCGGGAGCCCTCTTATCTCTGCAGTGCGTTCGCCAGACGCCGCCTCAAGCGGCGTTGACCAGCGCCACGCCCTCGAATTGGTGATAGCCGATCGCCGTTGCAAGGACGCTCGCGGGAATGCCTTCAAACGGCTTTTCGGCCGTGGCGTCAAAGACAGGGTAGGCGGCCTTGCGGTCGACCGCGAGTGCCGCCAGCGCTACGGCGAAGGGAAACTGCGCTTCCTTCATGTGCCCGGTCAACGTTGTAAAACCGCGCGCCGATATCGCCGGATTGGCGTCGAGCGCCGCCTTTTCGGCCGATGTTGCCGCATGCGCGCCCGATGCTCCCGACATGGCGAGCAGCTTGCCGTTCGGCAGCAGCGCCCGTTTGAGCAGGAGAGCGATCTCGGCGTCGAGTTCTCCGCGCGCGCGCCTGGCGCGGCCGGAGACGACGGGGCCGAGTTCAGCGTAGATCTTGCGTCCGCGGCTTGCCGCGTGTTCGCGCTGCTCAAGCACCAGGAAGGCACCGCCGGAACCTGAGACCACGCCGCCGCCCTCGGCGCCCTGCCTTTGCCAGACGGGCTTCCACGGGCCGCGATGCAGGTAACCGGCCAGCTCGTAGCCGAGCAGCATGTCGGAATGTTCCGTCTGGAAGGCGCCGCCGACCAGGATGTGCGTCGACTGGCCGGAGCGAATGCGCGCGGCTGCCGTCTCGACGGCGGCGACGCCAGCGCCTTCCTCGCCCATGAAGGTCCTGGACGAGCCGGTCACCTTGTGGACGATGGAGATGTTGCCGGCGAGCAGATTGGAAAGCTGCGCCAGGAAAAGCGTCGGTCGCAATTCGGTGGTCAGCTTCTCGTTGAGCAGCACGTCGCGGTCGTTGCGGTTTTCCGAAGCGGCTAGAATGTCGGCGTCGACCGCTTCGTCGCGCTCGCCGCCGCCGGCCGCCACAACCATGTCCATGGTGGTGCAGAGTTCGTCATTGCCCTTGATGCCGGCGTCGTCGAGCGCGAGGCCCGCTGCATAGGTGCCGAGCCTCTGCCATGTCTCCATCTGCCGCTGATCGCCGCGCTTGGCGATCTGCAGGTTCCAGTCGATCTCGGGCAGTGGATGAACCGTGTAGGGCGCGAAGCGCCCGGCCTCGAGCACCGGCTCCCGGCCCGGTTGCGCCAGCTTTTGCCAATGGGCGTCAGGACCTTCCCCCAGCGAGGAAACAAGGCCGATACCTGTGATGACGACGTCGTGGGGGCTGCTCATGAGCGGCTTTGTGGGTCAGGTGACGGAGCGCGTCAAGTCACGCGCCCTGATGACCTCAGGCGGTCTTGGCGGCAACCAGCGCGTCGATCTTGGCGCACAGGTTCTTCATGACGAAGTAATCGTCGGTCGAAGCCTTGCCGTCATTGACTTCCTGGGTCCACTTTTCCAGCGGCACCTTTATGCCGAATTCCTTGTCGATGGCGAACACGATGTCCAGGAAGTCGAGGCTGTCGATGCCGAGATCGTCAATGGTGTGGCTCTCGGGCGTGATGGTGTCGATATCGATCTCGCTGGTGTCGGCAATGATCTTGGCGACTTTGTCGAACGTTGTAGACAAGGGGCTTTTCCTTCTTTGCGGGCGGAATCTGTCCGCATTCGTTTGGGCGCTGTCTAATCGGTTTTTCCCGGCAGGAAAAGGCCTGTTAAGCCGGGCGCAGATGGGTAGGATGCCCAGGAAACGCAAGAAGGGCCGCCGGTCGACCCGGTGGCCCTTCCGTTGACGCTACGTAAGCTCAGCTGTCGCGGAGCTTGACAAGGTCGTTCAGCAGCCCGCCCGTTCCGTTGTGGACGGTCAGTCGCTCGACCTTGCCGGCGATGGTTTCCAGAGCTTCGAGCTCCTTCAGCCGCAGCATCACCGGGTTCTCCGCCATCACCTTGGCCGTGTTGAGCAGGGAACGCGTGGCGTTCGTCTCCTCGCGGCGGCGGATGACGTTGGCCTCGGCCTGCTTTTCGGCCGAAACCACCTGGTTGAGGATCTCGCGCATCTCACCCGGCAGGATGACATCCTTGAGCGTGATATCGCTGACCTCGACCCCGATCTCGGCCATGTCGGCACGGACCTTGGCCGCCGCTTCCTCGTCGACCGTCACCTTCTTTTCGAGGATCTGGTCGAGCGTGAGCGCGCCCAGCGTCTTGCGGAACGCGTACTGCAGGGCGCGGTAGAGGGACTCGGAGAAGTCCTTCACCGCGCTCACCGCCTTGACCGGATCGATGACCCGGTATTCGGCCGCGATGTTGACGCGGATCGTGACGCGATCCCTGGTCAGCACTTCCTGCCCGGCGACATCGAGCGACTGGCGCTTGAGGTCGACGACCTTGATCTGCACCATCCGTCCGACGTTCCAGAAGCCGTGCACGCCAGCGGCAAGCGTCCGCACAAGGACACCGTCGATGAACAGCAGCCCGGCCTGGCCGTCGACAACCGGGTGAACGGACATCAATTCCGCCTTCCGGGCCTGGCCGAGCCGGCGCATGACAGCCGGATCGATGGCAAGATCGGCCGAGGTGTCGATCACCGTCACCTTCCACGGTCCGGCATCGGTCCACAGTACCAGCTTACGGTCGGGGGCCTGCACGGAATGCAGGTTGCCGTCACGCTCGATGACGGCAACTTCCGTGCGCCCCGTGCGCACGACGGTGAAATGACGCGCGGCCACGTCCGGGAGCTTGTCGAACAACGCCTTCTCGTACGCCGAAACGAATTCCGGGCTCTTCAGATCGTGCCGGGACACCTCAAGGCTCTGGTTCCGGTTGGCGAGCCAGTGCTCACCCGGCAGCAGGACAGCCTTGATCTCTCCCTTGTAGAGAGTGAGGGCACGTTCGTTTTCCCTAACGAGGACGCGCTCGCGCCCAAGAACTGTATCGAGAATAGTCATTGTCTTACTCCTGTCGGGCATGGCCCCATGCGAGGCGTCACGTCATGCGTCGATCTTCCCTTCGTTTCTCGTTTCGCTTCCAATTCCGGACACGAATGATCCGGGGACTGGTGGCATCGATGCGCGGCGGGCCTGCGGGAGCGGATCGCGGGGCAGCGAAGCGGGCGCCGGAGGCGAGCCTCCCTTGCCGGCGACACTGCGCCTTGACCATCACCGCGAGCCTGGCCGCGAGCCGATGGCATCGGACCTTTCGATACGTCCTGGCCCGAAGGCCTCGGCCGTCCGTCACGTCTTCAGCATTCCAGTCCCCGGACCGTTTCAGATAACACCTGGCAGGGTGCTGGCTTATCGAGCCAATGGAGGAGGAATCGAACCTTCGACAATCAGATTATGAGTCTGATGCTCTACCAACTGAGCTATCCGTGGTGCAGACGACGGGACTCGAACCCACAACCTCCGGATTATGTCCGGCGCTCTCCCAGTTGAGCTACATCCGCGATCCCAATCCCCAAAGCGGCGCCGTATACAGGGCGGCAAAGCCGTCTGCACGGGCGGAGACGAAAGCTCCAACCGTTGTGCTCGCTTCGGTTTTCGTGACCGGGAGCGCGCCTATAGCCCCTGCGACGGGTTGTCGCAAGCGACATTGTCGTGCCGAATTCGCGGCTTCTTTCGGCGGTGGCATTTCGGCAACACTCATTGCCGCGCCCGCGTTCGGGAGCAGTTGTCTCAGAAGGTGACGCGGCCGAGTACGCGCAAGCCGTCGCCTTGCGGCTCGACCACCACTGCTTCGCCTTCGCGCGGCGACACGCCGGTCAGCGCCACGATGTTTTCGAGATGGGTGACCAGGACCAGATTGTCGGAGCCGGAATAGGCGCGGATTTCCTTCATGATGGCGGCGATCTGCGCTGCTTTCTGCGCATCGTCACCCTTCAGGAGATCGAGCGGTGCGAACAGCTCCGGCTCGGCCTCGAAGGCGGTGCGCGCGGTGTCGAGGCAGCGGCAATAGCGGCTGGACAAAATGCGCTCGATGGGAGCCGCGCGGGCGGCAAACAGGGCGCCGATCTTGCTTGCCTGCTGCTTGCCGCGCGCCGATAGATTGACCTGGGTGGCGCAATTGCCGATGTCGAAATTGGCCGGGTCGGTGGTGCCGGTGACCATAGCGTGGCGCAGCAGCACGACATGGCCGCCATCGCGCAGCAGCGCCCAGCCGGCGTCCGTCGCGTGCGCGGCGGCGGGGACGACAAGCAGGAACAACGCCAAGGCTAACCGGATCATCGCCACCCTTCCATGCTCCCGTGTCGGGCTCCAACCATTCGCATATAAGGATTGGAAAGCAGGCACAAAGACAAGCCGGGCGTCAGCCGCGTCTCAAGCCTCACTTTTTGGCGAGCTGCTGCTTCACCAGATCGATCACCGAGCGGAACTCGGTACCTTTCATCGCCGCGAGATGATGCGGCAGAGCCGCCGCGTAGGGCTGTTTTCACCAGCGGCGCCATACATCGCCGAACGGTCGGTTCCGCGGCGAAGCCGATCACAATGCCGAGGCTCGCATCGGCCTTTGCCCGTTGCCGAGGGCCTTGGCGCCGCGCACCGGTTCCAGCCCGCCAGCTCCGATCGGCTCGGCCGAGGCGGTTTGGCGCGCGCCGCACGATGGCATCGGCAGGAAACGGATTGGTGCGGCAGGCATCGAGCAGCATGATCGGGCGCGATTGCGCCGCGACCGTGGCTCGCCTATCCCTGAAAAATGTCTCCGCTTACCGAAACCGTCCTGTTCGTCTTCAGTCTTGTCGCGCTCGGCTATCTCGCCGGGCTCACGGGCTATTTGAGACCGGCGAGCGGCGAGGCAATATCCGACTTCGCGGTCTCGGTGGCAATGCCGCTGCTCCTGTTCCAGACCATGGTCAATGCCGATTTTCATGGCGTGGCGCCATGGCCGCTATGGGGTGCCTATTTCACCGCCGTGGCGATCACCTGGGCCGCCGGCCATGTCGTCACCACGCGGATCTTCGGTCGCGATGCGCGCGCCGGGGTCGTCGGCGGGGTGTCGTCTGCCTACTCCAACGTCGTGCTGCTCGGCGCTCCCTTCATCCTTGGCATATTCGGTCCGAGCGGCTTCGAAGTGCTGTCGCTGCTGGTCTCGGTGCATCTGCCGATCATGATGATGGCTTCGATCGTGCTGTTCGAGATGTTCGGGCGCGGCAGCGGCGAACACGTGCATCCCTTGCGCGTTATCAGAAGTTTCCTCAGGCGGCTGTTCATGAATCCGCTGATCATCGGCATTGTCCTGGGGCTGGCATGGCGGCTCAGCGGCGTGCCGCTGCCTGGTCTCGCCATGCGCCTGGTGGATGCATTGGCCGATACGGCCGGGCCGGTGGCGCTGTTTGCCATGGGGCTCAGCCTGCGCCGCTTCGGGATATCAGGCAATGTCCGGCCGGCGCTGGCGCTTTCGGCGCTCAAACTGTTCCTGATGCCGGCACTGGTTCTTGCCTTCGTCTGGCTGCTCGGCCTGCCGCCCTTGACCGCCAAGGTGGCGGTCGTGGTGGCGGCGCTGCCCTCCGGCATCAATTCCTATCTCATCGCGGTGCAGTTCAACACCGGCCAGGCGCTGGCATCGAACCAGATGACCATCGCCACGGCCTGCGCGGCGATCACCACCGCTTTCTGGCTGACGGTTGTCCTGCATGTTTTCGGATAAGGTTGGCGACGCCGTACGCCAACGCGCTCTCGTCTTGTGCTGGTCCAACCCCTATATGCCATCTTGTGATTGCTTGCGGGGCTTTCCCTAGGTTAAGAGCAATGGCTCCAGCGCGCGGCCCTGCCTGCGCTTTACCGAAGACATCCAGATAGCGGCCCGTGAGCGCCGAACGGAGGCTAGACCATGCTTCAGAAAACCAGCCATTTCATGCGGCAGGCCAATCTCATCAACGGCGAATGGGTGCAGGCCGACAGCGGCCAGACGGTCGATGTGAACAATCCGGCTACAGGCCTCAAGATCGGCACCGTACCGAAGTCGGGCAAGGCAGAAACTCGCCGCGCCATCGAGGCCGCCGATGAAGCTTTCAAAACCTGGCGCAAGACGACCGCGCTCGAGCGCTCGAAGCTGCTGCGCAAGCTTCATGACGCGATGATGGACAATCAGGACGTGCTGGCCGAACTGCTCACCATCGAGCAGGGCAAGTCGCTGTTCGAATCCAAGGGCGAGATCGGTTCGGCTGCCGCCTACATCCTGTGGTTCGCCGAAGAAGGCCGCCGCACTTATGGCGATGTCGTGCCCTCGCCATGGGCGGACCGCCGCATCCTGGTGACGAAAGAACCAGTCGGTGTCATCGCCGCCATCACGCCGTGGAATTTCCCCTCCTCGATGCTGGCCCGCAAGCTCGGTCCCGCACTTGCCGCAGGCTGCACCGCCGTCGTCAAGCCGGCCTCGCAGACGCCGTATTCCGGCCTTGCCTGGGGGGCGCTTGCCGAGGAAGTCGGCTTTCCCAAGGGCGTCGTCAACATCCTGACCGGCGCCGCCGGTGAGATCGGCGACGAGATTTGCGCCAATCCGCTGGTCAAGAAGATCACCTTCACCGGCTCCACCGAAGTCGGCAAGATCCTGATCCAGAAATCGTCGGTGACCGTCAAGAAGGTATCGATGGAACTCGGCGGCAACGCGCCGTTCATCGTTTTCGACGACGCCGATATCGAGCGTGCCGTGGCCGGCGCGATCACTGCCAAATATCGCAATTCCGGCCAGACCTGCGTCTGCACCAACCGCTTCCTGGTCCAGGCCGGCGTCTATGACAAGTTCGTCGAGAAACTCGCCGCGGCCAGCAACGGGCTGAAGGTCGGTTCCGGCCTGGAAGAGGGCGTCCAGCAGGGGCCGCTGATCGACGAGAAAGCGGTCGAGAAGGTCGAGGAGCTGATTGCCGACGCCACGGCAAAGGGCGGCAAGGTCGTCGCCGGGGGCAAGCGCCACGCGCTCGGCGGTTCGTTCTTCCAGCCGACGGTCATCGCCAACGCGACGCCGAAAATGCGCTTTATGAAGGAAGAGATTTTTGGGCCGGTCGCACCCGTGTTCAAGTTCGAGACCGAGGAAGAGGCCGTGGCGCTCGCCAACGACACGGAGTTCGGCCTTGCCTGCTACTTCTACACCGGCGATCTCGGCCGCGCCTTCCGGGTCATGGAAGGCCTGAAATACGGCATGGTTGGCGTCAATGAAGGGCTGATCACCACACCTGAAGCACCGTTCGGGGGCGTCAAGGAATCCGGACTTGGCAAGGAAGGCGGACATCAGGGCATCGAGGATTACCTCGATACCAAATATGTGTGCATCGGCGGCCTCGGCCTCTGATAGGCTAGTCCGGAGGCAGGCTCGTACACCTGCCTCGAGGCTGAAGAACCAGCCGAAGTCCTTTGGATCCACTGACGTTTGCGGGCATGATGATGAAGGACGGCGAGGTTTTCGGCACGACGCAGGCAGGCGAACCGGTCCGCCGCTTCACGATCAGGGGCGGCGGCCTCACCGCCAACATCATCGGGCTCGGCGCCATCGTCCAGGACCTGCGCCTGGCCGGGCATGACGCGCCGCTGGTTCTCGGCTACAGCACTCTGGAAGCGTATGAGACAGATACTGCCTTCTTCGGGGCGGTGGTTGGGCGCTACGCCAACCGCATCGGCGACGCTCGTTTCACAATTGGCGGCAACCGCTATCAGACCGAGCGCAACTTCCTGGACAAGCATACGCTGCATGGCGGCTCGCAAGGCTATTCCCACCGGCCATGGACGGTTTCGCTGCATGGCAGGGACTTCGTCACGCTGACGCTGCATGATCCCGATGGCGCGATGGGCTTTCCCGGAGCGCTCGACGTTACCTGCACCTACCGGCTGAAAATTCCCGGCACGCTCAGCGTCGAACTGACGGCGACCTGCGAGGAGCCGACGCCGTGCAATCTCACCCAGCATTCCTATTTTAACCTCGACGATGGCGGTGCCGGCGACATTCTCGACCATAGGATGATGCTGAACGCCGGCGCCTATCTGCCTGTCGACGGCGACATGATCCCGACCGGCGTGGTCAAGCCGGTCGACGGCACGCCCTTCGATTTTCGCCAGGCGCGGCCGCTGCGCATGGAGACCGAGGGCGAACAGTTACCCTACGACCAGAATTTCTGCCTGGCCGCGGCGCGCGGTCCGCTCAAGCAGGCAGCTTGGGTGCAAGGGGCGAGTTCCGGCATCGAGATGGAAGTCTGGACCACCGAGCCCGGCGTCCAGCTTTATACCGGGCAATATGTGACGCCACGCACCGGCCTGGAAGGGCGGGGTTACAAGGCCTTCAGCGGCTTCTGTCTGGAGCCGCAGATATGGCCCGACGCGCCGAACCGGCCGTATTTCCCGCAGGCGACGCTATGGCCTGGCGCGATCTACCACCACGTGACGGAATATCGGTTCCGGCAGGGCTGACTTTTTCAGGACTGGCCGAACGCCGCCCGTAGCGTCTCGAACGGCGCCAATGCGCCGCGGACCTGCACGACGGCGGCGGCGACGCGGTGCGCACGCTGGACAGCGTCCGCCGGGGCAATCCCGCCAAGCCGTGCGGCGAGATAGCCGCCGTTGAAGGAATCGCCGGCACCGGTCGTGTCCACGGGCGCAGGCACGTGGATTGCGGCGACCTCCCGCAGCGCTCCACCCTTGCCAATCAACGCCGGTGCCTCGCCGTTCTTGACCACGACCTCCTTGACCAATTGCCCGAGGCGCTCGGCGGTCGCCTGCGGTGTGTCATCGCCGAACAGCATCTGCTCGTCCGGGAACGTCGGCAGCGCGATGTCGGTAACCGCAAGCGCCCGGGCAATCGCTGCTTGCGCGTCCTCGCGGTTACGCCAGAGCCGCGGCCGATAGTTGGGATCGAAGGCAATCAGCGAGCCCGCCGCGCGCGCCTTTGCCACTGCGGCCAGCAGCGTCTGGCGCGCGGCCTCATCGAGAATTGCCAAAGTGATTCCGGAGAAGTACACAAGCGCCTGATTTTCCAGGTTTTTCGCCAGTGCCGCCGGGTCCGAGGCGAGCTGCCTGGCGGCGGCGTCGCCGCGCCAGTAGGTGAAGGAGCGCTCGGCGCCGGTCAGCGCGATGGCATAGAGGCCGGGGCGCGCGCCCGGTATGACCGGACTGGAGCCGATGCCGATGCCGTTTTCGGCTAAGAAGTCGATCTGGCCCTGCGAGAAAGGGTCGTCGCCGAAGGCCGAGACATAGGTTGCCGGCCGGTCAGCGCTTAGGGCATGCAGCGCCCACAGCGTGTTGAACGTGTCGCCGGCAAAGCCCATGCGCCAGTTCGGCCCGGTCTGGCCCGACAGTTCCAGCATGCATTCGCCGATCGAGGCGACGCCGTTTCCCACCATCTGCAATCCTCCAGTGCTTTCGGTGCTGTAGCTTTTTGCCGAACGCAGCGCCATGCTTGGCAAGCAGGCTTTTTTCCGCCACAGCGTTTTCCCACAGGCTGGCGGGATGCGATCCGCCCGGCAGGACGTTATCTGCGAAAGAGGAACCGGTTTGGCATCGTTATGGCGTTATCTCCTGGCAGGTCTTGGTCTGGCTGCTTTGCTGGTCGGCGTTCTCGCGGCCGTTTATCTGACCGCGCCGCATTCGGCACAGCCCGCCGGCCCGGATGTCTCGCGGACGAAAAAAACCGACAACGGGTTGTACGTAGCGAGTTTCGTGCCGGAACGGGGCGTCGTGCGGCAGGGCGAACTGGAATCCTGGCTTCTGACGCTGAAGACAAAGACGGGGGCCTCGGTGGAGCGAGCCGCGATTGCCATCTCCGGTGGCATGCCGCAACACAATCACGGTCTGCCGACCAGCCCGCAGGCGACCGACTATCTAGGCGAGGGACGCTACCGCATCGAAGGGGTGAAATTCACCATGAGCGGCTGGTGGCAACTGCGTTTCGCCATATCGTCCGGCGCGGGCTCCGACACTGTGCTGTTCAACGTGGTGCTGTGAGCGGTCGATGAGGCGCTTTTTCTGCTTTTTGGCACTGACGGTGGCAGCCATCCTTGCCGGTTGCGGCAAGCCGGATTTTTCCGATGCCGAGAAGAAGACGATTGCATCGCTCGCGCTGAATACGCTGCCGGCGCTGAAGCCTGATACCACCAACCGCTTCGCCGATGAGCCGGCCGCGGCGGCGCTCGGCTCGACGCTGTTCTTCGACGTCGGGATGAGCCGCGACGGTACGGTGTCCTGCTCGACCTGCCACAAGATCGACCGGCAGTTCCAGGACGACCTGCCGCAGGCGGTCGGAGTCGGCCACACCAACCGGCGCACCATGCCGCTGGCCGGCGTGGCGCGCGACCCCTGGTTCTTCTGGGATGGACGGCGCGACAGCCTGTGGGCGCAGGCGCTGACACCGCTCGAAAACCCGTTGGAACAGGCGGGAAACCGTGCTGCCTACGCGCATTACATGAAGGCGCGTTTCGGCGAACGCTATGAGCGCATCTTCGGGCCATTGCCTGATTTGTCCAGCATTCCGCCAAATGCCAGCCCGCTTGGAAGCGATGCCGAAAAAACCGCCTGGAACGCGATGAGCGATGCGCAGCGCGACGCAATCAACGGCGTCTATGCCAATATCGGCAAGGCGATCGCCGCTTTCGAACGCTCGATCGAGCCGGCACCGACACGCTTCGACCGCTTTGCGCTGGACCTTGCGACAGGCGCCGAGCCGAAAGGCGATGCCGTCTTTTCCACGGAGGAAATCCTTGGGTTGAAACTGTTCGTCGGCAAGGCCAATTGCGTGAGCTGCCACAACGGCCCGCGCTTCAGCGACAACGGTTTTCACAACACGGGTGTACCGCCTGCTGCCGGCCTGCCGGCGGATCGTGGGCGCGTCGATGCGGTGGCCCAGGTCAAGGCCGACCCGTTCAACTGCTTCGGAGCCTATCGCGATGGCGAGGCCAGTGCCTGCGGCGAGCTGCGCTTCATGGTCAAGGATGCGCCGGAACTTGTGCGCGCCTACAAGACGCCGTCGCTGCGCGGTGCGGCGACGCGGCCGCCTTACATGCACGCCGGGCAGTTTTCATCGCTCGACGAGGTCGTCGCTCACTATGCCAAGGCTGCGCCAAGCGTCGAGGGCAGTTCTGAAATTCACCCGCTGGAGCTCTCGGACCGCGAGCGCGCCGCACTGGTGGCGTTCCTGAAGACGCTATCGGAATAGGTTACCTGTCCTTGACCGTCTCCATCGCCACGAAGGTCGAGGTCTGGGCGACGTGGGGCAGGGCGGAGATGCGCTCACCGAGCACGCGGCGATAGGCGGCGATGTCCTTCGTGCGGACCTTAAGGAGATAGTCGAAGCTCGACGCCATCATGTGGCACTGCTCGATTTCCGGCACGGCTTGTACGGAGCGGTTGAAGGCATCGAGCGCGGCGGATCGGGTGTCCGATAATTTCACCTGCACGAAGGCGACATGGCCTTCGCCCATGCGTTCGCGGTCGATGATCGCCTGGTATCCCCTGATATAGCCGTCCTTCTCCAGCCGCTTCACCCGCGCCTGCACCGGTGTCTTCGACAGGCCGACCTTGACCGCCAGTTCCGACATGGAAAGCCGGCCATTGCCGGCCAGTGCCGACAGGATGTTCCTGTCGATGCGGTCCAATTGATCTTCTGTCATCGAAACTGCAGCCCGAATGAGCAATTTTTCGGCAACATGATAGATCAATTGAGCTGCCCTGTCGATTTTTTCAGACCGCCTGAAATCTGGCACTTGTGCTAGCTTGCGCCATTCGGTCCGGTGACCGCCGGCCCGTTCCCTTGTGCTTGCTCATAGGACCGCCATGCCGCTCGACGCCATCCGCCAGCAGATCCGCGCCAATTATTTGCCCGACGAAGACGCAGCGGTTAAGCGATTAGCCGAGGCGGCCGGGCTTTCGGCCGGAGACCGTAAGGCGATCTCGGCGCGTGCGGCCGACCTGGTGCGGGCGGTGCGCGGTTCGTCCGATCCCCGGCTGATGGAAGTCTTCCTCTCGGCCTACGGCCTCTCCACCAAGGAAGGCGTGGCGCTGATGTGCCTGGCCGAGGCGCTGCTGCGCGTACCCGACACAGAGACGATGGACGATCTCATCGCCGATAAGATCGCGCCGCACGACTGGTCGGCGCATTCGGGCGGTTCGAGTTCGATCTTCGTCAACGCCTCGACCTGGGCGCTGATGCTAACCGGCCGCGTGCTCGATGAAGGTGAGGGCGGTATCGAAGGCACGCTGCGTTCGATGGTGCGCCGGCTGGGCGAACCGGTCATCCGCAAGGCAGTGGCCGCCGCCATGCGCGAGATGGGCGAGCAGTTCGTGCTTGGCCGCACGATCGCGGAAGCCGTCAAGCGCGGCCGGCCAATGACGCAGAAGGGTTACCTCTACTCCTTCGACATGCTGGGCGAGGCGGCCCGCACCGAGGCGGACGCGCTGCGCTATCACAAGGCCTATGCCGACGCCATTTCCTCGCTCGATGCTGGCTCGAACGGGCCAGATATCCGCCAGAACCATGGCATCTCCGTCAAGCTTTCGGCACTGCATCCCCGCTACGAAGAAGCGCAAAAGGAAGAGATGCTGCCTGTGATGGCCGAGCGGCTGTTGTCGCTGGCCCTGGCCGCACGGCATTCGCGGATGGGGCTCAACATCGACGCCGAGGAGGCGGATCGTCTCGACCTGTCGCTCGACGTGATCGAGCGGGTGCTGGCCGAGCCGGAACTCGCCGGCTGGAACGGCTTTGGCGTCGTCGTGCAGGCCTATGGTCCGCGCGCGGCTTTCACCATCGATTGGCTCTATGCCCTGGCCAACAAGCATAATCGCAACATCATGGTCCGGCTGGTCAAGGGTGCCTATTGGGACACGGAGATCAAGCGGGCGCAGACACTCGGGCTTGCCGGTTATCCCGTGTTCACGCGCAAGGCCAACACCGACGTCTCCTACATGGCTTGCGCGAAAAAGCTGCTTGGCATGACCGACCGCATCTATCCGCAGTTCGCCACCCATAACGCGCACACCGTCGCCGCCATCCTGTCGATGGCTGACAGTCGCGACACCTTCGAATTCCAGCGCCTGCATGGCATGGGCGAGGCTTTGCACGAAACGGTGCGCAAGGCCGAAGGCACGCGTTGCCGTATCTATGCGCCGGTCGGCGCGCATTCGGACCTGCTGGCCTATCTGGTCCGCCGGCTCCTGGAAAACGGCGCCAACTCCTCCTTCGTGCACCAATTGACCGACGAGGAGGTCGAGCCGGAGGATATCGCACGCGATCCGCTGGAAACGGTTGAAAGCCAGGGTCCCGCCGCCAATCCGGCGATTGCCCGGCCTTCCCAGATCTTTGGGATCGGGCGCCGCAACTCGAAGGGATTCGACATCACCGACACGGTGACGCTGGCGGCGATCGAGCAGGCCAGAGCGGCATTTGCGGGTCCCGATCGCTGGCACGCCAAGCCGATCACGCGCGCCGCCGGCTACGGCAAGCAGCGCCCGATCCTCAATCCGGCAAAGCCTTCCGAGGTGGTCGGCACGGTTCACGAGGCCGCCGCCAAGCAGGTCGCAACCGCCGTGCGCATCGCTGTCGAGGCGCAGCCGGCGTGGGCAAAACGCCCGGTCGCCGAGCGTGCCGCTATCCTCAACCGTGCCGCCGATCTTTACGAGGCCAATGCCGTCGAGTTCTTCGCGCTCGCCACGCGCGAGGCCGGCAAATCGCTGGCCGACGGCGTCGCCGAAGTGCGCGAGGCGGTCGACTTCCTGCGCTATTACGCCACCGAGGCGGCGAACGCCGAAACGGGCACGCAAGCGCGCGGCGCCATCGTCTGCATCTCGCCGTGGAATTTCCCGCTCGCCATCTTCACCGGCCAGATCGCGGCAGCACTTGTCACTGGCAATTCAGTGATCGCCAAGCCAGCCGAGCAGACCCCGCTGATCGCCTTCCGCGCCGTCGAGATGCTGCGCGAGGCCGGCGTGCCGGAAGACGTCATCCAACTCCTGCCCGGGGACGGCCCGTCGGTCGGTGGTCCGCTGACAGCGGACCCGCGTATTGCCGGCGTCTGCTTCACCGGCTCGACCGAGGTCGCCAAGCTGATCGAAAAGCAATTGGCCGAGACCGCGGCGCCGGACGCCATGCTGATCGCCGAGACCGGCGGCCTCAATGCCATGATCGTCGATTCCACGGCACTTCCTGAGCAGGCGGTGCGTGACATCCTCGCGTCGGCCTTCCAGAGTGCCGGCCAGCGCTGCTCGGCGTTGCGCGTGCTCTATGTCCAGAAAGACGTCGAGAAGAAGATGCTGGAGATGCTGAAAGGCGCCATGGAGGCGCTCAATGTCGGCGATCCCTGGCGGATTTCGACCGATGTCGGTCCGGTGATCGACGATGACGCGCAAAGTTCGATCCGCGATTATTGCACGACGATGGGCCTGCAGGGCCGGCTGATCGCTAAACTTGAGGCGCCCAAGGATGGCCGCTTCGTCGCGCCGCATGTCTTCCGGGTCAAGGGCATCGAGGAGATGGAGCGCGAAGTGTTCGGTCCGGTGCTGCACGTCGCGACCTTCGACGCCGACCAGATCGACAGCGTCATCGCCGCCATCAACCGCAAGGGCTACGGCCTGACCTTCGGCCTGCACACCCGTATCGAGGGCCGGGTGCAGCATTTCGTCGACGGCATCCATGCCGGCAACATCTATGTCAACCGCAACCAGATCGGCGCTGTCGTCGGTTCGCAGCCATTTGGCGGCGAAAGCCTGTCCGGCACCGGGCCAAAGGCCGGCGGGCCGCACTATCTCAGGCGTTTCCGCAAAGGGCCTGAAGCGGGCACGGAAGTCGGCGAAGGCCATAAGGTGACGGCGACCGAACTGGCCGACAATCTGCCCGATCCCGCTCTCGGCGGCTGGTCGACGCGGCCGGACCGGGTCGCCATCCTCAGGAAGCATCTTCGCGGCAAGGGCGCGGCCGCGATCGGTGCCGCCGCCAGCATTGATTTCGGCCAGGTCGATCTGCCCGGGCCGACCGGCGAGGCCAACACGCTGTCGCTGTCGCCGCGCGGCCGGGTGCTGTGCTTGGGGCCGGACGGCGACACGCTGCTGGCGCAGACCATCCAGGCGCTCGCCGCCGGCAATGCGGTGCTGGCTGTTGCGCCGGGTGCACCGGCGGCGCTCTCGGCATTGACCGGCAAAGGCCTGCCGCTGGCGGCCATCGACGGCCGCCCCGATCCTGTCGAGGCGCGCTCGCTGCGCGTCGATGTGGTTGCTTTTTCAGGCACGCCCGAGGCGGCGCGCATCGTGCGCAAGGTCATCGCCGAGCGCAGCGGGCCGATCGTCCCGCTGGTCAGCGAGGTGCTTTATCCGGCGGCTTATGCGCATGAGCGGGCGGTCTGCGTCGACACGACCGCCGCGGGTGGCAATGCCAGCCTCTTGGCCGCCGCATAGGTCGGCATCTACGCGCCCTCGACGACGGAAAAGCCCTCGAATTGCGGGTGGCCGAGATAGTGGACTTTCGTCGTGCCGACATTCCGGTGGGCGGCGCGGAAGTTCTCCGACTTGGTCCAGGCGACGAAATCATCGTGACTTGCCCACGCCGTGTGCGACGCGAACAGCGTGTAGCCCTCGGTCTCGTTGACCGGGCCGCGCAGCAGGTGAAATTCGCGAAAACCCTTCATCTCGGCCAGGCTGGAGTCGCGGTTCTTCCACATGGCTTCGAAGTTGCCCTCCGAGCCGGTCTGGACCTTGAAGCGGTTCATGGCGATGTACATGGGGTCCCTTTCACGCGGATGTTGATGGTTGCGCCGCAACGTTTGTCCCGGGCCTAGTCAAAACGGGCCGATGCCGACCTCGAACTCCAAGCTCGGGTTCGATGCCTGTGACGGAATTGGAGGGAAGGGAGCGGCCTTGCGCACGATGCCAAGCGCGGCCTCGTCGAAAGTCGGCGATCCTGAGCTTTCCAGAATGCGCAACTGGTCTATGTCGCCCTTCCTGCCTATGGCGAATGCCACAACCGCATTGTTACGCGCGGCCAGTTGCAGCGAAGGCGGGAGAGTACGATTGACGCTGCCGAGTTTTCGAAAGACGTTGCCGCGGTAGCTGTCTTCCGCGGCGCTGCCTTGGTCTTTTTGCCTTTTGCCCTTGCTGGCCGCTTCCGCCAGCCGGTCCTGGCCATCGGCCGTGCCGCTCCGTTCATTCGCTGCTCCAGCAGTGGCAGGGGCAGCCGCCGGAGTTGGCCTTGCAACGGGGATCGGCGGTTGGTCCGGAACGGTGACAGGAATTTCGGTGGTTTCGGCCTGGGCGTTCGGCTGTGCCGGCGTTTCTGTCCTGGCAGCCACGCTCTGGTCATCCGGGCGCGGGGTTGCCGCCACCAGTATGTCCGGCGTGGCCACGGGCTGTTTGACCGGTTCCGCCGAGGGCTCCGAAGCCTGCTTCGCGGCGTCACGGGCAGGCTCGGGAGCGTGTGTCACCGGTTCCTGCGCGGGCTGTGAAGGTGCGGTCGGCGCCGGTCTGGCCGCCTTTGCCGGATGAGGCTTGGCCGTCGGCGGGGGCGGCACCAGCGTGACATTCATTGCCGCCGGGTCCTTGTCCAATGCACTGCCGGCGACCTTGTCACCTTTGTGATCGCCGCCTTCCGGCTGCTCTGTCTCCCTCGAATCGAACTTGCCGGCGGACGAGATCAGAAAAGCCGCCGCCACGCCGGCATGGACCAGGCAGGAGATGGCGATCGCAGCCTGCCACTTGCCGTTGCTGGCTTGCGGTCGTGCCTGGGCAAGTCGCTCTGCCGGCGCTATTGCCAACTCGCTGCCAGCGTCGGGGAGTGGACTGATTTCCTGCATGTCGCGGGGGCGAAATTGCAGCGATACGCGCAGACTTGTCAAATCAAGATCGGCTGCCTCAACCGGTAAGCAATCGAAGCCGGCCAGCGGCCCTGCCACGGTCTTTTCTTATGCGGTCCCACTTCAGACGCCGAAAGCGATGCCGGTCCTGGTGTCCGTCTTCAGCTTGCGCATGCAGGCAGTTGGTTCGACGCCCGTGCCAGCGCAATCCGTTCCGCTGTTGACCAGCACGCGGCTGACCTTGGTGCAGTCGGTGCCGGCCAGGTCAAAGCGTGTCACCTTGGTTTTGCCGGCCGGCAGGTCCTTGAAGTCGAGCACTGTCAGCCGGTCGACGATGCCGGCCTCGTTGAACAGGGCGATCTCGAACGCCGCCTTGGTCAGGTCGGCGCCGAGATTGTTGCTGACCAGGAAGGTCAGCCGGCAGCCCTTGTCGGAAGGCTGCGCGGCATTGAGTTCGAGGGTCAGGACCGGCGCGGACTGCTCAGCCCACGCCGGAATTGTCGTCAGCGACATCGCCAGCGTCGAGGTCAGCAGACGAAGGGATGCCGTCAAGGGCGTCATGGTCAGCCTCCAAAGCGCATGGTTGCCGCCAGCTTCAGCGTGATACCGGGTTCGTAGACCGCAACCGTGGTGCTGCCGTTCAGCGGATTGGCGTATTTGACGTCGAACAGATTGTCGGCGCGGAAATCGACTTTCAGATTGTCGGTCGCCTGATAGCTGGCGAAAGCATTGATCAGCGTGTAGTCCGTCGCGACGGCATTGCCCTTAGGCTTGCCGTTATACTGCACCTCACCGCCGACGGTCAGCTTGTCCTCGAGGAAACGCAGGCCAAGCTGAGCGGTGACCTGAGAGGAGGGGATAGTGGCGAGGTCGGCTTCCACACCCTTGTAGGAAACGGTGTGGCCATCCGTGATCGAGGCCGAGAGGCCGGCATAGCCCCATGCCGCGTCATAGACGCCCTCCAGCTCGAAGCCGTTGATCTTGGCCTTGGCGAAATTTTGATACTGGAAGCAGATCGGGATTCCGGGGCCGAAGGGGCAGCCACTGCCTGGAGCGAACGGCGACAGCGTTACGCCGTCGATATAGTCGTCGACATCGTTGTTGAAATAGGCTGCTTTCAGGCGCAAGGCGTCGCCCGGCTCGAAGATGTCGTTCTGCTTGTAGTTGACGCCGAACTCGGTCGTCTTGCCGGTTTCGGGCCGCAGATTTGGATTGGGCAGGAACGGGAAGCTGACGCCGGCGGGATGATTGCCGCTGATCAGCGTTTCCGTGATCGAGGGCGAGCGGTAGCCTTCCGCATAAGTGCCGTAGAATTGCAGGCCGGCAAGCCCGGCGCTCTCGAACGGCGAGACACCGACGGTGACGCGCGGGGATAGCCTGTCGCCGGAAATATCATGCATGTCATCCTTCAGGCCGTAGCTGTCGTAGCGCAGGCCAGCGACGACTTCGAGCCAGTCCCAGGTGAGCTTGTCCTGGACGTAGGCGCCGGACACGTTGCGCTTGCCCGACGGCGTGTAGAAACTGTCGCCCCCGGCCGCGCCACCCGTCTTGACGTTGTCGCCGACCCAATCGCCGCCATAGGTCAGTTCATGCGCGATGCCGTTCGTTTCGAACCGCGACGTGTTCCAGATATCGATGCCGGTCGTGCCGACATCGAATGTCGACAGTGATCCTGCCGGCAGCACCACGGGAAGACCGGTCACCGGATCGAAGCGGTTCTGCGGCGCGAGACTGGTCAGGTCGAGATTGGTCTTGTTGTAGGACGTGTTGATGTGGAGATCGAGCCAGCTCTTGTCTTCGTCCGTGATGTTGTAGCGGGCCGTGAAGGTGTTCGACTTCAGGTCGACATCGTTGACCGGCACGCCGCCGCTGGTCTCGTCCCAGCCGTCGCTCGAACCGACCCAGCCGAGCTTGAGCTCACTGTTCTCGGTTGGCCGGATGGTCGTCTTGAACAGGCCGCTCTGCACGTCGAAGCCGGTGCCGTTGACGGTGTCGCCGTCGCCGTCCTTGTAGTTGTCGTAGTCGCGGTAAACGATGTTGCCCAACACGTCCCAGTTCTCATTGATGCGATAGGCACCGGTGGCGCTGGTGGTCCAGCCCTTGCCGTTGCTCTCGTAGCGTCCGGTGACGGAACCGGCCCAGGTCTCGTCGGGCATAAGGACATCGACCGCATCCTTGGTATCGAAGAAGACGACGCCGCCAATAGCGCCCGAGCCATAGGTGTTGGCGACGGGACCACGGATCACGTCGACGGATTTGACGAGCTCGGGATCGATGTAGAAGGTCGACTGGGTGCCGTGGTCGGAACGCTGGAAATTCTGGCGCGCGCCATCGACGATCACCGCGACGCGGCCGAAATCCTGCAGGCCGCGGATGTTGATGCTGGTGCTGACGCGCCTGGCGTCGGCCTGCGCAGCGACGCCAGGCACACCGAAAAGCATCTCGTTCGGCGTTGTCGCCATGCGGCGATCGAGCTGTTCCTGGTCGACATGGCTGGCCGAGGCCAGCGACTGTATCGCCGTTTCGCCGGTGCGGCTGAGCACCAGGATCCTGTCGAGCAACGTAGCGCCCGCGGGGGCTGCCTTTTGCTGGTCAGTCTTCTTCGATTGATCCGTCTGCTCGCTCGCCGCCTGCGTCGCAGGTTGCGCGTGCGCCGATGGCGCGGATAGAGCGATCGCCGCCACGCTTGCGAGCAAAGCCGCCGCACCGTTCGCCGCCCACCGACGGCGCCGTTCCCAACTTATCAACCCCATGCCCCAACTCCAAATCCCAGGTTCCATGCTGGCTGGCCCGGGGCTTGCTGGCATTTTGATCGTATCCGGCATCTTAAATGTTGACTCATTTAGTCCGGTATTGCACTGACTAGTAAACATGATTATTCAAGTCAAGAATGAATCGGCAATTCGCAACGCCTAGCCAGATGCCCGGCACAGGAAAGGGATCGACCCAGATGAACACGCACAATCCCAACGAGTTTCGCTATCGCGTCCGCCGTTCCGACGATACCTCCACCCGTTTCGATCGGGTCTCGCTGGCGGTGCGGACGCTGTCCAGCAACACGCTGTTCCAGGGCGAGCACGAAATCGGAATCGAGCATCATGGCGCGCTCTACCGGCTGAAGATCACCCGCCAGGGCAAGCTCATTCTCAACAAGTAAGGCAAGGCATCAGGGGTAAAGACATGGACCAGCGCGTAAAACCCGCTCCGCATGAAATCCGGCGGGCCCGGACCGACAATCCGAAAGCGCGCGAGCGTGACCTCGCCGCCCAGCTCGGCATTTCGGAGGCCGAGCTGGTGGCCGCGCATTGCGGCGACGGCGTCGTCCGCGTCGAACCGCGCGTCAACGACCTTCTGACCGGTCTCGAGGCCGTTGGCGAGGTGATGGCGCTGACCCGCAACGAAAGCGCCGTGCACGAGAAGATCGGCGTCTATGACAAGGTCGTCACCGGCAATCACAATGCCATGGTGCTCGGCGAGAACATCGACCTGCGCATTTTTCCGAAAATCTGGGCGCATGGCTTTGCCGTGGAGAAGCGCGACGGCGACGACATCCGCCGCAGCCTGCAGTTCTTCGATGCGGCCGGCGACGCGGTGCACAAGGTGCATCTGCGCCCGGCCTCCAGCCTCCATGCCTACCAGAAACTGGTCGCCTCGCTGGAATCGCCGAACCAGGAGCCGACGATCGACATTTCAGGGACGGTTCTCGATGAGGAAAGCGAGGCCGGGGCATCGACGGCGAGCCTGGACGACCTGCGTGATCGCTGGAGCCGGCTGACGGACGTGCACCAGTTCTTCGGCATGCTGAAGACGCTGAAGCTCAGCCGCCGCCAGGCAGTGCGCATGGTTGGCCAGGACTACGCCTGGCTGCTCGACAATGACGCGGTGCGCGCCATGTTCCATCACGCCGCCGAAAGCGAGATGCCGATCATGTGCTTCGTGGGCAACCGCGGCTGCATCCAGATCCACTCC
The DNA here is from genome assembly GCF_006440715.1 of Mesorhizobium sp. B2-7-3. Classification (NCBI taxonomy): domain Bacteria; kingdom Pseudomonadati; phylum Pseudomonadota; class Alphaproteobacteria; order Hyphomicrobiales; family Phyllobacteriaceae; genus Mesorhizobium; species Mesorhizobium sp. B2-7-3. The sequence goes on from NZ_VFTY01000005.1 coordinate 440,087, forward strand.
GGGCCGATCAAATCGATCAAGCCCATGGGGCCGTGGATCAACGTGCTCGACGAGACCTTCCACCTGCACCTGCGCACCGACCACATCCATGAAGTCTGGGCGGTGCGCAAGCCGACCAAGGACGGCCATGTCACATCGCTCGAGGTCTATGCCGCCAATGGCGACATGATCATCCAGTTCTTCGGCAAGCGCCATGAAGGCGAAAGCGAGCGCGAGGACTGGCGTTTTCTGGCCGAGCACCTGCCGCGCATTCCGAACCCGACGGCAGCCTGAGGAGAGTGCGATGCGGTTTGTTTCGAGGCCGTCCGCCCTGCGCGGATCGAGGGTCGGTTATGCAATCGGCCTTTCCATGGCTTTCGCCGCGCTGCAACCAGCCGGCGCCACCGAAGGCGTTTCGGTGTTCGCCGATCCTTCGAAGATCGCCGCTATTGGCGGCTCCATCACCGAGATCGTCTATGCGCTGGGCGAGGAGAGGCATCTGGTGGCGCGCGATTCCACCAGCCTCTATCCAAAGGCCGCGCTCGACCTGCCTGATGTCGGTTACATGCGCCAGCTGTCGCCGGAAGGCGTCTTGTCGGTCAATCCGACGGGCATACTGGCATTGCACGGCAGCGGTCCCAGGGAAGCCGTCGACGTGCTGAAGAAGACGAGCATTCCGTTCATCGAAGTGCCCGAGCAGTACAACCGCGAAGGCATCCTCCAGAAGGTCCGCATTGTCGGCAAGGCGATCGGGGTCAAGGCCAAGGCCGAGGTGCTGGCCAGGGCGCTCGATGCGAAACTCACAGCCGCCGAAAAGCGGACAGCCTCGATCAAGGAGCGCAGGCGCGTGCTGTTCATTCTCTCGACGCAGGGTGGCAAGATCCTGGCGGCCGGCAGCGAAACCGCGGCCGACGGCATGGTCAAGCTGGCGGGCGGGGTCAATGCGGTGGAAGGCTTTTCCGGCTACAAGCAAATGTCGGACGAAGCGATCATCACCGCAAGGCCGGACGTGATCCTGATGATGAGCAATGCCGGGCCGCCGGTCTCGGACGACGAAGTGTTCGGCAATCCATCCATCGCCTCAACGCCGGCCGGAACGGCGCGCAAGCTGATCCGCATCGATGGCGCCTATCTACTCGGCTTCGGGCCGCGCACGGCCGACGCGATCTATGATCTCGCCGTTTCGCTTTATGGCGCACAGGTCACGGACTGAGCATCATGGCCGACCAGTCGATCGCAGGTCCGGCGAAGGCGATTAGGGCATCCGACGGGGATCGTTCCGGCCGCGCCCGTGCCGTCATCCTTCTGCTGTGCCTGGGCTTGGCGATCGCCATCTTGCTTTCGCTCACATCCGGCGCATCGGATGCATCCGCCGTGACCGTCTTCAGGGATTGGCTCTTTGGCTCCGTCCCCGGCGATGCGGCGCTCAACGCCCGCGACAGCTTGATCGTCCATGACATCCGCATGCCACGCGTCATCCTCGGCATGTTGGTGGGTGCGGCGCTCGCGGTTTGTGGCGCCGTCATGCAAGGACTGTTCCGCAATCCGCTCGCCGACCCCGGTCTGATCGGCGTTTCCGCAGGATCCAGCCTTGGCGCGGTGGTCATCATCGTTCTTGGCGGGACCGTGCTGGCGCCGGTGACCGCCTCGCTCGGAACGCTGGCGCTGCCGCTTGCGGCGTTCGTCGGCGGTCTCGTCACCACATTGGTGCTTTATCAGGTCGCCACGCGACGTGGGCAAACCTCGGTCGCCACCATGCTGCTCGCGGGCATAGCCCTGGCGGCACTTGCCATGGCGCTGACCGGAATCCTGATATTCATGGCCGACGATCGCCAGCTGCGCGACCTGACCTTCTGGTCACTGGGATCGCTCGGCGGTGCGACATGGGCCAAGATCGCTTCCGTAGGACCCATAATCGTCCTGGCACTGGCGGCGATGCCGTTCCTGGCCCGCGGCCTTAACGCGCTGGCGCTGGGCGAAGCGACCGCCGGCCATCTCGGCATTCCGGTGCAGCGGCTGAAATACACTGCCATCATCGGCGTTTCGGCGGCGGTCGGCGCCTCCGTCGCCGTCAGCGGCGGCATCGGCTTCGTCGGCATCGTCGTGCCGCATCTGCTGCGACTGCTGATCGGACCCGACAATCGTTACCTGCTGCCGGCCTCGGGGCTGCTCGGCGCCTCCTCGTTGCTGCTTGCCGATGCGGTCGCCCGCACCATCGTGGCGCCGGCCGAGCTGCCGATCGGCATCGTCACCGCGATATCAGGCGCGCCGTTCTTCCTGTGGATATTGCTGCGCAGGCGCGGCGTGATCGATTTGTGAGGCTGGAATGATCGAGGCGAGGAATGTTTCGGTCGATATCGCCGGCAAGAGAATTGTTGCCGGTGTCGATTTCGATGCGCGGCCGGGCGAGGTGGCGGCAATCGTCGGCCCCAATGGTTCGGGCAAGACGACCTTCCTGAGGGCATTGTCGGGGGACCTCGGCTATACCGGGAGTGTCGTCCTCAACGGCCGCGACCTCGCAGCGATGAAGCCGGTGGAGGTCGCCGTCCAGCGGGCTGTGTTGCCGCAGGCGACGACACTGTCGTTTCCTTTCACTGTGCGGGAGGTCGTCAGGCTTGGCCTGGTCGGTGGCCGTTCGGGCGCGCTGCCGGGCGAGGACGGACGCCTGCCGGAACGGGCGCTGGCGCGGGTCGATCTCGACGGCTTTGCCGGCCGCTTCTATCAGGAGCTTTCCGGTGGCGAGCAGCAGCGTGTCCAGCTTGCGCGCGTGCTGTGCCAGGTCTGGGCGCCGGTGCTCGACGGCAAGCCGCGCTATCTGTTCCTTGACGAGCCGGTGTCCAGCCTCGACATCAAGCACCAGCTGATCATCATGAACATCGCCCGCGACTTCGCCAGAAGGGGCGGGGGCGTGGTAGCGATCCTGCACGACCTCAATCTGACGGCCATGTACGCTGACCGCATCTTCGTGATGCATCGCGGCCGGCTGGCCGCCAGCGGCTTGCCCCGCGACGTGCTGAGTGACGACCTGATCGAGAAGGTGTTCGATTGCCGGCTCAAGGTCGGCGTGCTGCCGGCCGGCAACATGCCGTTCGTGCTCCCGCAATCGTCGGTCAGCTGATATTCAGCCGACACTGCACGATGCGGCAGGGATCAGGCCGCTGGGGCGCGGCGCTCCATCAGCATGTCGATGCCGAGCAGGGCGCGTACATTTGGCCTTGCCGCCACGAGGTCGGCGATCGTGTAGCGGGCAAGCACGGCGAAGAAGGCGTTGAGCGCTTCGCGCAATGCGGAGTTCAGCGCGCAGCTGTCGACCAGCGGGCATTCGGCGGCATCGTTCTCGAAGCACTCCGCCATGGCAAAACTTTCCTCGGTCACGCGCACGACGTCGAACAGGCTTATCGATTCGGCGGCACGGCCGAGCCGTACCCCTCCGTTCCGGCCGCGCACAGTCTCGACCATGCCATTCTCGACCAGAGGCTGCAGGATTTTGAACAGGAACAGTTCCGACACCGAATAGGCGGCCGCGATCTCCGGGATGCGGCTCAACCGGTCATTGTTGGCGGCGCAATACATCAGAATGCGCATGGCATAGTTGGTTTGGCGCGTAAGCCGCATCTCGTCCTCACTCGGCGCTGATATGATGCAACCACGCCAGATTCTAAACTTTGCTGGCGCGGCCTCGTCCGGAATCCGGATCGCTGCACTGGTCTCGGCGGAATATGGCCTATACCTTGGAATAATTCCAGACTAGCCGGGCATCATAGATGAATAAACTCGTCAACTTTATGTGCGCCGCCGGGCAAAAGCCGGGACAGACAAACCGGCTGCCACGGGCATTCCGGCGGCCGCGGCACTAGATAGGCCTAATAGACGAGGAGCGGCATGGCTCAATCGGACCAATCCCTGGCGCCAGTGCGGTTCGATGCCGACGCGGGCGCCAAGCTTTCCGCGTTGCGGCGGACAAAGTTCGTCGCCACGGCGGCATTGGCACTCTGCGTGGTGGTCTTTGCCTTGGCCAAGTCCTTCCAGAGCAGCTATCCATGGCTCGGCTTCGTCGCCGCCTTCGCCGAGGCGGCAACGATCGGCGGCCTTGCCGACTGGTACGCGGTGGTGGCGCTGTTCAAACGGCCGCTCGGGTTGCCCATCCCGCACACCGCCATCATCCCGGAAAACCAGGACCGTATCGCCGACAATCTCGGCCGTTTCATCGAGGCCAATTTCCTGGCGCCGGAACCGGTGCGTGAAAAACTCGCCGAGGTCGATTTTTCGGCGCTCGTGGCCGACTGGCTGGCCGATGCCGAACGCGCCGCCGGCCTGTCGCGCTTCGTCGTGCGGCTGGTGCCGCAGACGCTTGCCGCCGTCGAACAATCCGGTCTGCGCGGCTTCGTCACCAGCCGCATGCTCGAACAGATCGAAAAGGTGCCGCTGGCGCCACTTGCGGCCGAACTTCTGTCCGCGCTCACCGACGACCGCCGCCACCAGAAGCTGTTCGACGAGTTCATCAAGGTCATCGGCCGGTTCCTCAACGACGAACAGGCGCTGGCGACGATGCGCGACAAGATCCGCGAGGAACTCCCGTCGCTATTCAACCTGTTCCGGGCCGACGCCTATCTCCTGAAGAAGATCGTCGCTTCGGCTGGCTCCTTGCTGGACGAGGTGCGTGCCGATCCAGATCACCCGATGCGCGCCGAATTCGACCGTTTCGCGCAAAGTTTCGTCGAGCGGCTGCGCACGTCCAAGCAATATGCCAGGCGAGCGGAGAAAATGAAGCGCGACTTCCTCGCCAGACCGGAAATCAGGGCGCTGGCCGGCGACATGTGGGAGAGCCTCAGCCTGTTCATCGAGCAGGACGCCAAGGCGCCGAATTCGTTGATCAGGGAGCATCTGGCCAACATGTTTGTCGAAGTCGGCCGCCATCTTGCCGGAGACGCGCAGATCCGGGCCGACATGAACCAAGGCTTCGTGGTGGCGCTGGCCTCCTTCGTCGAAAGCCAGAAGAGCGGTGTGTCGAAATTCATCGCCGACCAGGTCAAGCGCTGGGACCTGGCCCAACTGACACGCCTGATCGAGATGAACATTGGCAGGGACCTGCAATATATCCGCTTCAACGGCATGATCATCGGTGGGCTGGCGGGCATCGTACTTTACACGATCGAGTTGCTGCTCCCGGTCAATTGATCCCTAGCGATCGCCTAGGCCCGTGTTCGAAATGGACACGAGGCGTTCGAGTGCTATTCTCCTCGATGAGGGCGTCCGCGACCGCGGCAAAGGGGAGATGACAATCATGGCCAGACAATCGGAATCCGATTCCTTCATGGAAATGTTCGGCAGGTTCGGCCGTGACCTGAAGGTGCCGAATGTGGATGTCGAAGCGATTCTTGCGCATCACCGCAAGAATCTCGAAGCCTTGGAGAAATCCGCGCGTGCCGGGGCGGCTGGGACGTCCTCGCTGTTGTCTAGGCAACGCGAAATGCTGCAGGACACGCTGCGCGAAATCGCCGACATGGCGCAGAGCTACCGCGCACCGGGCAATCCGCAGGAGTTGATGGCCAAGCAGACCGAGTTTGCCAGAAAATCCTTCGAGGTGGCGCTCAAGAACGCCGGTGAAGTGGCTGAGCTAGCCAGGAAATCAGGCACCGAATCGATCGACATCCTGCGCGCACGCATCAAGGAGGCGATGGAGGAGGTCCGCGCCGGTTACGGGCAGAAGTAGGTTCTCATGGGCTGTCGTTCCGCTCTCGGCCGGGCACACCCCGTTCCCGATACCGTAACCCTTCGCACAGTTGCATTAGCGCCACGCCATAAGCTCCCGGCAGTCTGAAAGGTCGGAAAAGTCCCAATTCGCCTGCCATCGCATGGCAAGACATGGCACGAGTGAGCGCGAATGCGCCGGAACGGATTTGCGAGGGACGAATTGACAGAGGCCGCCGGTTCGTGGTCCGGAAGCTTTGGAAGCGATCGGGAAAGCAGGCATGACGGAAGTACGGCCTAAAACGCCGCCAACCTACGAGCAGCTGAGAACGATGTCCGGACAGGAGCTCGGCGTCTCGGAATGGACCACGGTCGACCAGAACCGTATCAACCAGTTCGCCGAATGCACGGGCGACCATCAATGGATCCACGTCGATCCTGAACGGGCGCGGCGGCAAAGCCCGTTCCGCACCACGATCGCGCATGGCTATCTGACACTGTCGATCATCGGCGCGCTGGCCCTCGAAATGGGGATCGTGCCCGAGAATACGCAGGCCGCCTTCAACTATGGTTTCGACAAGGTGCGTTTCCTGGCGCCGGTCAAGGTCGGCGCACGCATTCGCTTGCGCACGAAGCTGCTTTCCATGGAAGACAAAGGCCCGGGCCAGTATCTGATGAAGGCAGCCAACACGGTCGAGATCGAAGGCGAGGAAAAGCCGGCGCTGATGGCTGAAACACTCGTCATGCTCTACGAGCGCCGCAAACGGGCAGGGGCCTGAACGGCGCCCGCCAGGCCCCTTGCGTCATTTCCTTCAGCTGTTCTTGTGCGGCAAGGAATAGGCCCAGATCTGGGTATGGCATTTCGGAAAGGCATGATTGAGCATCCGCGCAAATGGTGAGATTTGGCGGCGTTCTGCCGTTTCATGGATGGTCTGATTTGATGGGGCAGAAGGCCGCAACAACGAGGTGTTGTCGCGGCTTATTTGTCTGCTGACTTGGTGGTTCCCATATCAGCGAGTCATCGCCGTTTCGAGCGCCTTGAAAATCCGCTCGTCCGCGCACTGGGCGACGTTGAAGCGCAGGAAGCGGCTGGCGGACTGCGACAGGCTGAACGCATTGCCGGGCGCCAGCACGATGTTGTCGGCGAGCGCACTGCGGGCGATTTCGGCCGCGTCCACGCCTTCCGGCAGGGTGCACCACAGGAACAGCCCAGCCGGCTGCTCGATCCAGGGCGTAATGCCGATCGCCTTCAGCCGGGCGCTGGTCTCGCCCATGGCCCGCGAAAGGCGGGCGCGCAGCAAATCCATGTGCTTTCGGTAGCTGCCGTCTTTCAGCAGCGTCAGCACAAGTTCGGCCGCCAGCCGTCCGCCGCCGAACGTCGTGGCGATCTTGAGGTCGGTCAGCCCCTCGATCCAGTCACGGGGCGCGGCGATGAAACCGCAGCGGACCGACGCCGACAGCGTCTTGGAGAAACTGCCGATCTGGACGACGCGACTAAGGCCGTCGAACGCCGCTAGCCTTGGGGCGGGAATGTGCTCGAAATCGGCGAAGATATCATCCTCGACGATGGTCAGATCCGACTGGTCGGCCAGTTTGAGCAAACGATGGGCCGTCACCGGAGACAGGATCGCGCCGGTCGGGTTGTGGATGGCCGAGTTGGTGATGTAGAGGCGCGGCCGGTGTTCGGCCAGCGCCTGGGCGAACAGCTCGATGTCCGGCCCCGATGGCGTGTAGGGCACGCTGACGACCTTGGCGCGGTGGGCGCGCAGCAGAGCATGGAAATTGAAGTAGCAGGGATCGTCGACCAACACGGTGTCGCCCGGCTCGATCAGGAACCGGCAGAGCAGGTCGATGGCCTGGGTGCACGATTCCGTCAGCATGATCTGGTCGGGGGAGGCTTCGATGCCGTGCCCGGCCATGCGCCGCGCCAGCAATTGCCGCAGCGGCGGCAGCCCGAGCGGCGTGCCGTAATCTGCGAGAGCGACATCGTCGGCACGCGCAACCGTGCGCAATGCCCGGCGCAGCCCGGCCTGTGGCATCCATGAAGCCGGCAGCCAGCCGCAGCCGGGTTTCAGGACCTCGTCGCCAGCCTCCAGGGACTGGCGCGAGACCCAGAGCGGATCGACGGCACGGTCGAGCCGGGGACCGATCTCGGCGAGCGACAGCGGTGCCAGCGACCCGGCGGCATAGAAACCGGAACCGGGCCGCGAACGGATCGCGCCTTCGGCGGCAAGCCGTTCGTAGGCCTCGACCACGGTGGATTTCGACACCTGCATGGATTTGGCGAAAGCGCGGATCGAGGGCAACCTTGCTCCAGGCGTCAGGCTGCGCGCGGCAATCCGCTGCCGGATGGCGGCCATGACCCCTTCGACGAGAGTTCCGCCGCTGTCGAGCCTGACTGCTTCGTCCATCTGTACCTTCCAGAAAACCATGACAGTTTTATCGAATTGTACTGCATTGTCTCTGGTGGCGCCATAGCCGCGGGCCCCATAGAGGGGCGAAACAAACGGAGCCTGCGATGGACAAGACGGCGAGCGGCTGGGTGAGCGGATTTATCGGCGTGCTGATTTTCAGCGGTTCGTTGCCGGCGACGCGCGTGGCGGTGATGGATCTCGACCCGATATTCCTGACGTCGGCCCGCGCGGTTATTGCCGGCCTGCTCGGTCTCGCGCTGCTGCTTGTGTTCCGCGAGAAGCGTCCCGGGCGTCATGACTTGCTGTCGCTCGTCATCGTTGCGCTTGGCGTGGTCGTCGGCTTTCCCTTGCTGACGGCATTGGCGCTGAAGCATGTCACCTCGGCCCACTCCATCATCTTCGTCGGCCTGCTGCCGCTGGCGACCGCGATCTTCGGCGTGCTGCGCGGCGGTGAACGGCCCCGGCCGGCCTTCTGGCTGTTCTCATGCCTGGGCAGTGCGCTGGTGGCGGGCTTCGCGCTTGCGCAAGGCGTGACGGCTTCGCCGGTTGGCGATGGGCTGATGCTTGCGGCCATCGTCGCCTGCGGCCTTGGCTATGCCGAGGGTGCCGCGCTGTCGCGCAAGCTCGGGGGCTGGCAAGTGATCTGCTGGGCGCTGGTGCTGTCCCTGCCGGTCATGCTGGTGCTGACCTTTGCGACCCTGCCGCCATCCTTCGCCAGCGTAGGCTCCAATGCCTGGATTGGTCTTGGCTATGTCTCGCTGTTCAGCATGCTGATCGGCTTCGTGTTCTGGTATCGCGGCCTAGCGCAAGGCGGCATTGCGGCGGTGGGGCAGTTGCAGCTTCTGCAACCGTTCTTCGGGCTCGCACTGGCGGCGACGCTGCTGCATGAACAGGTCAGCCCGATGATGATCGTCGTCACGCTCGGCGTGGTGCTTTGCGTTTTCGGCGCGAAGAAGTTTGCCAAGCAGGATTTGCCGCGTCGTGCGGCTGCATAGCGATGCCGACCCTCACGAGAACTTCGTCACCACCCCAATGCCGATACCCTCGAAGCCGCCCATCGCCATCAAGGCCGCTGGCGCTTCGTCGAGGCTGATCTTCTTGCCGACCAGCAGTTCGGGTTTGAGCTTGCCGTGGCGGATCATCTCCATCATCGCGGGGTAGCGATAGGCCTGCATGCCGTGACTGCCGAGGATTTCGAGTTCGAAGGCGATCACCTTGTCCATCGGCACCTGCGGGCGGGCGTGTTCGCCCAGCATCAAGCCGACCTGCACGTGACGGCCGCGCCGGCGCAGGTTGGCGATCGAGTTGAAAGACGTCGTCGGATGGCCGAGCGCGTCCATCGACATGTGGGCGCCACCATTGGTGATCTGCTTGACGGCCTTGATAACGTTCGGCGTCGTCGAAGCGTTGATGGTCGCCACGGCGCCGATCTGTTTGGCGAAGTCCAGCTTTTCCTCGGTGAGGTCGATGGCGATGACGTTGGCGCCCATCGAACTGGCGATCATGATTGCCGACAGGCCGACGCCGCCGCAGCCATGCACCGCCACCCATTCGCCGGGCTTTACCCGGCCCTGATCGACAATGGCGCGGAACGATGTGACGAAGCGGCAGCCGAGGCTGGCGGCGGTGGCGAATTCCATTTCGTCGGGCAGGCGCACGAGATTGGTATCGGCGTGTTCGATAGCGACATATTCGGCGAATGAGCCCCAGGTGTTGAAGCCAGGCTGGGACTGGTGTTCGCAGACCTGGTGATTGCCTGATGTGCATTCGAAGCAGTGGCCGCAGCCGACGGCAAACGGCACGGTGACGCGTTCGCCCGCCTTCCAGCGGGTGACGTGCTTGCCGGCGGCAACCACGACGCCGGCCAGTTCGTGGCCCGGCACATGCGGCAGGCGGATATCGGCGTCATGGCCCATCCAGCCGTGCCAGTCGCTGCGGCAGAGCCCGGTCGCCTCGACCTTGATGACGACGCCATCGGCCGCCGGCTTGGGGTCTGGCACGGTCTGGATCGTCGGCGCTTCGCCGAATTTCTCGAAGACGACGGCTTTCATCGTTCATTCCACCCTAGAGACGACACTCACTGTGGGAAACGATAGCCGATTCCCTGTTCGGTCAAGCGGAAATCGACTCCGCCAGGCTGGCCAGCCTGCGGACCCTGCGGTCAGCTGTTTTCCTGGTTGCGGAAATCGGCAAGCCGGGTGTCACCGGGGGCAAGCAGGCGGCCGTCTTCTGCGTGCACTTCAAGACGCCTTATCGGCCGGCCACTCTCCGTGTCGACCATGAAGGTGTAGGGCTCGCCCGGACCGGAGAAATAGGTCTCGCCCCATTGCCGCAAGGCGATCAGCACGTAGAACAGGCCGCGTCCTTTTTGCGTCAGCACATATTCATGATGCGCGCTGCCGTCGGGGGCCGGGACGGTTTCGAGGATGCCGTGCGTAACCAGATTTCGGAGCCGCGCCGACAGGATGTTCTTGGCAACGCCCAGGCTCTTTTGGAACTCGCCGAAGCGTCGCAACCCGTCGAACGCGTCGCGCACGATGAGCAGCGACCACCAGTCGCCGATCGCATCCAGCGGTCGCGCGATCAGGCAATCCGCACTCTGGTGGCTCGTTCGTTTCACCATGGCTTTCGTTGGTCCAGATTGTTCATTTTGGTTGCAAGATAAAACTGTTTTGTTTATCCCACAAGTGGTTTCAAATTGAAACCTTTCGTGGAGAGCCTCATGAATATACAGGTGGTGAACGGCGCGGCAGCGAAGGCGGCGCAGCCCGAAGAGCCGAGGCAAGTCACACCGGGATTGTCCGGAATGACAGCGCTGGTCTTCGCCATCGCCTGTGGCCTGAGCGTCGCCAATGTCTATTTCGCCCATCCGCTGCTCGACGCCATGGCGCATGATTTTGCCATTGCGCCGGCCTCGATCGGCATCGTGGTGACGGTCACGCAGGTCGGCTATGCGCTTGGCCTGTTCTTCATCGTGCCGCTGGGCGACCTGTTCGATCGCCGCAAGCTGATTGCCGGCCAGGCGATCCTTTCGGCCGTGGCGCTGATAGCCGTTGGACTTGCACCGAACACGGCGATGCTGCTGGCGAGCCTCGCGGCGGTCGGGCTGCTTGCCGTGATGGTGCAGGTACTGGTTGCCTACGCGGCCGACCTCGCCGCGCCGTCGCAACGGGGGCGGGCGGTCGGCACCGTCACCAGCGGCGTCATAACAGGCATCCTGCTTGCCCGCTTCGTCGCCGGCGTCGTCGCCGATCTCGCCGGCTGGCGCTGGGTCTATCTTGTCTCGGCCGGCCTTACACTTGTCATGGCGGTTGTTCTCCACACCATCCTGCCGCGCCATGAGGCAGAGCGGCCGCGCACCTCCTATGTCAGGCTGTTGGGCTCGATGGTGCTGCTGTTCGTGCGGGAACCGCTGCTGCGCGTGCGCGCGGTGCTCGCCTTGTTGATCTTCGCCAGCTTCAACGTGCTGTGGGCACCGCTGGTGCTGCCGCTCAGCGCGCCGCCATTTTCACTGCCGCACACCGCGATCGGGCTGTTCGGCCTTGCCGGTGTCGCCGGCGCGCTGGGGGCGCGATGGACCGGTGGTCTGGTGGATCGCGGGCATGGTCAACTGGTCACTGGCCTCAGCCTGCTTATGATGACGACGGCCTGGCTGCCTATCGCCTTCATGGGCATGTCACTATGGTTGCTTGTCGCCGGCATCGTCATGCTGGATCTGGCAATCCAGGCCGTCCACGTCACCAATCAGAGCCTGATTTTCTCCCGTCGGCCGGATGCGCGCAGCCGGCTGGTCGGCGGCTACATGATCTTCTACTCGGTCGGCAGTGCGCTCGGCTCGATCGCCTCGACCATGGCCTATGCCGCGGCCGGCTGGAGCGGTGTCTCGTTGCTCGGCGCCGGCATCGGCTTGACGGCGCTATTGTTCTGGGCGCTGACGCTGCGCGTTGGCCGGTGAGCCCTTACTCGGCGTCGATCTGGTTCTGTGGCGCGGCTTTCTGGAAAGCGGGTAGGGCCATGCAGGCGGCGTTGATGCGCGCGATTGTCGGGTAGGGCGTCATGTCGACGCCAAAGCGGGCGTTGCTGGTGACTTGCGCGGCAAGGCAGATGTCGGCCAGCCCCGCCGCCTCGCCATGACAGAATGCGCCGGTTTCAGGCGACGCGGTGAGCAATTTTTCGAGCGGTCCAAATCCTTCATTGACCCAATGCCGGAACCAGTTGGCGACATCCTGGTCGCCGGCGCCGAACAGGGTGCGCAGCGAAGTCAGCACGCGCAGATTGTTCACCGGGTGGATGTCGCAGGCGATCATCTGCGCCAGCATTCTCACTCGTGCCCGGCTCGGCGGATCCTTCGGCAATAGCGGGGGTTCAGGTATGGTCTCGTCGAGAAACTCGATGATCGCCAGCGATTGCGTCAGGAGCATGCCGTCGCTCCAGATCAGTGCTGGCACCAGCCCCTGCGGATTGACCGCGAGATAGGCCGCCTCCAGATGCTCGCCATGGCGCAGGTGATGCGGGATGTAGTCATAGCCGACCCCTTTCATCTCCAGGGCAATCCGCACCCGGTGCGAGGTGGAGGAGCGGAAGTAGTTGTGCAGGACAATGTCGCTCATGCGTCACTTCCGCTGGCCGATGGTCAGTTCGATCGTGCCGATGCCGTCGACACCGCCTGATATCGTTTCACCCGGCTTGATCGCGCCGACACCGGCGGGCGTGCCGGTGAAGATCAGGTCGCCAGCCTGCAATTCCACGCCTTCGCTGCAGATCGAGACGATGTCCGATACCGGCCAGATCAGTTCGGCGAGGTCGGCATCCTGTTTCACCGCGCCGTCGACGGCGAGCCAGATGCGTCCCTTGGCCGGGTGCCCGGATTTCCGTGCGGCGACCAGCGGGCCGCAGGGCGCGGAACGGTCGAAGGCCTTCGACCAGTCCCAGGGCCGCGCCGCCTTCTTGGCGGCATCCTGGAGATCTCGGCGGGTGAGATCGATGCCGACGCCATAGCCCCAGACATGGTCCAGCGCTTTGTCGCGGGAAATGCGAAAGCCTGAGGTGCCGATCGCCACCACCAGTTCGATCTCGAAGTGGAGGTTTTCCGTCAGCGGCGGGTAAGGGATATCAGTACCGGAATCGACCACCGCGTCGGCCGGCTTGGTGAAGAAGAAAGGCGGATCGCGATCGTCATTGCCGAACTCGCGCGCATGTGCCGCATAGTTGCGGCCGACGCAGAAAATGCGCCGCACGGCAAAGCGTTCGCCGGAACCCGCAATGGCGACGGAAGGCGTTGGCGGGGCGGGAAGGACAAAGGCGGTCATGGCGGTCTCTGCGTTTGGCGGGGAGTCGGCGGCACATTCGGCCGATTTCCAGGGGCGGGCAAGGCGTCGCTTTTGATAAAGCATGGGCTTCGCCTAGGCTGTATAAGGAATTCAGGCTTCCGATCATTTTTTTGCAGCGATGAAACCTGTTAGACGGCGATAGACTATTTGCCAATAATCCGGCCATGGTCAGGAGACTATGGTGTGCCCGGTAAACCGGAACGAGCCCTATGACAGCCCCTACCGATCGCGTCCGGTTCCTTATCATCGACGATCATCCGCTGTTTCGCGAGGCGCTGCACAGCGCCGTTCAAATGGCTTATCCCGAGGTCGACACAGTCGAAGCGCGCTCGATCGCCGAGGCGCTGGACTTGCTGGCCGACGCAAAGCCTTTCGACCTTGCGCTTCTGGACCTCAGCATGCCCGACGTGCACGGCTTCGAGGGGTTGTTGCAGCTCAGGACCCGCTATCCGCGCCTGCCAGTGGTGATCGTGTCGGGTTATGAGGAGCCTCGCATCATTTCCGAGGCCTTGTCCTACGGCGCTGCCGGCTTCATTCCGAAATCGGCGCGCAAGAGCGATCTCGCCGCCGCCATTCGCTCGGTGATGGACGGCGCGATCTATGTGCCTGAAACCTATGAGGGCCTGCCGCCGGGCGCGGACAGCACCGATCGCGCCGATATGGTGCAGCGGCTTTCCAAGCTGACGCCGCAGCAATTGCGCGTGCTGCAGATGCTGCGCCAGGGCCTGCTCAACAAGCAGATCGCCTACGAGCTGCAGGTCGGCGAGACCACGGTGAAGGCGCATGTGTCGGAGATCCTGCGCAAGCTCAATGTGTATAGCCGCACGCAGGCGGTGATCGAGGTGTCGAAGCTGGACAGCGCCGAGCTGTTCCGGGATCAGGTAGGGTTTTGAACCAACCCTCCCGCTATGCCAGCAGATGCGCCAGCAGTGCCCTTAGCTGCGCCGGCTTCACCGGCTTGCGCATCAGTTCGATGCCGCCGGCCCGTGCTGCCTTGGCCACGGCTTCGGAGCTGTCGGCGGTGACGATCAGCGCCGGCACGGCGCGGCCGAGATAGTCGCGGACCTCCGATATGGTGGCGGTGCCGAGATCGCCGCCGTCGAGATGCTGGTCGGCAATGACGATGTCGGGCAGCCAGTCGGTGTCGCCAAGCATGTCCAGCGCATCGGCGGTGGAGGTCGCCGCGCGTACCAGGCACTGCCAGCGTTCGAGCAGGAAGGTCATGGCTTCCAGCACTTCGGCGTCGTTTTCGACCAGCAGCACCTTGGTGCCGAACAGGCCGTAGCCGCGCGGCCGCTCCATGCTGGCGGCGCTGGCGATGGCGTCGGCCGGCGCGCCGAGGCCGACGGGGACATCGATGTGGAAGATGGTACCGCGGCCGACCCTGGATGAAAACGTGACGGGATGGCCGAGCGCGCCGGCCATGCGGCGCACGATGGCGAGCCCCAGCCCAAGACCGCCGCCGTCGAGTTCGGCGGTAGCCGGCAAGGTGCCGCGATGGAACTCCTCGAACACCGCTTCGCGCTGATCCTCGGGGATGCCGCAGCCCGTGTCGGCGACATCGATGCGGATGGTGTCGCCGCGATGGCGTGTGCCGACAAGGACGCCGCCCGAGCGCGTATAGCCCAGCGCGTTGGAAAGGATGTTCTGCAGGATGCGGCGCAGCAGCGTCCTGTCCGAGCGGACCACGGCATTGACCGGCCGGAATTTCAGCGACAGCGCCTTCAATTCCGCCACAGGCTGGAAATCCGAGCGCAGCGACGAGAACAGCGCCTCCAGGCTGACGTCGCCAATGTCGGGCTGAACCACGCCGGCGTCGAGCTTGGAGATGTCGAGCAAGGTGCGCAGCAGGTCTTCCATCGTTTCCAGCGAGCGCTCGACCTGCCGCACGAGCTTCTTTCCCTCTTCGCTGGTCTGCACCTCGGCAAGGGCTGAGACGGAGAGATGGGCGGCGTTCAGCGGCTGCAGCACGTCGTGGCTGGCCGCGGCCAGAAACCGTGTCTTGGACAGGTTCGCCTGTTCGGCGTTTTCCTTGGCGGCGCTGAGATCGATGTTCGACTGCTCCAGCCGCCGCAACGTCGAATGCAGTTCCTCGGTGCGCGTACGCACCCGGCTTTCCAACGAGATCGCCGTCTGGAACAGCGAAAAGGCATTGCCTTGCTGGTCCATCGAGCGCTCGACGCGGCTGACCAGGGCGGCGTTGATCTTCTTCAGCCTGTCGAGATCGTTTATGTTCCTGAGCGGCATGCTGTTGCGCCGCCCTATTCAGCCGCCTGGCGGTCGCCGAAAGCGATGCCGGTGAAAGTCTGGTTGAGGTGCATCGACCGGTATTGTTCGCCATAGGTGCCGAAGCCGATGACATTGTTGACCCGGTAGAGTTCCGAAATGTCACGAAAGACCTGGCGGTTGCGCGCATCCAGCCGGCGCAGCACGCAGTCGAAGCCAAGGATCATATCGATGCCGCCCAGCCTTTCCTCGACCTCGCGCAATGCCGCTCGTGTCGCGTCCACCATGTCCTTGGGCTGGGCGATCGACAGCACGACACCGTCATCGATGGCGCAGAAGAACGACAGCGAGCCATCCGCGTGCATCTTCTGGATCGAGCGGCAGTAATATTCTCCGCCCACCTTCACCACCACTGGATGCGAGGCGAAGCTCAACGGTGTCAAGGTCTGTGGGAGGATCCCGACCGAAGCGGCATATTCCTCCGCCGCATTGGTGGCGTTGAATTCCCGCACGACGCGGTGATCCGGGTCGGACGCGGTCACCACCAGCTTTTCGTCGGTGGGAACGAAATTGTCGGTCTTGAAGACGTGGAACGGAATTTCCGTGGCGACCAGCACGATGATGGCGCTGTCGGAGGTGACCCTGCCGTTCGAGATCAGACGCGTCGTCTCGAATTTCAAATCGTCGCCAGCCGAGCCGCCGAGGAGCGGTATGTCGTCGAGACCCCAGTGGATGGCCGAACTCACCGCTTCCTCGGCATAGGACAGCCCGTCGATGAAGCAGAGCGCGAAGGTGTTGCTGGTCTGCTCGCCGCCGAGCCGGGCGCGCAGCGTGCGCCGCAGGGCCTCGACCTCTTCGGTGATCCTGTCCATGCCCGATGTCGACAGATTGTCGATCATCGTGCTGACCGCCGTGAAGGACGCCGAGGGCAGCAGCATCGCCAGCATATGGCCTTCCTCGAGCCCCTGCGGCGTGATCTCGCCGGCGGTGGAACAGCCAGCATGGTGGAGACACGGCGCGTGGGCCGAGAGTGCCCGTGACAGGGCGCCGGCCTCGATCAGGCTCTGGGAAAAGAACACGAGGGCAAAGCCGGCATTGATGGCGGCGGCCTCGGCGGCTACCGCTCGTGCGAAGACATCCGGGTCGGGCTGGTCCGTGGTCAGCGCCGACAAGCCGCATGCGTAGCGCGTCCGTGAACTTGTCAGCGGCGGTCCTCCCGCATTTCCTCCGACGCCTTCTTGTGCGCGGCTTTTCAAGTGCTCCTGGCGCGCGGGCGACGAGGGCATTGTTGCCGCCAGAAGGCGTTTTGGCAATGGGGCCGGAGGAATGCACTTTGGTGCCCTGGCCATGACCGAAAGTACAATGATCCGCCTTTTCCGTCGTGCTGTTTTTTGTGCGTTGTGCGGTGTACGACTAGCACGTGGCCGAAGTGCCAGCGGCGCGTCGGCAGCGTGATGACCAAGGTTGACACCCAGGGAGGGGCTATGTCGGACGTTTCGTTGATGGTGAACGGGAAGCGGGTCGGCGGTGCCGTCGAGGATCGAACGCTGCTCGTCCATTTCCTGCGGGAGAACCTCGGCCTGACCGGCACTCATGTCGGTTGCGACACCTCGCAATGCGGCGCCTGCGTCGTGCATGTCGATGGCAAGGCGGTGAAGTCCTGCACCATGCTCGCGGTCCAGGCCTCGGGGTCGAGCGTGATTACCATCGAAGGCCTGGCCAGTGGCGCCGACTTGCATCCCGTCCAGGTAGCCTTCAAGGAACATCATGGTCTGCAATGCGGCTTTTGCACGCCGGGCATGATCATGGCCGCGACCGACATGATCAACCGCCACCCCGAAGGCCTCGACGAGGCCACGGTGCGGGCAGAACTCGAAGGCAATATCTGCCGCTGCACAGGTTACCACAACATCGTGAAAGCCATCCTCGCCGCATCGACGACGATGTCGAAGGGGGCCAAGGGCAAGGCGAAGCAAGCGGCATGAGGGAAAGAGGAGTGGAGTAGTCGGTAGTCAGTAACCGGTCTGAACCGGCGGCTGTCCTCACTACTACTTCCTATTCACACTTCCTATTCACTTTTCGGGAGGAATCTCTGCATGGGTATCGAAGGTGTCGGCGCTCGGGTCGCGCGCAAGGAAGACAAAAGGTTCATCACCGGCGCCGGCCGCTATGTCGACGACATGGTGGTGCCCGGCATGAAGCATGCGGCCTTCGTGCGCAGCCCGCACGCCCATGCGCAGATCAAGAAGATCGACGTGAAAGCGGCTCAAGGCATGCCGGGCGTCATCGGCGTCTTGACCGGCAAGGAACTCAAGGCCGACGGCATCGGCAACCTCATCTGCGGCTGGATGATCCATTCCAAGGACGGCACGCCCATGAAGATGGGCGCATGGTCGCCGCTGGCAGTCGACAAGGTCCGTTATGTCGGCGATGCGGTCGTGGTGGTGGTGGCGGAAACCAAGGGCCAGGCACGCGATGCGGCCGAGGCGGTCGAGATCACCTACAAGGAATTGAAGGCGGTCGTCGATGCGACAAAGGCACTCGAAAAGGGCGCCCCGCAGGTCCATGCCGAAGCCGAGAACAACCTGATCTTCGACTGGGAGATCGGCGATGCCAAAGCCACGGACGCCGCGATCAAGGCGGCTGCGCATGTTACGCGCATGAAGATCGTCAACAACCGGCTGGTGCCGAACGCCATGGAGCCGCGCGCCGCACTTGGCCATTACGACAAGGCCGAGGATCATTATACCTGCTGGACGACATCGCAAAACCCGCATGTCGCGCGGCTGGTGATGAGCGCCTTCTACAATGTCGCGCCCGAAAACAAGCTGCGCGTGATCGCGCCGGATGTCGGCGGCGGCTTTGGTTCCAAGATCTATATCTACCCGGAAGAGATCGTCTGCCTGTGGGCCTCGAAGAAGACCGGAGTGCCGGTCAAATGGGTCGCCGATCGCACCGAGAGCTTCCTCACCGACGCGCATGGCCGCGACCACGTCTCGACGGTGGAAATGGCATTCGACAAGAACAACAGGATTACCGGCTTCAAGGTCGATACGATCGCCAATCTCGGCGCCTACATGTCGCTGTTCTCTTCCTGCGTGCCAACCTATCTCTACGCAACGCTGCTGTCGGGCCAATATGACATCCCGGCCATCCACGCCAATGTGCGCACTGTCTATACCAACACGGCACCCGTCGATGCCTATCGCGGGGCAGGGCGGCCGGAAGCCACTTATCTTCTGGAACGCACCATGGAAGCGGCGGCACGCGAGCTCGGCGTCTCGCCGGCAGACCTTAGGCGCAAGAATTTCATTACCACGTTTCCGCACCAGACACCGGTGATCATGAACTATGACGCCGGGGACTATGGCGCTTCGCTCGATGCGGCGATGAAGACCGCCGACTATACCGGCTTTGCCATGCGCAAGGCGGATTCGGTCAGGAATGGCAAGCTGCGCGGCATCGGCATGAGCTGCTACATCGAGGCCTGCGGCATCGCGCCGTCGGCGGCGGTCGGCTCGCTCGGCGCCGGCGTCGGCCTGTGGGAATCCGCTGAGGTAAGGGTGAACGCCGTCGGCACCATCGAGGTGCTGACCGGCTCGCACAGCCATGGCCAAGGGCACGAGACGACGTTCGCGCAACTGGTCAACCAGCGTTTCGGGGTGCCAATCGATTCGGTGTCGATCGTCCACGGTGACACCGACAAGGTGCAGATGGGCATGGGCACCTACGGCTCGCGCTCGGGCGCGGTCGGCATGTCGGCGATCGCCAAGGCGCTCGACAAGGTCGAGGCCAAGGCCAAGAAGATCGCCGCCCACCTGCTCGAAGCCGACGAGGGCGACATCGTCATCGAGAACGGCGAGGTCAAGGTCGCCGGCACCGACAAGAGCCTGCCGTGGTTCCAGGTGGCTTTGGCCGCCTATACCGCGCACAATTTGCCGGCCGGCATGGAGCCAGGCCTGAAGGAAACGGCGTTCTACGATCCGGCGAACTTCACCTTCCCGGCGGGCTGCTATATCTGCGAGGTCGAGATCGATCCGGAAACCGGAACGACCGAGATCGTGCAGTTCGTGGCTGCGGACGATTTCGGCAACATCATCAATCCGATGATCGTCGAAGGCCAGGTGCATGGCGGCATCGCCCAGGGCATCGGCCAGGCGCTGCTGGAAGGCGCTCACTACGACGCCAGCGGGCAACTGCTGACGGCAAGCTACATGGACTACACCATGCCACGTGCCGGCGACCTGCCGTCGTTCAAGGTCTCGACGTCGAACACGCCATGTCCGAGCAACCCGCTCGGGATCAAGGGCTGCGGCGAGGCCGGTGCCATCGGCTCGCCGCCGGCAGTGATCAATGCCATCACCGACGCCATCGGCATCGTCGATATCGCCATGCCGGCCACACCGTCCACCGTGTGGGCCGCGATCCGCGCGGCGAAATGAGTGACTAGGGAAGTAGTGAGTTGCGGATAGGGCAGCGTGCCACCTCCGGCGGCGGCCATTCCCTGCTCCCTACTGACTACTCACTGCTGACTAACCACTTAGGGGGAGGATCCCATGTACGCAGTCAACTATCACCGTGCCGCCTCGGTCACTGAAGCCGCCAAGCTCGTGAAGAGCGGCGACGCCAAGCTGCTTTCTGGCGGCATGACCTTGATCCCCGCCATGAAGACGCGGCTGGCGGCGCCTTCCGATCTGGTCGACCTGTCCCGCATCAAGGAACTGCAGGGGGTCAAGGTGTCGGGCAAGACGGTCACGATCGGCGCTGCCACCACTCATTTCGACGTCGCCAATGACGAGAAGCTGCGCAAGGCCTGCCCGGCACTTGCCCATCTGGCGTCGCTGATCGGCGATCCGGCGGTACGCCACAAGGGCACGATCGGCGGTTCGATCGCCAATAACGATCCGGCGGCGGACTATCCGGCCGCACTTCTGGCGCTCGGCGCCACCATCATCACCAACAAGCGCGAGATGTCAGCCGACAAGTTCTTCAAGGGGCTGTTCGAAACCTCCTTGAAGGACGGCGAGATCGTCACGGCGGTCTCCTTTACGGCACCGGCGAAGGCTGCGTACGAAAAATTCCGCAATCCGGCCTCGCGCTACGCGATCGTCGGCGTGTTCGTGGCCAAGGGCAAGGACGGCGTCAGTGTTGCCGTCACCGGCGCCGGCGACGACGGCGTCTTCCGCTCGAAGGAGATCGAGGCAGCACTTGCCAAGAGCTTCGATGTCGCTTCGCTCAATGGTGTGAAAGTTCCGGCGAAGAACCTGATGAGCGACATTCACGCTTCATCAGACTACCGTGCCAATCTGATCACAGTCATGGCCAAGCGCGCGGTGGCGGCAGCCAACGCCTGACGCAAGATCGATTACGGACGGGGGAACGGGCTGTCACGGCCCGTTTTCATTCCCGGCGACCGTAGGCCTAGTTCCCGTCGGCCACGTCCCCATCCTTGCTTGAAGCAATTCCGGCCCATGCTGCGGGGGACATGCATCGGCGGCAATCTCGCACTTGCACAAACTTATATTGCGCTGCAGTATAGATCAGGGCGGGAATGCGAGCCGGGTTCGGGAATAGCCGTGCCTTTCGCATTACAATGCGAAGGGATCGGCATGTCCGAAATTTCCGCGACTCATCTGGCTCCGCCCCGAGCGATCGTCGAGCGACCGGCCAGGACAAGACTGGCCTATCTCGATGGCTGGCGCGGTCTGTCGATCGCGCTCGTGCTGATCGGGCATTTTTTTCCCGTTCCCGGGATCAATCTGGGCGTGCTGGGCGTCGAATTCTTCTTCGTGCTGAGCGGCCGGCTGATGGCCGAAATCCTGTTCATCGAACGCTATCCGCTGAAGAAATTTTTCAAACGCCGGTTCTCGCGCATCTATCCGGCGCTTCTGGTCTTTGTCGTCGTCGCCATGATCGCGCTCTCAGGCACGTTCATCGCCTTCAAATGGAAGGCGGCCCTGACGGCGCTGACCTTCACCTACAACTATGCCGGAATTCTCCTGAATCGGGCCGGCGCGCTCGACCACATCTGGTCGCTCTGCATCGAAGAACATGCCTATATCATCCTGGCGGCGATCAGCGCGGTCGTTGCCAGCCGCAGCCGTGTCATCCCGCTGCTGCTGGTCCTGGCTCTGGTGGCCATGGTCAATGGCGCGGTTTCCTACTGGTTCCTGCACCTGGATTATGAAGCCACGTACTGGCGCACCGACGTGCACATCGCCTCGATCCTGCTGTCGGCCGCGATCTGCCTGCTCAAAGCGGACGGCAAGCTGCCGACCTTGCTGAAGGGGCCTTATGTCGCCGTTGCGGCGGCCGTCGGCGCGGTTTGCCTGTTCATGGACTCGGTGCCGACACCGATCCACTACCTGGCCGCGGTGCCATTGCTGGCGATCGCCGTCAACGCGCTGGATTTCAGCACGCGGTTCTTGTCCGGATGGCTGTCGTCCCTGCCGATGACGACGCTGGGTCTATGGTCATATTCCCTCTATCTGTGGCAGCAGCCCTTCTACAAATTCGTCTACGAGCAGGGCAGCAATCCATGGCCGATGCTGGCCGGGGTTTTTGCCTGCGCGCTCTGCAGCTACTACCTCATCGAGCGCCCAGCACGCGAATGGCTCAACCGCAATTGGTGAGCCGCCCGATTGTTTTGATAGTCGCCAGACGATAGCCGCACGACGGCGAGGTCCTTTTCGCCAAATAGCGCTTAGCTGTCTCCGGGTTGGGGCAACGTCCATGTGAGTCGGTGGGTGCCACCCGATCAGGTGGCGATCTGCCTGACGTAATAGCGCACCGCTTTCTTGCCGCCGTGGATCACCGCGTCGCCGACTTTGGCGAAGCCGAGTGCGGCGTGGAAGGCATCCGAGGCGGGGTTGGGCGGGTCGGTGTTGACCTCGCAGGTGACCAGCGCGTGACCGGCGCTCCGCGCATGGTCGAACAGGTCCCGATAGAGCCGGCGAGCATGGCCGCGGCCTCTTGCGTGCGCCGCCACGACGACGCGGTCGACATAGATGAAGCTGATGTAGCGCTCGCGAAACCAGACGAAGTTCGGGCTGTCGTAGTTCGCATCCTGGTCGAAGGTCATGATGAAGGCTTCGAGATCGCCGATGCGGCGCGCGTAAAAGGCCTCGGCGAGCAGGAACGACAGCCGTTCGGCTTCAAGCCACGACAATTCGGCGGCGTGCTCGTTGTTGAGCGCCAGTATTGCCGCTTCGTCGGCCTGCGCAATGCGGTCTATGGGCGAGGTCATGCCTTGGCCGCCGCGATTGTCGCCGCCACCAGCGCTGTATCGGTCAGCGTGTTGCGATATTCGCGGTCGAGATCGGAGCCGCCCATGCCGACCTTCGGATTGCGGTAGCGCATGGCGCTCGACACGTCCTTGAGGGCGGCGAAGTGCATTTCGGCCAGGCCAGTCCTTGCGCGCACCTCGGCGATATTGCCGAGATCGAGCCCGCCGCAACCGAGGATGATGATGCGCTCGCCGGCCAGCCGGACCAGCTCTTGCAGCAATGCCAGGCCTTCGATCGCCGTGTCGCGCTGGCCGCTGGTCAGCACGCGGCCAACCCTGCAGCGGATCAGCGCTTCCAGGGCTTCGGCCGGATCGCGAGTCATATCGAAGGCGCGGTGGCAGGTGACGTTCAAGGGGCCCGCCGCCTCTGTCAATTCGCGCATGCGCTGCTCGTCGATGGCGCCGTCGGCGTTCAGGCAGCCGAACACCACGCCGGGCACGCCGAGTTCGCGAAGCGCGGCGACGTCGGCAAGCATCGAGCGGTATTCGGTCTCGCTGTAGAGAAAATCCCCGCCGCGCGGCCGCACCATGACATGAAAGGGCACGGTCGCCTGGTCGAGAGCGGCGCGCACGGTGCCGAGGCTCGGCGTGGTGCCGCCTTCGACAAGGCTGGCGCAGAGTTCGATCCGGTCGGCGCCGGCGGCCTGCGCGGCGAGCAGGCCATCAATGCCTTCGACACAGATTTCTATAAGCGGCGGGCGAATTTTTGGGGTCAAGGGGCGATCCAATCCATGGTGTTGCGCAAGCCCTAGCACCCGGGCGCCTGGCGCGGAAGCGTGAACGCTACGCCGCCACTTGGACCAGACGGCAGATTCCATTCTTGACAGTCACATAACTGCAGGGTTATGGGTTATACATAGCTGATGGGTTATGATTTTGCGCGTGGCACCACGACAGCAACGAGAGGAGCAAGGCAAGACGGAAACCAAATCGATCGTCGTCGAAAGGCTGATTCCATATTCGGCGGAAAAGATATGGCGAGCACTGACCGTGCCGGCACTCGTCGGCGAATGGCTCATGCAGAATGATTTCGCTGCCCAAGAGGGGCATCGCTTCACATTCCGTGCGACACCAGTTCCCGGGTGGTCCGGGGTGACGAACTGCATGGTGCTGAAAGTCGAGGCGCCGCGGCTGCTGGCTTATAGCTGGGGCGATGGGACGGAATCGGACAGCGGGTTGAAAACCGTGGTGACGTGGTTACTGACACCCGAGGGGATGGCGACCCGGGTGCGAATGGAGCAGTCGGGATTTCGGCCCGCCGACGAGCGTGGCTATATCGGCATGGGAAGCGGCTGGCCGCGCATTCTCGAACGGCTCGAACAGGTTACCTCAAAACAGACCTGACACCCGGCAGGCAGCTAACAGTTCCATCAAGTCGAAACCCTGGATGCGAGGCGTCCGGGCCGGGAAAGCACGCCCGGAGAACAGTTCAAAAGGAGAAGACACATGCAAGCGAGAATCAAGAGCCCGGTGATGCTCATCCCAGGCGCCCTGCAGGCGTTTCTGGCACTGGACAAGTCGACCGAGGCAGCGGACCTGCCCTATGTGACACGCAAGCTCGTGCATCTGCGCGCCAGTCAGATCAACAGCTGCAGCGTCTGCGTCGACATGCACGCGCGCGAGCTCAAGAAAGCCGGCGAGAAGGAAGAGCGCATCTTTGCCCTCGCTGCCTGGAGGGAAACGCCTTATTCCACCGACGCCGAACGCGCGGCATTGGCGCTGGCAGAAGCCGGCACAAGGCTCGCCGACCGACCGGACGCGGTGCCGGACGATATCTGGGAGGAGGCGGCCCGGCATTATGACGAGAAGGCCCTTGCCGCACTGGTCATCCAGATCGCCCTGATCAACGCCTTCAATAGGCTGAACGCGACGACCCGGCAGCCGGTTGGCGCCTGGGGCTGAGCGCCGGGTTCGCATGGGGGGCTGGGTCCACGAGGCGAGGGGGCGGGCGGCGCATTGCCTTCCCGCCCCGCCGGAAGCACCTATGTAACCTGGTGGCTACTGTCGCAATTCGGTATTCTTGGCGCCTTCCTCGACCTGATCGATCACCAGGAGCTTGACCGGCCCGTCGCCAATGTTGGTGGCCTGGTGCCACTGCCCGATCATTTCGATGATGAAATCGCCAGTCTTGTAGGTGTTGCTGTTGCCGGTTTCGACGTTGGTGACCTTCAGCGTTCCAGCCTGGACATAGGCGTAGCGCGGGAAAGGATGGCGATGGACCGGCAAGGTCGCGCCGGGCGCGATGTCATAGGTCGAGACCAGCACCTGCACGTTCTTCCGCGGCAGCGTGATCGGCTGCCCGGATGCAGTGGTGGTGCGTGATGCGAGTGGCGTCACGACGACCGGGGTTCCGCTGCTGTCCAGCGCATGAGCGCCGGTGGCGAACGATGCTGCCGTGAGCAGCAATGCTGATGCCAGGATTTTCCGCATGATGTCCTCCCTTGACCGACGCATCTATCGCGCGGCGGCGGCAGCGTGCAAGGCCGCTCGTGACCAGAGGCCGAACCTGGCGCGCATTTGCACGGGCAGTTGATCCAGCACCCGGGCCATATTCCTCACCCGCTTCCAACCGGAAGACTGTCCTGCAAGGTCTGATGCATGCCCGGTCAGGAATGGCCGTAGTGCCGCTTCAAAAAAATTTCGGGCGACCTCTTGAATAAAAAAATCGTGATTCCCAGATCGTTTTCCGTCGAGGCTTCGGCTCGACATACCGCGTCGCGGCGACGCTGCGGCGACCCGTAAACCATGTTGCTTCACGGAGGATATGGCTATGAGAAGCTTTGATTATTCGCCTCTTTACCGCACCACGGTCGGCTTCGACCGGCTCTTCGACATGCTCGAAAACAGTGTGCGCTCCGACTGGCCGCCCTACAACATCGAGAAGAATGGCGACAACGACTATCGTATCACGATGGCCGTCGCCGGCTTCGGTCTCGACGAAGTGGAACTTGTGCAGAACGGCCCCGAATTGTCGGTCATCGGACAGAGAAAGCCCGATCAGCAACATCGGGAAATCCTCCACCGGGGCCTGGCGATAGGCAACTTCAAGCAGGTGTTCAAACTTGCAGACCACGTCAAGGTCAAGGCGGCCAATATTCATAATGGCCTGCTGTCGGTGGACCTGGTCCGCGAAGTGCCCGAGGAACTCAAGCCCCGGCGCATCGAGATCGGTTCCAACGCCGCAGCGGTTCCGCTTCAGGATGGCGGCAACAAGCAGTCCATAGATGTGGATGCCGAGCCGCAACGCAAGGTGGCCTGATACAAGAAACCTCAGTCTGTGGTCCGCCTCCCGGCTCGGCCGGGAGGCACAGATCGCGGAGAACGGAGATGAGATCCCAAGCTTACAGTTTTCATGAATCCAAACCGACGGATTACGCAGCGGAATTCGCTGCGCTGCGTACGCCCGAGGACGTCCTGAACGAGAACATGACGATCGGCGAGAAGAGGGCTCTGCTCGCCTTCTGGGCCTCGGACGCCCATGCGGTTCCTGACAATCCAACCCTGCGTCAATTGGACAACGGTGCGATAGCGCAGGTCAGCGAGATTCTTCGTGCGCTCCACACCCTGGACGAGATTGCGCGCAAGCCGACGGCCAGGGCACCGTTTGATCGCAGTCCGTCCTCAGACCAGCGTCGCAACAAAACCAGGCGCAACTGGCTGCGGTACCCCTGGCGAGATGACGACGACGATGATCCGCCGCCGGTTCCGGCATATGCCGGTGTCCCACCCAGGTGTGGGGATGGCGGCATGTTCGCGGAGCCTGAGCATGCCGTCGCGTAAAAAGCTGAAGCAGACCAACCCGCTCGACCGAATGGAGGACTATATGAGCGACAGGACGTTCGATCGACCAGTGCTGGTCAAGGATGGCCAGTTCATCCAAGAAATAGGAAGCCTTGAGGATGCGTTCGATTTCCTGGATGAGTGGCCGCGGGAGCGTCGAGGCCCGATTTTCGAAACGGCGTTCCGGGCTTGCCAGCGTGCTTACGATGGCCAGATACCACTGTCGGTCGCGCGCGATGCCGTCGCTGGGTTCGCGAGATCCGTCAAGATGCTGCAGGAGCCGCTTGCTCCGCTGCCCTGGATGAGCGGCACCAAATCTGGCCGCGGTGGGGTGGCCGCCTAGCTGCGACAACGGCAGCGGCACTGCCTAGAGGTGTCGCTGCCCGCAGTCCCATACGGGTTAGCAGGACGGGTCACAGCCACGGCAAACCCCACTATGTCGCGTGGTGCCGACGATGGCAGGCAGAGAGGTCTTTTGTGCCCTTCCCGAGAGATGGGTGACAGTTCATTCCGGATAGATGGGTTACACTTTCGGCCCTTTGCAAGGAGAGCAA